>NZ_BORF01000005.1:0-243385 GCF_018333035.1 Bacillus sp. J41TS8
TGCGCTGGACAACCCTACGGGGTAAGAAAAAATTGTCCATGCAGGCGATGCTTGTTTTCGCTGCCATGAATCTCAAAAAGCTGGCGAATTGGACCTGGAAAGGTCCTCATCGCCAGCTTTTTCGTCGGAAAAATAGAACAAAATGGACAAAAATAGGTCGGATCATAGAAATCCGACCTATTTTGTCAACGGTCTGAAAGAACGCTTGTACAAGCGTTCTTTTTTTATTGCAAAAACGCCAGCCGGCACATTCTCCGGTTTGAAAAGCGGAGAATCCGGGAAGATGGGAACGGAGCACGACCAAGCCGCTGAAAAAGGACCGCCGGCGGGAGGAAAGAACCAATATGAAAGATGAACAAAAAATATTAAATATACAATTGAATTAATTTTTATTCATGTTATAATGTTAAATAATTTCACAAAGACCAAGAAGGTGAACTTGTTTTGAAAATAGGTATTATAGGTGCTACTGGCTATGGAGGGGCAGAGATTATGAGGATTATGAAGTTGCACCCTTATGCAGATGAATGCATATTGTATTCATCGAGTGATGAGGGAGCCCGCTATGATGCCGCATACCCGCACCTTATGAAACTGACAGATCAACACCTGCAACCGATCGAAGTAAAGAAAATTTCGAACGAAATCGATTTTTTATTTATGGCTGCGCCTCCGGGGGTATCCAGCCGGCTGACGCCACAGTTTGATGCATATGACATACCGATCATTGACCTGTCCGGCGATCTCAGGCTGCAGAACCCGAGCGTCTATGAAAAATGGTATAAAAGGGAAGCCGCGCCTGAACACGTGCTTCAAAAAGCGGTATACGGACTGTCTGAGCTGAATCGGGAAGACATTAAAACGGCGCAGTACATAGCCAATCCAGGTTGTTTCCCGACAGCGGTTCTTCTCGGCTTGGCGCCGCTCGTCAAAAGCGGCAGCATCAACGAATCTTTTGTCATCATCGATGCGAAAACAGGGGTATCGGGAGCAGGCAGAAAGGCGTCGATGGGCACTCACTTTTCAGAGATCAATGACAATTTCAAAATATATAAGGTAAACGAACACCAGCATACGCCTGAAATCGAGCAGATTGTTAAACAATGGGACTCCGCATTTAAACCGATCACATTCAGCACGCATTTAGTTCCGATGACAAGGGGCATTATGGCGACCATCTACACAGAACTGAAAGACAGCATGGATGCCGAGCAGCTCCAACTTATTTTTTCAAAATTTTATAAAGATTCATACTTTGTCAGAGTGAGAGAACCCGGTTCGTTCCCTGCAACTAAAGAGGTGTACGGCAGCAATTTTTGCGATATCGGCGTTACCGTTGATGAACGGACGAACAGAGTGACAATTGTGTCAGTGATCGATAACTTGATGAAGGGAGCAGCGGGTCAGGCTGTTCAAAACTTCAACATTATGAATGGCTGGAGCGAAACCGCCGGGCTTGAATTTACGCCAATTTATCCATAAGACGGGAGAGAACAAACATATGATTCAGGTGAGTCAAGACAGCATAAAAAAAACAGACGGAAATGTCGCTTCGCCTAAAGGCTATTTGGCAAAAGGGGTTCACTGCGGCCTCCGCTATTCAAAAAAGGATCTTGGAATTATCATCAGCTCAAGACCGGCGGTGAGCGCCGCCGTTTATACGCAAAGCCACTTTCAGGCTGCGCCGATCAAGGTGACGCAGGAAAGTCTCAAAAAAAGCGCGCATCTGCAAGCCGTCATCGTCAACAGCGCAAATGCCAACGCATGTACGGGAGAGCAGGGCTTAAAAGATGCATATGAGATGCGCCGCCAAAGCGCTGATATGCTTGGGATCGAGCCGGAACTGGTGGCCGTGTCCTCAACCGGCGTCATCGGCGAATACCTCAATATGGAGAGCATTACAAAAGGCATCAGCCTTCTCGCCGAGACTGAGCCTGCCGAAGGCGATTTCGAAGAAGCGATCTTAACGACAGACACGGTGATCAAACAAACGTGCTATGAACTGACGATCGGCGGTCAAAGAGTGACGATTGGCGGAGCAGCCAAAGGGTCGGGAATGATCCACCCGAATATGGCGACGATGCTCGGCTTTGTCACAACAGATGCATGCATCGAAGAAAGCGCGCTGCAAAGGGCATTAAGGGAAATTACGGACGTTTCATTCAACCAGATCACAGTCGACGGCGACACATCGACTAACGATATGGTGCTCGTCATGGCGAACGGATGCGCCGGAAATGAGCGCCTCCATGAAGAACACGAAGATTGGCCGGTTTTCAAAAAAGGCCTGCAGCTTGCCTGCACAGACCTCGCCAAACAAATCGCGAGAGACGGGGAAGGGGCGACAAAGCTGATCGAGGTTGAAGTGAACGGTGCGAAAAGCAATCTTGAAGCGCAAATCATCGCCAAAAAAATCGTCGGCTCAAACCTTGTAAAAACCGCGGTTTACGGAACGGATGCGAACTGGGGCAGAATCATTGTCGCGATCGGAGACAGCATGGCTGCTGTGACACCGGAGAAGGTAGAAATCTACCTGGGCGGCCAATGCCTTTTTAAAAATAACGAACCGCAGCCGTTTTCAGAAGAGCTGGCCAAAACATATTTAGAAAACAGCGAAGTGAAAATCGAGGTTCGCTTGCAGGAAGGTGACGGAAAGGGTACGGCTTGGGGCTGCGATTTAACTTATGAATACGTCAAAATCAATGCAAGCTATCGGACGTAAAAAGGGGATCACAATGGATAAAACAATCGTTTTTAAATGCGGCGGAAGCGTCATCCGCGAACTATCGGACGAATTTTTTCAAAATCTGAAAGAGCTGACCGAAAGCGGCTGGAAAATCGCACTCGTCCACGGGGGCGGGCCCGATATTACAAAGATGCTGAAGAAACTCAATATTCGAAGCGAATTCGTCAACGGACAGCGCAAGACGACAAAAGCGGTTCTTGAAGTCGCTGAAATGGTCTTATCCGGTTCGATCAACAAATTTTTCGTTGCCGAGCTGACAAAGCACGGCCTTCCGGCTGTCGGAGTATCAGGAAAAGACGGGGGACTGCTCCTTGCCGACTATTTAAATGAAAAAGAATACGGTCAGGTCGGGCGCATTAAAAAAGTAAACGGCCGAATGGCCGAAGCGCTCATGGAAAAAGGCTTTATTCCGGTTATCGCCCCCCTCTCGATGACGGATGGCTGTGAGACTTTGAATGTGAACGCCGATTTGGCGGCGTCGGCTGTTGCGGCAGCCTTGCACGCTGACAAATTAATGTTTGTGACAGACGTTAAAGGGATTATGAAAAACGAAGAAATGCTGAAAGAGCTGACGCCGGCAGACATCGAAAGCCTGATTGCTGAAGGCGTGATCTCGGGAGGCATGATACCAAAAGTGCATTCTGCAAAAGAAGCCCTCACAGATGAAGTGGATGAAGTGATGATCGTGAGCGGAAAAGGATCTTTCCTCACGAAAGACGATTTCATCGGCACGAAAATCATTAAACAAAAGGAGGCCGTATCGTGAGTCATTTATTTCAGACGTACAGCCGCTGGAATATCAATATTAAAAAAGCGAAAGGCACGATCGTTCAGGATGAGAAGGGGAACGCTTATCTTGATTTCGTCCAGGGAATCGCGGTCTGCAATCTCGGGCATTGCCCCGATTCAGTGACAGCTGCTGTCAAAAAACAGCTTGATGATGTCTGGCATGTTTCCAATCTGTTTCAAAATGAGCTTCAAGAAAAGGTTGCACAGCTTCTTGCCAAAAACAGTGCAGGCGATCTCGTCTTCTTTTGCAACAGCGGGGCGGAAGCGAATGAAGGGGCGGTAAAGCTCGCCCGAAAACATACACAAAAAACAAAAATCATAACGTTTCAGCAATCGTTCCACGGACGCACGTATGCGGGAATGGCCGCAACCGGACAGGAAAAGATCAAGCTCGGATTCGGACCGATGCTTGAAGGATTCCACTACTTACCTTACAACGAGCCGAAAGCATTTGCCGAATTGCAGGATGAAAAAGATATCGCGGCAGTGATGCTCGAGCCGATTCAAGGCGAAGGCGGCGTCATCCCTGCGAGCAGGGAATTTCTGCAGAGCGTTCAAGATTTTTGCCGCGATAAGCAGGCTCTCCTTATCGTCGACGAAGTTCAAACAGGAATTGGACGCACCGGTAAAGCTTTCGGATATGAATACGAAGGGCTGTCACCTGATATCATCACCGTCGCGAAAGGACTGGGCAGCGGTTTTCCGGTCGGAGCCGTGATCGGGAAAAAAGAGCTTTCAGAAGCGTTCTCTCCGGGTTCCCACGGCTCGACATTCGGAGGGAACATGCTGGCGATGGCTGCGGCAAACGCCACGTTGGAGACCATTTTTGAAAGCAGCTTTCTTGAAGAAGTGAGCGCCAAAGGAGCTTTTTTGCATCAACAGCTGAAAGAAAAGCTTCAATTTCCGCTTGTAAAAGATATCCGCGGGAAAGGGCTGATCGCCGGAATCGAGTGCAAGGAACCTGTACAGCCGCTGATCGAAGCGCTTCAAAAGGAAGGTTTGCTCGTTCTTCCCGCGGGTCCGAACGTCATCAGACTTCTGCCGCCATTGACGGTTGCGAAAAGTGAAATCAAAGCGGCCGTGGAAAAACTGAAAGCTGTCATGGCAGATCATTCAGCTGTAAAACAGTAATTTTTTTTCGATATGTAAGTATAAAAATTCATGAATATCATTATTTATTCATCAAAGGTGGGCATAAGATGGAAGGATATTTAGTTCTTGAAGATGGTACATCCTTCAGCGGTGAACTGGACGGTCTTGACGGCTGCACCGGTGAAGTCGTCTTTTTTACGGGCATGACCGGCTATCAGGAGGTTTTGACAGACCCTTCTTATAAAGGCCAGATTATTGTCTTTACGTACCCGCTGATTGGCAACTACGGAATAAACGAAAGCGATGATGAAAGCAAACGGCCTCAGGTGAAAGGGGTTGTCGTCTATGAAGCGTGCGACAGGTTTTCCCATCATCAGGCGACAGAAAGCCTTCGGGAATACTTGGCGAAGTGGGATGTTCCGCTTTTATCGCACGTGGACACAAGAGCGGTTGTTCAGCATATCAGGGCAAAGGGGACGCTGAATGCCAGACTGACGAAACAAAAGGACGGCATTCCGGCTCCGCGCCAGCTGGAAAACTATGCGGCACAGGTTGCCGGACAAAACGAAAACGGCGCCTTTAGGGAAGGCAATACGCATATTGCGGTGATCGATTTCGGCTATAAAAAGTCGATCGCTTCATCGCTTGCAAACCGGGGCTGCAAAGTAACGGTCGTTCCCTATCAAGAGATGGACGGCATTTCAAAGCTGAATCCGGACGGGATCGTCCTTTCAAACGGGCCGGGCGATCCGAAAGCGATCCTTCCATATATGGATGCACTCCGGGATATCATCTCTTCCTATCCGACTCTCGGCATCTGTCTCGGGCACCAGCTGATCGCGCTCGCATTCGGAAGCGACACGTATAAGCTTCCGTTCGGCCACAGGGGAGCCAATCATCCGGTCATGGACAAAGAGACCGGACGCGTGTTCATGACAAGCCAAAACCACAGCTATGTCGTCGATCGGGACACCATCAGCGAAAATGAATTTTCCGTCAGATTTTATCATGTCAACGACGGTTCAGTAGAAGGGCTGATGCATAAAACACTGCCTGTCATATCCGTTCAGTTTCATCCGGAAGCCCATCCGGGACCGGCTGAAAGCGAGTGGATATTCGGCGAATATTTGCAGAAATTGAACGAAGCAAGGAGAGAGATCGCCCATGCCTAAAGATCAAACCATCAAAAGCATTCTCGTTATCGGGTCGGGGCCGATTATCATCGGGCAGGCCGCTGAATTCGACTACTCCGGAACCCAGGGCTGCATGGCGCTGAAAAGCGAAGGCTACCGGGTGATTCTTGTCAACAGCAACCCGGCGACCATCATGACCGATGAATCTTTTGCAGATGAAATCTATTTTGAGCCCTTGACAGTGGAAAGCCTCACACAAATCATCAAGCGCGAAAAACCGGACGGACTGCTCGCCAATCTGGGCGGACAGACAGCGCTGAATTTGGCCGTCGAGCTCGAAAAGGCCGGCATTCTTAAAACATACGGGGTAAAGCTGCTTGGAACATCTGTTGATACGATCGAAAAGGGCGAAGACAGGGAAAAGTTCCGCGCCTTGATGAAGGAGCTGAACGAACCTGTGCCGGATTCAGAAATTGTTGACAATCAAGATGATGCGCTTCGTTTTGCGCTCTCAATCGGTTTTCCGATTATCGTGCGGCCGGCCTATACATTGGGCGGAAAAGGAGGCGGCATCGCGGCGACGAAAGAGGAGTTCCTGCCTTTAATCGAAAGCGCCCTCCTCGCAAGCCCGATTCACCAATGTCTTGTCGAAAAAAGCATTGCCGGTTTTAAAGAAATCGAATACGAAGTCATGCGTGACAGAAACAATACATGCATTACCGTCTGCAATATGGAAAACATCGATCCGGTCGGCGTCCATACGGGGGATTCGATCGTTGTCGCCCCGTCGCAGACATTAACGGATGCGGATTATCAAATGCTTCGTTCTGCCAGCTTAAAGATCATTTCCGCGCTCGATGTCGTCGGCGGCTGCAACATTCAATTCGCCCTGGACCCGGAAAGCAAAAATTATTATGTCATCGAGGTGAATCCGAGAGTAAGCCGTTCATCGGCGCTCGCCTCAAAAGCGACCGGCTATCCGATCGCAAAAATGGCGGCTAAACTGGCTGTCGGCTACACGCTTGCCGAGCTGAAAAATCCGCTCACAGATTCGACATACGCCAGCTTCGAGCCTGCTCTTGACTATGTCGTCGTCAAATTTCCGCGCTGGCCGTTCGACAAATTCAAACAAGCCGACCGTAAGCTCGGCACGAAAATGAAAGCGACGGGAGAAGTCATGGCGATTGACCGCAATCTTGAAGCGGCCCTGCAAAAAGCGGTCGCATCCCTTGAGCTGAAAACGTCAGGAACCCATTTGCCCGAACTTGGCGGCGCATCTTCAGAAGTGTTGTGGAAGCTGCTTGAGACTCCTGATGACCGCCGTTTCTTTGCGGTCATGGAGCTGCTGAGCAGGGGGGCTTCCATCAGCGAGATACACGAGAAAACGAAAATCGATAACTATTTCCTTCATGTGTTTTCTAATATCATTCAGCTGGAAAACATGTTGATGGAACAGGGAGACGCGCTGTCCGTCAGCCTTTTGAAAAAGGTAAAAGAAAAGGGATTTACCGACTTTACGATCGCTTCCCTCACCGGAAAGACGGAAGAAGAAGTGCGCGCGTTCCGCAAGAAAATGGGCATAGCCGCATCCTTTAAAATCGTCGATACATGCGCAGCTGAATTTGATGCGAAGACAAACTATTTTTACTCGACGTATTTTGGGAAAAGCGACGGAGACATCTCTCAAAAAACGAAAAAGCGCGCCCTGATCATCGGTTCCGGCCCGATACGGATCGGCCAGGGAGTCGAGTTTGACTACAGCGCCGTGCACGGCGTCATGACGCTGAAAAACCTCGGGTTTGAAACGATCATGCTGAACAACAACCCGGAAACCGTCAGCACGGATTATGAAATGGCAGACCGCCTGTACTTTGAACCGATTACACCCGAGCATATTCTCAATGTCGCTGAAGCGGAAGATATCGATTTTGCGATTGTTCAATTCGGCGGCCAATCCGCCATCAATGTGGCTGAAGCGATTGAAAAAGCGGGCATCACCCTGCTTGGGACATCATCGGAAACCCTTGACATACTTGAAGACCGTGATCAATTTTATCAGCTTCTTGACGAGCTCGGCATTTCTCATGCTAAAGGAGAAACGGCTTCATCAAAAGCGGAAGCGGTGCAGAAAGCAAACGAAATCGGCTATCCTGTGCTGATCAGGCCGTCATATGTGATCGGCGGCATGGGCATGATGATCGTTCACTCCGAAGCAGAGCTCAGAGAGCTGCTGGGCGGAGCGTCGCAAATGCCTTACCCGATTCTGATCGATCAATACGTATCGGGAAAAGAGTTTGAAATCGACCTTGTCAGCGATGGCGACGATCTCTACATCCCGACTTATATCGAGCATATTGAAAAAGCGGGCGTGCATTCAGGTGACAGCTACGCGATTTTGCCGGGGCCTTCGGTCACTCCGGAGATGAAAAGCGCCGCGCGGGATGCTTCCGCAAAAATCGTCCGCAAGCTCGGATTTAAAGGTATTATGAACATTCAATTTATAGCGGACGCGGATGAACTGCTCATCCTTGAAGTCAATCCGAGGGCGAGCCGGACGGTTCCGGTTGTCAGCAAGGTGATGGGGGTTCCGATGATCCCGCTTGCGGCGCAGCTGTTGGCCGGTTCGTCACTCAAAGAGTTGAACCCTGCCGCCAAAAACTCACGCGGCGTTGCCGTGAAGTTTCCGGTCTTTTCATCGCACGCTATTCAGGATGTCGATTTGAAGCTTGGACCGGAAATGAAATCGACCGGAGAAGGCATGTATGTCGGCTTCAATCCGGAAAGCGCCCTGAAGAAAATCTTTGCGGGAATCTGGCAAACGAAAGGCTGCATTTACATGGAAGGGGCCGGCGAGCTTCGTTCTCTCGCAGAACAGGCGGGTTTCACCGTACAGTCGGACGATTTTCCAGGCTGGATCAAACGGAAAGACAAAGCGCTGCACATCCATTTAGCCGAATCAAAAGAGGCGAGCAAGCAGCGAATGGAAGCCGTCACCCACGGTGTGGCGGTGATGACAGAGGAAGAGACGGTGCGGGCATTTTTGACGAGCGGGCATGGAACGACTAAAGCCGTGTCGCTTAAAGATTTATATAAAAAGGAAGTGGAGACATGTCTACTGTAAACATCGGGGCGACCCGGGAAATCAATCTGACGGGTAAGGATTTTTTAAGCCTGAAAGACTTTTCAAAAGAAGAGATCGTTTATTTGCTGAAAGAGGCAGCAGCGATGAAGCAAAATAAAATTCAAGACATCTTTAAAGGAAAAACATTGGCGATGATCTTTGAAAAGTCGTCGACGAGAACGCGCGTATCGTTTGAAGCCGGAATGGCGCAGCTCGGCGGAAACGCCCTGTTTTTAAGCAGTAAAGACATGCAGCTGGGCAGAGGGGAAACGATCGCAGATACCGCGAAAGTGCTTTCGGGTTATGTCGACGCGATTATGATCCGCACATTCGAACACGAAAAAGTCGAAGAGCTTGCCAAGCACGCCGAGATTCCCGTGATCAACGGATTGACCGATCTTTTTCATCCGTGTCAGGCGCTTAGTGACCTCTTGACGATTCAAGAGACGAAAGGAACATTAAAAGGGCTGAAAGCCGTTTATGTTGGAGACGGAAACAATGTCGCGCATTCGCTGTTAATCGGCTGTGCGAAAGTGGGATGCGACATTACGGTTGCTTCGCCTGAAGGGTATGAGCCGAATCAGGAAGTGGTAAGACTGGCCGAGGGATTCGCCGAAGAGTCCGGAGCGGCCGTCACAATCACAAATGACCCCGTGTCAGCCGTTCAACAAGCGGATGTCATCTATTCTGATGTGTTTACAAGCATGGGCCAAGAGAAAGAAGCCGAAGAACGGATGAATATCTTTGCTCCTTATCAGGTCAACAGAGCGCTTGTCTCCCATGCCAAACCGGATTACGTCTTTCTGCACTGCCTTCCTGCCCACAGGGAAGAAGAGGTCACCGCAGAGATCATCGACGGCCCGAATTCAGCGGTATTCCAGCAGGCTGAAAACCGCCTGCACGTCCAAAAAGCTTTATTAAAAGCACTGTTATCTTAAATAAAAAACAGCTGATCACAATTGATCAGCTGTTTTTTTAGGCGAATATCAAAACGGCGATGCCGATGACAAAGCAGTAAATCGAGAAATAAACCAAGTTTCCTTTCGCCATAATATTCATGAACCAGCGCAATGAAAAGTATGTAGCGATAATCGATGCGATGAACGCAAACAAATAAGGAAGGAAAAGCTCCCCTAAACGCGGATCATGAAAAATATCGGTAATGCTTAAAATGGTCCCGCCAAGACTGACCGGTATGTACAGTAAAAATGAAAACCTGAGCGCGGTTTCAGATTTGAGGCCGAGCGCCATCGCAGGGACGATCGTCGCTCCCGAACGGCTGATGCCGGGAACAAGTGCAACCATTTGCGACAAGCCGATGATCACGGCGTCTCTCAGTCTGATTTCGCCGTCGTTTTTGCGGCCGCGCAAATTGCGAATGAGAAACAATGCCAGACCCGTGATCAGCAAAGTAACCGCGGTGATCCGGACGCCGTCTTTAAAGAAAGCCGAAATCTCATCATCAAATAAAACACCGATGACACCGGCAGGAATCGTGGCGATGATCAGATAGATGATAAACCTGAAGTCCGCTTTTCCTTTTTCATTTTTTGATGTGACATAAGACAGTCCGTTTACCGCCAGCCTGAAAATATCGTTTTTATAGACGAGCAATACGGCAATTAAAGAACCGGCATTCATTAAAAGCTCAAAACTGAAGCCTTCAATGTTCAAGCCTAAAAAGTGCTGTGCCAGCACCAAGTGGCCGCTTGAAGAAACAGGAATCGGCTCTGTGAGTCCCTGAAGCAACCCTAAAAGGATATACTTGATCAACATTAAAAAATCCATGATACTCCTCCGTTTCCCACAAGTTGTGACGCCCTTTTAAAAGACGGAATGAACGGGCGGTTCGTTTTAATTTTCGGAACACTTTTCTCATTAAACTATACAAAGCAAACAGATGTAAAGATAAAATCGACATGTTTTTTGGGAGAGTGGGGCAATCTAATAATAAAAGGGAGTGAAGCAAATGGGACAGCAGCGTCAATTCCGGCCGGGCCAAAAAGCGCCCAATAATGGAGTGTATGTGGAGATCGGCGAAACGGGAAGCATGGTTCAGAACCCTCAACAAATCAAATTGAGCGCCGGCGAGTTCTTCCCTGAAACCTCCAACCATAACCGGCTCTGGACATATAAAAGAAAGCCTTAAAAAAACAGCCGTCGGACGGCTGTCTGTCTAAAGCAAAAAACCCCGCTTTCAAAAGCCGGGGTTTTAATGTTGACTTGCATCCTGTTTAACAGGCATAATTTCTCCAAGAACAATAACGGCTGCGGTGATGATAAAGCCCATAATGACACTGGTTTGAAGGTCATACCCAGCACCGTTCATGGCGCCGACAATATAGCAGGCCATCTGCGTCAAAAGAAATGTCCAGAAAAAAGCGACCACAAATCGCACGTTTCCCACCTCGTCCTTCTCATTCAATTCTAAAACTTATCATACCATATACATAGCCAGCTGGAAAAGACATTTTAGTGAACAAGACAGGGCTTTCAACTCTGTTTTCAGAAATATCAGAAAGGGTATTTCATTAAAGTTTACTTTTCATCATGAAGACTGGGACTTTTCCTTATTCGTTTGCTGCACGTACGACATAAAATAATGAGCAGATTACGGCAGGAAGGAGGCAGGCAAGTGATGAAAATAACCGAACGTTTTTTTCAAATGGATTCAGAATGGAACGTGGTTCATCTTCCGTACAAGCCGAACGGTTTTCTGGTGTTCATTTTCGGCGACCGGAACCATTTTGTCGGGGAAGATTCGAGCTTCTGGCTTCAGCATTACGGAAGAAATCAGCTTCTAACGAGCCTGAGAAACAAAGGCTATACCCTGGTAAACAGCAATTTGTTCGGCAGGCACTGGGGCTCCGAAAAAGCGGTTGCATACGCCAAACAGCTGATTCATTACGTGTTCAAACAAGAGATTTTAAATGAAAAAATTCATCTATTGGCGGAAGGCACAGGGGCCCTCATTGCAGATGAGCTCCTTCGCTCGATCCCGAACCAAATACGTTCTGCAGCGATGGTTAATCCTTGCCTCGATCTTCAGGCTCATCATAAACGAGAAAAAGAAAACAAGTTTTTCTACAAACAGTTTATTAAAGAAATTGCCGAAAGCTACGGAATTACGGAGCGGGAGGCAGCCGATTATCCGTTCAAAAGCATATCCCCTTATCACAATCTCGTACCCGTTCATATTTGGCAAAGACTGAACGGCTCACCGTATCCGTATATGATCCATGCCAAAACGTTTGAGGAGCGCCAGCTTAAAGGCCGTCACAGCGTGGGGCTTACCCTGCACCTGTCCGAACATCCTCAGCGCATTCATTCAGCAATCGCGAACTTTTTCAAAACGCATGAAAAAGTCTTATAGAGAATAGAATAATAGCAGCCCGAAAATGATGAAAAGGGCTGTTTTTTGCTTGGTAAAAAAAGCTGAAACGAAAGGTGGTCCATCGAATGAAGCCGGCACTTGTATATGGAGCAGATGAGTTCTTCGGCCTTTCATTTTGTGAACATCTACTTGAAGAGGGTGTTGACATAGATGTAAAGCTGGAACAGACAAGCGACGAAAAAAAGCTGATGTATCTCGAAGAGCGGCTGATGTGGCTGGGAAGAAACGAGCATTTCCGTCTCATCGAAAAAGAGCTTGAAGCCCCGTACGAACAAGTCTTCATCCAATACACAGGCTCAGTGCCGGAAGAAGCGCTGGCTGCAGGCGTTGAAAACAAGCCTGTTATTCTGTTTGTCTACCAGGAACAATTCGAAGATGATTTACGCGCCGGCATGGAGGAAAAGGGTGTTGAACTGATCGTGCTTCCGGATCTGTTCGGTCCGTGGGACGTCAGGGCAGAGGATAAACAAAACAGGGACGGAGCGCTTTTTGTGAACGACGCGGCCGCACAAGCCGCTGCCTGTGCTGTTGAAAAAGATTTTTCAGATTTGCAGTTTGTACAGAAGACGCCATACGATAAAGCCGATGAGATCATTGAAGAATGGATCAGACAAATGTCTACATTTTTCGACAAAAAATAAGAAAGATCTTCCTAATTTACACTTGAAAGGATACAATAAAGATAGATTTGAATTGCTGTTTTTTCGAAAGGGAGTTGAACATGGCATGGTGTACAGGCTTGTCGCGATTTTTTTCATTCTCCTGGCGCTAAGCGGCTGCGGACAATCGCCGCTGAAAGGGAAAATTGAAAAAGTCGGTTTGCTTGTCCCTGATACGATAAATGACCAAGTATGGGGAACCAAAGGATATAAAGGATTATTAAGAATACAATCCGTCTACAATGTCGACGTCTATTATAAAGAGGGAATCGATAATGACGCTGCCATTAAAATGGCTGTAGAAGATTTTCACAAAAAAGGCGTCAACCTCATCTACGGGCACGGAAGCGAATATGAAAAAGCCTTTAATGAGATATGCAAAGATTATCCTGATATTCATTTTGTTTTAATGAACTCGAAAGCCGACCACCAAAATGTGACAAGCATATCGCTTGAAGGAGAAGCGATGGGGTTCTTCGGCGGAATGACGGCGGCCCATCAGTCAAAAACAAAGAAAATCGGCGTGCTCGCAACGTATAAATGGCAGCCTGAAGTAGAAGGATTTTCCGAAGGGGCTAAATACCTCGATCCGGACATTGAGGTGATGACAGAATATGTCGGCCAGTGGGACGACAGCGAAAATGCCGTCAAACTGTATGAAAAAATGAAGAAGGCAGGCGCGGATGTTGTGTATCCGGCCGGAGACGGGTATAATGTCCCTGTCATTGAACAAATCAAAAAGGACGGGCTGTACGCTATCGGCTATGTAAGCGACCAGTCGGAATTGGGTGAGAATGTCGTTTTGACAAGCACTATGCAGCATGTAGATGACGCTTATGAACTCACCGCCGACGAGTTTAATAAAGGAACGCTTAAAGGCGGCAAGCGCTCATTTGACATTCAAGACGGCGTCATCGAAATGGGAGAATTCAGCCCTGTTGTCGATCAGTCATTTCAAGAAAAGATGAATCGGCTGATTGACGAATACAAAAAAACAAACAAACTGCCAAACGAACATTGAGGTGATCAAGATGCACGAAAAATCAATGGAATTTTTGCAAATTGCCATGAAGTACGTTCCGGAAGCGAAAGCAGAGATGGAGAAAGCGGGAATCGAACTTTCCCCGGAAATGCTTGAGCCATTCATGAACTTGTTTACGAAAGTGATGGCCGAGGCTTACGAGCTCGGTAAAGCGGAAGCCGGTTCAGACGCCTGACTTAAACGCCCGCAAACGCTTAAAAAGCCACTTTTCAGAAGAAGTGGCTTTTTTATATGGAAATCTTATTTTTCAAAGCGCTGACCATTGAGCCGATTTCTTTAAACACAGGCTTCAGCTCATCGAGCGAATCCATAATTTCTCCAACCTGATTCAACACGTGCATATAATCGGCTTCTTGGGATACTTCAGCGTCTTCGGCGGTTTCCGCTTCCGCATCCGTCTCCGTCTCTTCATGCCTGCCGGGTGCGTTTGCGCCAAACATCATTTTTGTGAAAAAATCGTCGTTCGCCACTCTTCATCCCTCCTTTTTCATATATATCACTACTATATGAATGTTTTGGTCTGCTAGATTAGACGAATATATTGCCAACTAAAAAAAAATAGGGTAGGATTAGTACCAGATACTAATAATAACTCATAACATTAGTTGGAAAAAATCATGAATAAAGGAGTCTTTCCTATGAAAGCTGGAATTATTGGAATCGGCCGGTACATCCCTGAAAAGGTGCTGACCAATTTCGACTTGGAAAAAATGGTTGAAACTTCTGACGAGTGGATTCGTACAAGAACAGGCATAGAAGAAAGAAGAATCGCAGCTGAAGATGAGAAAACATCCGACATGGCTGTGGCCGCCGCTAGAAGAGCGATGGAAGACGCAAACATCGAGGCGGAAGATCTTGATATGATTCTCGTCGCCACCGTTACTCCTGACCAGGCATTCCCGACAGTGTCCTGCATGATTCAAGAAAAGCTCGGTGCATTCAATGCCTGTGCAATGGATATCAGCGCAGCGTGCGCCGGTTTTATGTACGGTTTAGTCACTGGAAAACAGTTTATCGAAGCCGGGACGTATAAGCATGTGCTTGTCATCGGAGTTGAAAAGCTTTCAGGCATTACGGACTGGGATGACCGCAATACCGCTGTTCTGTTCGGAGACGGAGCGGGCGCCGCAGTTGTCGGGCCTGTCAGCGACGATAAAGGGATTTTGTCTTTTGAGCTCGGTGCAGACGGCAGAGGCGGAAAGCACTTGTACTTGGATGAAAAAGATCATACAATCATGAATGGCAGAGAAGTGTTCAAGTTTGCGGTCCGCCAAATGGGTGAATCCAGTGTGAATGTCATTGAAAAAGCCGGATTATCCAAAGAGGATGTCGACTTTTTGGTGCCGCATCAAGCCAACATCCGGATCATGGAAGCGGCGCGCGAACGTTTGGAGCTTCCAGTCGAAAAAATGTCTAAAACGGTTCATAAATACGGAAACACATCAGCTGCTTCTATTCCGATTTCTCTTGTGGAAGAGCTTGAAGCTGGTAAAATAAAAGACGGTGACGTCATTGTGATGGTCGGCTTCGGCGGAGGTTTGACATGGGGAGCCATCGCCATGCGCTGGGGCCGCTAAAAGAAAGGTGAGGTGCAACTTATGAATAGTAAAAGAGTAGTCATTACCGGATTAGGAGCTTTATCACCTCTTGGTAATGACGTCAAAACGAGCTGGAACAACGCGGTTAACGGGGTATCCGGAATCGGCCCGATTACAAGGGTGAACGCGGACGAGTATCCAGCTAAAGTAGCTGCGGAACTGAAAGATTTTAAGATAGAAGATTACATGGATAAAAAAGACGCAAGGAAAATGGACCGCTTCACACAATATGCCGTTGTGTCGGCGAAAATGGCCGTGGAAGACGCGGGGCTCGACATTAACGAGAGCAACGCAGACCGGGTCGGCGTCTGGGTCGGTTCTGGGATCGGCGGCCTTGAAACGCTTGAACAGCAGTTCGAAACATTTTTAACAAAAGGACCGCGGCGCGTCAGCCCGTTCTTTGTACCGATGATGATTCCTGACATGGCGACCGGCCAGATTTCGATTTCTCTCGGTGCAAAAGGGGTCAACTCTTGTACGGTGACGGCTTGCGCGACGGGTACGAACTCAATCGGCGACGCCTTTAAAGTCATTCAGCGCGGCGATGCAGATGTCATGATCTCCGGCGGAACGGAAGCCCCGCTTACAAGAATGTCGTTTGCCGGCTTTTCCGCCAATAAAGCGCTCTCCACTAATCCGGATCCGAAAACGGCAAGCCGCCCGTTTGACAAAAACCGCGACGGCTTCGTCATGGGAGAAGGAGCGGGAATCGTCGTTCTTGAGGAGCTTGAGCACGCGTTAAACCGCGGAGCGACAATCTACGCGGAAGTGGTCGGCTACGGATCAACGGGAGACGCCTATCATATCACGGCTCCTGCGCCAAATGGGGAAGGCGGCGTCAGAGCCATGAAAGAAGCGATCAAAGATGCGGGTCTGTCTCCTGATAGCATTGATTATATCAATGCGCACGGAACAAGCACGCCGTACAATGATAAATTTGAAACGATCGCCATTAAAGAAGTGTTCGGAGAGCATGCCTACAAGCTTGCCGTCAGCTCGACAAAATCGATGACAGGGCACTTGCTCGGGGCTGCCGGAGGCATCGAAGCGATTTTCTCCGTCCTTGCCATTAAGGAAGGCATCATTCCTCCGACAATCAATATCGAAACGCCTGATGAAGATTGCGATCTGGACTATGTACCGGATCAAGCCCGCCGCCAGGACGTAAATGTTGTGCTCAGCAACTCGCTCGGTTTCGGCGGACACAACGCAACGCTGATTTTCAAAAAATATGAATAACCGCAATAAAAACGGCTGCCATTTTAGATGGTGGCCGTTTTTATTTTGTCATCCTCTTTCCGCAGACTTAAAAGTATTTGCAGTCTAAAAAGACTAAGATGTTTATAGTTTTTCATAATTTGAAAATATGGGCGTTCAGATAGGAACCAGGGGGCGATTTTTAACCAAGGTATCTTCAGTAAAAAATTTCAATTTACAGATATTGAGTTGAAAAAAACGACCATTTTATGTAATATATTTAATGTAAGTAAAAAAATAACATAGGAGTGATTTTATGGGAGTTGTTGCAAATAATTGCAGAACTTCAAAAGTTCCTGCAATGAAATCAAAGGCTGAGGCATTGGCAGTTAGGGCGCAAGAATCTCTGGTAGAAGTTTATCTGGGGGCAATTGAGTTTGATAGAGCAGGTGAATATTATTTTGCAGGTGACAAAGTGAAGGCCATTGCTGCAATTAAAGAAGGTTTTAAAAAATTAAAACACGCAAGATACCTTCTAGTTGATGTTCAACACAGAGAACTTGAAATGCATCCTCACAATACTAAAAAATTTGAAACAAAATATGAAGAGATCATGTATGATGAGAAAGAAATGAAGGAAATCTTTAGAATAAGAGTTCGTGGAATTCAAAATGTCATACAATGCATCGATCATTTAACATATATTAACGCAGAAGAAAAGGCTGTAGAAGCATTAGAAAACAATGATTTCAATTCACTGTATAATTCGGTTTCTAATTCGGCAAGAGAGTTAATTACAGCTGCTTTGCAACATAATATGAATGTCATTCAACAGTCTAAATATACACACGAGACGTCAGATGTCATTAAAACGCTTTTCCCCGAAGAAGCAAAATCAATAGCCAATTAAATTTACTTAAGAGTAACATCTTGTGGCCCAAGTCGGAAAACCTGTTTCAACGACAAGCTTTTTTTGGGTCTAACTTTTAGTGACTTTATCACCCTGTTCAAACAATCCTGAAATCACCATAAGTCATTATTTAAACGGCGGCTATCATTTTAGATGGTAGCCGCTTTTTGGTGTTTGCATAAAATACGTTTGAAAAGGAGTGATTATGGTGAGTATCGAAAAAACAAATGAATGGATGAAGAAGGCTTCATCAATGAAAGAGTTAGCCGAGCGCCTCCTGCACTATTTCAAAGGATCTTCCAAATCAGCAAGTAGATCATTGATCGAACACCTTCAAGCACATGGAATGTTTCGCTTTTGGCCGGATGCTCTGCAGACCATGGCGTCACTTGAAAAAAACGATATATTTCAAGCGGTAGAGCAGGAAGAAAGGATTTTGCAAATGAGATGGAATGGGCCGGATGTTCCGATTTTCATCCTGCCGGTCGATGAAAGAAACCGCAAAATCCGCGTCGAATTCGGCTCGAAATCAGGCCTTGCGTTCAGCGACAAATTATTTTTGTTTTTATCGGCCGATCTTCCCCGTTCATCGATTTCTGCGATCATGACACACGAATATAATCACGTTTGCCGGTTAGAAAATATGCCGAAAGAAGAAAAAAAGATGACGCTGCTTGATACAATCATTCTCGAAGGCATCGCGGAATATGCCGTTTTCGAACGGTTGGGGGAAGCCGAAACAGCTGCATGGACGTCATATTACTCCGAAAAACAGCTTCGTCATTTTCAGGATCGGTTCGTAAAGCCTCATTTCGAGCTGCGCCGACATGATAGCCGACTATTCTCCAATATTTTATTTGGAAAAGGGCATTACCCCGACATGCTCGGATATGCTGTCGGTTACAGTATTGTAAAAAAATATTTATCGGCTCGAAATTTGAAGGTTGCCGACATTTTATCCTTCCCGTCAGAAGACTTTATAAAGCTATCGCTTTAAAATACTAAAATTATGGGATTAAATTAATATTATTACAAAAAATAAAAAAACTCCTTGCTTTTGTAATGATTATGTAATAATATACAACTATAAAATTTTAAGATAATTCAGTCATATTAAGAAAATTCTAAAAAAGTAATATATTAGTTTTTCGTAATATTTAACTTCTGGTCTATGGAAGGGGAATCTGGATGAGCGCATTGCTGGAAGTCAATGACTTAAAAACTTATTTTTTCAGAAAAAAACAGCCGATACCCGCAGTGGACGGCGTCGATTTTTCAATCAAAAAAGGAGAAACCGTGGCGCTGGTCGGTGAATCGGGATCCGGTAAAAGCATCACGTCTCTGTCAATCATGGGACTCGTCGAGGGCTCGGGCGGAAAGATCATGAACGGTTCCATCAAGCTCGAAGGACGGGATCTCGTTACATACAAAGAACAAGATTTATGCAAGATCCGCGGAAATGAAATCTCGATGATTTTTCAGGAGCCGATGACCTCGCTCAATCCGGTTTTGACGATCGGCGAACAAATCACAGAGGTGCTGATCTATCATAAAAAGCTATCGAAAAAAGAAGCTGCCAAAAAAGCGGTAGAATTATTAAAGCTTGTCGGATTTTCGAGGGCAGGCGAGCTGATGAAAGAATATCCGCACCGCCTGTCGGGCGGCATGAGGCAGAGGGTGATGATCGCCATTGCCTTAAGCTGCAATCCGAAGCTGCTCATCGCGGATGAACCGACTACAGCGCTTGACGTCACCATTCAAGCGCAAGTGCTGGAACTGATGAAAGACCTATGCGACAAATTCGATACCTCCATACTTCTCATTACCCACGATCTCGGCGTTGTGTCCGAAATTGCGGACCGCGTGATCGTCATGTATTGCGGACAAGTTGTTGAAAATGCCACAGTAGATGAACTATTCGATGAACCCCTGCATCCCTACACAAAAGGACTGTTAAACTCCATCCCTGTTATTGAAGGCTCCATTGAAAAATTAACAGCCATTAAAGGAAATGTGCCGACGCCTGACAACCTTCCGGCCGGCTGCCGGTTTGCTCCGAGGTGTCCAAGTGCGGGCGACAAATGCTGGGGCGCGCAGCCGGACTTGAAGACGCGTCCGGACGGCCGGTCTGTCAGATGTTTTTTATATGAGGAGGGAGAATAAGGGATGACTTCATCAGCTGAACGATTACAGCCCGGACAGGAAATGAACCCGCAAGAATCCCTTCTGGAGCTGAAAGATGTCAAAAAGTACTTTCCGATCCGCTCAGGGATATTTCAGAAAAAAATCGGCGACGTCAAAGCGGTGGACGGCATCAGCTTTTCGCTTAAACGCGGCGAAACGCTCGGCATTGTCGGTGAATCGGGCTGCGGAAAGTCGACCGCCGGACGGACGATGATCCGCCTTTATAAACCGACGGCAGGACAGATCTTTTACAAAGGCCGCGACATTTCAAGTTTGTCGGAAGAAGCGTTGAGAAAGAGTGTCCGCAAAAACATCCAGATGGTTTTCCAAGATCCGTTTGCCTCACTGAACCCGAGAAAAACGCTGCGTTCCATCATCAAAGAACCCTTCAACACGCATCATATGTACAATTTCAAAGAGCGCAACGAAAAAGCCGAAGAGCTTTTGGCTAAGGTCGGGCTGCACCCGTCGTTTGCGAACCGCTATCCCCACGAATTTTCCGGAGGGCAGCGCCAGCGGATCGGAATCGCGCGGGCGCTGGCTTTAAATCCGGAGCTTATTATCGCCGATGAACCGGTATCCGCATTGGACGTGTCAATCCAGGCTCAAGTGATCAACCTGATGGAAGAGCTTCAGGAAGAATTCAATCTGACATATTTGTTCATTTCCCATGACTTGAGCGTCGTCCGCCATATCAGCGACAGGGTCGGCGTCATGTATCTCGGCAAAATGATGGAGCTGACAGACAAGCATGAGCTGTACGGCAACCCGCTTCATCCATACACGCAGGCGCTTCTGTCCGCCGTTCCCGTCACTAGGAAGAAAGGCGGAACAAAGCGGGAGCGAATCGTTTTAAAAGGCGAGCTGCCGAGTCCCGCCAACCCTCCGAAAGGCTGTGTCTTTCATACGAGGTGTCCGGCCGCAAAAGCGATTTGCGCGGAAGTCGAACCTGCTTTCAAGGAAGTGAAAACAAACCATTTCGTGGCATGTCACCTTTACGAATAAAGGGGAAGGCCGTCACATATTAAATCCTTGAGAGGGGGAATGTCTTCTTTAAAAAACGGGGGTCAATCGGGTGGAAAGAAGGACAACAGTTTAATAAGGGGGAATTCATAAAATGAATAAACGCAAAACAGGATTTTCAATTTTAAGCTTGCTGCTGATCTTATCGATTTTTCTAACGGCCTGCAACAGCGGCGAAGTCGGAGGGGATGAAAAAGAAGGCAAATCTGACGGGAAGCCGCAGCAGGGCGGAGATCTGATTGCTGGATCCACAGGTGAACCGACGCTGTTTAATTCACTGTATTCAACTGATACAGCAAGTTCAGATATTGAAAGACTGATCTACAACACTTTGTTAGACGTTAATGAGAAACTTGAAGTGGAAAACCAACTCGCTGATGAAGTAAAGGAATCGGAGGATGGGTTAACATTCGATGTGAAGCTAAAAGAAGGTGTCAAGTTTCACGACGGTGAAGAAATGACAGCCGACGATGTCGTTTTTACTTACAGCATTCCGATGAGTGATGAATACGTTGGAGAACGCGGCTCAAACTTTAAAATGATAGAGTCTGTCACGAAAAAAGGTAAATATGAAGTGCAGTTTAAATTAAAGAAGCAGGATCCGTATTTTTACAATGTTACACTTGCCAGTTACGGTATTCTGCCTAAGCACATTTTAAAAGATGTCCCAATCAGCAAACTCGGTGAACACGAATTCAATCGAAAGAATCCGATTGGAACAGGACCGTTTAAATTTAAAGAATGGAAAGAAGGACAATATGTAAAGGTTGAGGCTTTTGATGATTATTATGCCGGGCGTCCTCATTTAGATTCGATCACGTATAAAATTATTCCGGATTCAAATGCAGCGCTGTCACAGCTGCAAGCTGGAGATGTCGATTACTTGGTCGTTACACCAGGACCAGACTATAAAACGGCCGAGAAATTTAACAATGTGAAGATGGAAACCGATTTAGGTTTGAATTATACGTATATCGGCTGGAACGAAAGAAATGAGCTGTTTAAGGATAAAAAGGTTCGCCAAGCGCTGACACATGCGCTTGACCGCCAGGCGCTCGTTGACCAAGTTCTAGATGGAGATGGGGAAATCGCGAACATCCCGGAAAGCCCGCTTTCATGGAACTATCCGGATAACAAAGATAAGTTTAAAACGTTTGAATACGATCCAGAGAAAGCAAAAAAACTGCTCAAAGAAGCTGGATGGACAGACTCAGATGGTGATGGGATTTTAGATAAGGACGGCAAAAAGTTTTCTTTCGTTATTAAAACGAACCAAGGAAACAAAACACGTGAAGACCTCGCGGTTGTTGTTCAGCAACAATTAAAAGAAATTGGTATTCAAGCAAAACCGCAGATTGTTGAATGGAGTGCTTTAATTGAACAAATGAATCCGCCGAATTGGGATTTTGATGCGATGATCATGGGCTGGAGCCTTGCTACGTTCCCTGATCAGAGCAACATTTTCCATTCGAAAGAAGCTGAAAAAGGACTAAACTATGTTTGGTATCAAAATAAAAAGCTTGATAAATTGCTGGATGAAGCTAAAACGTTGAAGGATCGTGAAGAATATAAAAAGGCGTATGAAGATATTTACGAAATTCTGGCGGAAGATCAGCCATATACATTCTTGTATTATACGAACTACCATAGAGCGATGCCAAAAAATATGAAAGGTTACGTCTTCCATCCGAAAGAAGATTTCTATAAAGCCGAAGACTGGTGGCTGGATCAAAAATAACAGAATCCCTTGAGGGAAGTGTAGCTTGCAGCTTCCTTCCCTTCATTCTTAATGACTTTTAAAAAAGGGGATAAAAAATGATTACATATATCATTCGAAGGACGCTCATGTCGATTCCAATATTATTTGGCATTACGATTTTGTCATTTGCGATTATGAAAGCAGCGCCGGGAGATCCAATGGCATTGATGATGGATCCGACCATCAGCGCGGGAGACCGCGAAAAATTCATTGAAAAATACGGGTTGGATGAACCTGAACACGTTCAATATTTAAAGTGGCTCGGAAATATGGTTCAAGGCGACTTCGGTACTTCAATCGTTAGAAAAGGAACGCCAGTGACCGATTTGATTATGGCGAGACTGCCGAATACGTTATTGTTAATGCTCGTTTCAACCATTTTGGCTCTCCTCATATCGATCCCGCTTGGAGTGCTTTCAGCTAGGCGGCCATATTCTAAATTGGATTATGGCATCACATTCACATCATTTATCGGTCTTGCCGTCCCAAATTTTTGGCTTGGACTGATTCTAATCATGTTTCTTGCTGTCAATTTAGGATGGTTTCCAACCGGGGGCGTCATGACTCTGAATGCTGATTTTAGTTTATGGGATCGCATTCATCATTTAATTTTGCCTGCATTCGTCCTGGCGACCGCAGATATGGCGGGACTCACCCGCTACACGAGATCGAGCATGCTTGATGTGCTCAGGCAAGACTACATGCGGACGGCGAGGGCAAAGGGTTTTAAAGAAAATCGCGTCGTGTACAAGCACGGGCTTCGAAATGGTTTGCTTCCGGTTATTACGATCTTTGGTTTGATGATTCCTTCTTTCATCGGCGGAGCTGTCGTTACTGAACAGATTTTCAGTTGGCCAGGACTTGGAAAGCTGTTTGTCGACTCTGCTTTCCAGAGGGACTATCCTGTCATTATGGCAATGACAGTTATTTCAGCCACACTTGTTGTCATTGGGAATTTAGTTGCGGATATTCTTTATGCAATGGTCGATCCGCGGATTGAGTATTAATGAAGGAGGGAATTGATTCATGACACAGCCAAATCCATCGACACCTTCGCCGGAGATCACATTGCAGGAAAATGTCGCCCCAAAGCCCGAGACAATGACAAAAATCTTTTTTGAAAAGTTTTATAAAAACAAGCTGGCGGTAATTGGAGGAGTTTTATTATTTATTATTATCCTATCAGCGATTTTTGCTCCGGTGATCGCTCCATACCCGCCAGAACAGCAAAACCTTCTGAATAAGCTAAAACCGCCAAGTGGTGAACATCTAATGGGAACAGACAAGTTTGGCCGAGATATTTTCAGCCGTTTACTTTATGGGGCTCGGGTTTCTTTACTTGTAGGCTTTGCCTCTGTACTTGGATCGATTACGATAGGTACGGTGGTCGGCGCAATCGCCGGCTACTTTGGCGGAATAATCGACGCTATTATGATGAGGCTGGTGGATATTGTGTTATCCATACCCGACATCTTTCTGTTAATCACGCTGGTCACCATCTTCCAGCCGGGCATAGATAAACTGATTTTAATATTCGCCTTAACGAGATGGACGACGACGGCGCGCCTCGTCCGGAGCGAGTTTTTGTCCTTGAGGTCGAGGGAGTTCGTCTTGGCGGCGAAAACGATCGGCACAAGAAATTACAAAATTATTTTTTCTCACATCCTTCCGAATGCGATGGGGCCGATTATCGTTGCCGCGACGCTTTCCGTCGGTACCGTAATCCTTGCGGAATCGGCATTAAGCTATCTTGGATTCGGGGTTCAGCCGCCGATGGCAAGCTGGGGCAATATGCTTCAGGATGCACAGAACTTTACGATCATGATCCAGGCGTGGTGGTATCCGCTGTTCCCGGGCCTGATGATCCTGTTCACTGTGCTGTGCTTTAACTTCTTAGGCGACGGACTCCGCGATGCGCTTGATCCGAAGAATATTAAATGATCTGTGCAGCGTATTTTAGGGGCAATATATTAACAAAATGGAAGGTTCATAAATTTAGCTTTCAATGAATCTATGTGGTGGACATTGAACGAATGTTTCCTGTTAGTCGATAAAGAACACTTTCATAAATGAGGTACCAAAGGTAATCATCATTCGTAAATCTTTGGTATCTCACTTTGTTCAAACAGAAGCAGGTCTTCCAACTCCTGAAGATCTTTTGGAACTGTTAGATGAACAAATGGGTGCTGTAGCAAAAAAATAAATCGCTTTGTTAAATGAATAGAGGTTTTAACGATGTTAAGCGTATTGAAAAATAAAAACTTTTTATTTTTGATATTAGGGCGTTTGGTAACCAATATTGGGGACAGTATGTATACAGTTGCGGCAATGTGGCTTGTGTTTGATTTATCAAAAAGTACATTTTATTCCGGATTAGCTGGTTTTTTGACGATGTTCCCAACTGTTTTGCAATTTTTAACAGGTCCGATTGTTGATAAAGTCAGATTAAATAAAGTTTTGGTTTGGAGTCAACTCATCCAAGCTATTTTGGTGTTGATTATTCCGCTTTTTTATTTCATTGGATATTTGAACATTTGGATCATCATGATGATTATGCCTCTTATCGTATTCATTGAGCAATTTACTTATCCTGCGCAATCTGCCGCACTGCCTAAAATAATCAAAAGTCAAGATCTAGTTAAAGCAAACTCACTTATGTCATTTTCATATCAAGGTACAGATATTATATTTACTGGTATTGCAGGTATTGTGATTGCTTCGGCAGGAGCTATAAGCATATACTTAGTTGACTCTTTCACTTTTTTGTTAGCGGCGCTGTTTTTTAAGTGCGTAAAATTAGAACAAAAAAATGAGATAGAACATAAGCCCCGATTCCACTTCAAAAAAGTCATACACAATTATACAACGGATATAAAAGAGGGATTTACACTCATTCGTCATTCCCTCATTCCAAAAATCCTCTTGGGCTCGATGATTTCTAACTTCATGCTTAGTGCGACGATTGTGATTTTGCCAAGCTTCTCTTCGATTAGAGGAGGAGAAGAATACTATGGATATTATTTGGCTTCCATGTCATGCGGTTTACTGTTAGGTTCAATATTCGCAACAGTGTTTGGCCGATTCGCGATAGGATCACTTACGATATACGGATTTTTCATTTCAGGGGTTTTATGGAGTATTTCGGCGATCGCCACCTCTTCATACATATCGATTATTTTATTTGGTTTGTCTCAAATATCCATCGGCGTGACAAACGTCATTTTCATGTCCATTTTGCAAAGCATACTGCCGGAAGAGTTTATAGGGAGAGTTTTTTCTTTTATCGCAAGTTTGACAAGCATAGCAGCTCCTTTTGGATCTTTGCTGGGAGGGTTTACCGCGTCATTGATCGGCAGCGATAAGGTTTTCTTTATAGGAGGAATTGCCATGCTGTTTGTATCTGTTTATTGGGTGTTTCAGTCTTCTTTAAGATCAATTCCTTCATCAGAAAAAATAAACGCTAAAGAATACAGCTTTTTTACAAACGTGTTGAATAAATAATGTGTGAATTGCTTCATTCAGTCATCATGATTTTGCCCATTGTCTGGACTCCGCGATACGCTTGATCCGAAGAATATGAAATAAAAAGCTGAGGGATTGCCGCCCTTGGCTTTTTTTTAACGGCGATTGCCATAATCTCATCCGCTTGGAATAAATTCCTGCCCCCTTGCCTATACTGTGGACAACAGTTTTTATTAAAAGTGAGGGGTTAGAAATGTTGTTTCTTCATGATGTGTGGGTGAATTGGTTTGAGGGAGAAGAAAATGGCTACAACGTCTGCCACTTTCATGAATGGCGGAAGGAAGACAGTGTTGAATTGCTTGACCAGGTGCCTTTGTTAAGGGTGTCGTCCGTTTTGTTTCACTACATAGAAAATGATTTGTCAGAGCTTCCGGCCGAATTATTGAACGAGGTTCATCAAAAAGCGTATATTCGTAAAAATCATGAGCGGACACAGCTTGATCATTGTTTCGTCGTAACGGACGGCATTGGTATTCTCGCGGTCGATACGGCCGGTTACACAATACCGGTAAGAAAAAGCCGCCTCATTCCGAGACAGGAGCAGCTCGTTTATGAAATGGTGAAGGACGTTGAAGCGGAAACTTACGAGTTTGCACCAGAGAAGCTGCAATCTTCCAAAGAATACCACATTTTATCTTTATCACCGGAGCATGTCAGAGGATTAACGAGAAAAGAACGCCAGCTCAAACAGCTGCTGTTCATGGCGCTCGATCAGCTCAAAGGGCTCCAAAATCGGGCCGAGATCGCTTATTGGTACACCGAATGGAATCCGTATATGTATGAACAGATCAAGCGCATGACATTTGAAGAAATCTGGGACATGCTTTTCAATGAGACGATCGACGGATGGTCAGACAAACACAGGGACTTTTGTGAAAATTTGATTAAAGGACAGCCGTTTTTTGAAAAGCTTTGGGAAATTGAGAATGAGTCTAAAGTCAACTAAATTAAGAATCAAGACTGCCGGAAGTACGGCGGTCTTTTTATTTGTAAAAGCGAAAATTCTATATTGAAAAATAAAAAATATGAGCTGTCTTTCTGACAAAGCGGTCAATGAAGGACTGGAGACATGTGTTTTGAATCATTTATTATAGAAATATCGTGATCCGGAGGCAAGTGAATGCGGAGCTGCGGCTGTTCTCTATGAAAAACACCTTCCGATTATCGTACAATCGGAAGGTGTTTTTGGATCAGCGTCTTTTTCGGCCGAGTCCCATCGCGTTTTCCATTTTTTTTAGCATCTTGTTTGCTGTTTGATTTGCGCGTTCGGCGCCTTCGTCCAAAATCCGGTCCAGCTCTTCAGATTCGATCAATTCGTGGTAACGGTCTTGAATCGGTTTCAGCGCGCCGATGACGACTTCGGCAAGGTCTGATTTAAATTCGCCGTAGCCTTTGCCTTCGTATTTTGCTTCAAGCTCTTCGATTGAGGCTTGTCCGAGAATCGAATAGATCGTCAGAAGGTTGGATACACCGGGTTTGTTTTCTTTATCATATTTGACGATTCCGTCGGAATCCGTGACAGCGCTTTTGATTTTTTTCTCAAGCTGTTTTGGTTCGTCGAGCAGGGTGATGAACGCTTTTTGGTTCGGATCTGATTTGCTCATCTTTTTGAGCGGGTCGGCAAGTGACATAATGCGGGCGCCGACCTTCGGTATTTTAACCTCCGGAACCGTAAAAATGTCATTATATTTCTTATTGAAACGCTCCGCCAAGTTCCGGGTTAATTCAAGATGCTGCTTCTGATCTTCTCCGACAGGGACGACGTCTGTTCCATAAAGCAGAATGTCCGCAGCCATTAATGGAGGATATGTCAAAAGCCCGGAGACGACAGCTTCTTTTCCGGCTGATTTATCTTTGTACTGCGTCATGCGCTCAAGCTCGCCGATGTAGGCGACACACTGAAGCATCCATCCCGCCTGGGCGTGTGCAGGCACTTCCGATTGGATAAACAGCGTCGCTTTTTTCGGATCGAGGCCGATCGCCAAATACAGCGCGGCAAGGTTCCGGATGTTCTTTCTCAGCGCGAGCCGGTCCTGCGGTACTGTGATCGCGTGCTGATCGACGATGCAGAAGTAACAGTTGTAGTCATCCTGCAAGTCGACAAACTGCTTCATCGCTCCGATATAGTTGCCGAGGGTGACAGAGCCGCTCGGCTGGATACCGGAAAAAATCGTTTTTTTCATGTGAATCCCTCTTTCCATTTCAAAATAAAAAGGCCCATTCTTCCCTTAAAAGAAAAGGGACGAATGAACCGTGGTGCCACCCTGATTATTTCATTATGGTCAAAATGAAATCGCTTTAGACGTTTGTAACGGAGTCTTCTCCGGCTGAGCCTACTTATCCGTGTTCGGTCAGCTGCTCCGAAGCCCATTCCACATTCGCCATTATCCGCTCCCAGCACCGCGGACTCTCTTTAAATGGGAAGAAATGTGTACTCTTCTTCTTCATCGCATGTTATTCATAATTTTATTATATATAAATTTTAAATGAAAGTCGACAGCCTTGGGGAAAAGAAAACGAATACCGGGGTGAATAAAGTTGGCGCGGCGGCATCTGGTTCGATATAAAGAATGGTTAATGTTATACGTGTAAAACGTTTTAACCTGTAAAACATAAACTTTCCTTTTAATGTGGTTACGCTTTAAAACAGAGAAGTGTATTTGTACATTTGGCAGAAAACCTGACAATCATAAATAGTTTGAATAAAAAAATAATTGAAAATTAATATTGCAATAAATTATTCTATTAATTATAATGAATTTGTTCACCTCGGTGTTACAGGTTTCTTACATAACAAATATTCAGAAAAGACGAAACAGAGGAAAAAGTATGGCAAGTGGGCCTATTACTTTTTTATGATAAATCTGAATGTTCAGGAGTAAGGAACTAAAAAAACAAGAAATTGGGGGGGTTTCTCTTTGAAGAAGCGTTTGTCATTTATCAGTTTAATGCTCATTTTCACACTCGTCCTCAGCGCCTGCGGCTTCGGCTCAAGCTCCGGTGACGGCGGTAAAAAAGACAGCAAAGGGAAAGACACATTAAATGTCAACATTAAAACAGAACCGTTTTCACTACATCCGGGACTCGCAAACGATTCGGTGTCTGCAAACGTGCTTCGTCAGACTTTTGAAGGATTGACGACAATCGGTAAAGATGGAAAGCCGGTTGAAGCGGTAGCCGAAAAAATCGAAGTCAGCGACGACCAAAAAACATACACATTCACGCTCCGCGACGCGAAATGGTCAAATGGAGATCCTGTAACAGCAGAGGATTTTGAATACGCATGGAAATGGGCGCTCGACCCTAAAAACGAATCGCAATATGCGTATCAGCTTTACTACTTAAAAGGCGGAGAAGCAGCGAACACCGGCAAAGGGAAAATTGAAGATGTCGGCGTTAAAGCTGTTAATGATAAGACTTTGAAAGTCGAGCTTGAAAAACCGACACCGTATTTTACTGAACTGACAGCATTCTACACATATATGCCAGTCAATAAAAAGGTAGCAGAGAAGAATGCGAAATGGTACACAAACGCAGATGAGAACTACGTATCTAACGGACCTTTCAAAATGGCGAAATGGAAGCACAGCGGAAACATCGTACTGGAGAAAAACGACCAGTACTGGGATAAAGACGCTGTTAAGCTGAAGAAAATCAATATGGCGATGGTCAACGATCCGAACACTGGTCTGAACATGTACAAAAAAGGCGAGCTAGACTTTGTAGGACAGCCGCTTGACCAGATTTCAACGGATGCGATTCCAAGCCTGAAAAAAGAAGGCCTGAACATTGATCCGTTCGCAGCGGTTTATCTGTACAAATTCAACACTGAAGCAGCACCGCTGAACAATGTCAACATCCGTAAAGCCCTGACATACGCGATCAACCGCGAAGCGATCGTCAAAAATATCACGCAAGCGGAACAGCTGCCTGCGATGGGATTAGTGCCGCCGGCAGTCCACGGCTTTGAGTCCAACAAAGGCTATTTTAAAGACCATGATGTTGATAAAGCGAAAGAATACTTGGAAAAAGGCTTGAAAGAGCTCGGTTTGAAAAAAGCGTCAGACCTTCCGAAAATCACGCTTTCCTTCAACACGGATGAAGCGCACCAAAAAATCGCTCAAGCCGTTCAGGAAATGTGGAACAAGGATCTGGGCGTAGATGTGGAATTAGGCAATGAAGAATGGAACGTATACATCGATAAGCTCCATTCCGGAAACTATCAAATCGGCCGTTTAGGCTGGACTGCTGACTTTAACGACGGGATGAACTTCCTTGAAACATACCGCGACAAAGAAGGCGGAAACAATGATACGAACTGGGAAAACGCGAAGTATAAAGAGCTGTTGAAAAAATCATCAACAGAAACTGATTCAGCGAAACGCATTGAGCTGATGAAAGAAGCGGAAAGCATCATCATGGATGAGCTGCCGGTCGCGCCGATCTACTTCTACACAATGCCGTATCTTCATGATGAAAGCTTAAAAGACTTTGTTCTGACAGGTACCGGTGAGATCTATTTCAAAACCGCGCATTTTGAATAAAATTGCATGAAAGTATATGGGGCTTAGACTTTCCCCCCATATACTTTTATTTATGAAAAGAAGTTAATAGACTGAATATTCGGAGGTGTGTAAAATTGATTAAATTTTTAGGCCGTCGTCTTGTTTATATGTTAATTTCTCTCTGGGTTATCGTCACAGCTACCTTCTTCCTGATGAGAGCGATACCGGGCGGACCCTTTTCAGGCGAGAGGAAACTTCCCCCTGCAATTGAAGCCAGTCTCAATTCCTACTATGGTTTAGACCAGCCTCTTTTTAAACAATATCTCGATTATTTAGTATCGGTAGCAAAGTGGGATTTCGGGCCGTCATTTAAATATAAGGGACAAACTGTGAACGACTTGATCAGCTCAGGTTTTCCGATTTCTTTTACACTTGGATTGGAAGCGATTTGCCTTGCGCTCGCTTTCGGCGTATTGTTCGGCGTGATCGCCGCGCTGAAGCGAAACAAGTGGCAGGACTACACAGCGATGATCATTGCGGTTGTCGGGATCTCTGTTCCGAACTTCATCATGGCTGCACTTCTTCAATACGTGCTGGCAATGAAGCTGGGCATGTTCCCTGTCGCACAATGGGAGTCATGGGGACATACTGTGCTTCCTGCCATCGCAGTCGCCTCGATGCCGATGGCGTTTATTGCCCGTTTGACGCGTTCAAGCATGCTTGAAGTGCTGAGCAGCGACTATATCCGCACGGCACGTGCAAAAGGTTTGAGCACACCGGCCGTTACGTTTAAGCATGCGATACGAAATGCCATCATGCCGGTTGTTACATATATGGGGCCAATGGCGGCGTCCATTTTGACAGGAACGTTTGTCGTCGAAAAAGTATTCGGTATACCGGGACTCGGCATGCACTTTGTCACCAGCATTACGAACCGAGACTACACGGTGATCATGGGTGTTACCGTCTTCTTCGGGGCAATCTTGCTGCTTTGCGTCTTGATTGTCGATCTTTTATACGGCTTAATTGATCCGCGCATTAAACTGTTTGGCGCTAAGAAAGGGGAGTAATAGGATGCAGCAAATACCAAAAGACATGTTTGAACCTGCAGCTGTTGACCATAGCGAAGCCGAAAAGATCTCAAAGAAAAACCTTTCATTTTGGACAGACGTATTCTTGAGATTTAAAGAAAACAAGCTGGCGCTGTTTGGACTGGTGGTTCTGATCCTGATCGCTCTGATGGCTATCTTCGCGCCGGTATTCTCAAGCTTTCAATATGAAGAAACGGATTTAACGAATGTGAACCAGCCGCCGAGCGGCGAGCACTGGTTTGGGACAGATGACCTTGGAAGGGACGTATTCGTTCGTACATGGGTCGGCGCACGCATCTCGCTGACAATCGGACTGGCTGCCGCGCTGATCGACGTTTTGATCGGTGTGATATGGGGTGCGGTATCAGGCATCAGAGGCGGACGTACTGACGAAATTATGATGAGAATTGCAGATGTTTTATGGGCGATTCCTTCCTTATTAATGACGATCCTGCTGCTCGTAGTGATGGGAAAAGGCTTGATCACGATGATCGTCGCGATGGTTATTACGGGATGGATCAACATGGCGAGAATCGTCCGTGGACAAGTACTCCAGCTCAAAAATCAGGAGTTTGTGCTCGCCTCAAGAACTTTGGGAGCGAAAAACTCGCGCATCATCAGAAAGCACTTGCTGCCCAACATCATGAGCCCGATCTTGGTCACCATGACATTAACCGTGCCTACGGCTATTTTCTATGAAGCGTTTTTAAGCTACCTCGGCCTCGGGGTTCCACAGCCGCTTGCAAGCTGGGGAACGATGGCTACAGACGGTGTGCAGGGACTGGAATATTACCCATGGCGCCTGTTCTTCCCGGCTACTTTTATCTGTCTGACCATGTTTGCATTCAACGTTATCGGCGACGGACTGCGCGACGCTTTAGATCCGAAGCTGCGTAAATAAAGGAGTGAGAAAGATGAAACACTTACTTGAAGTGAAAGATTTAGCCATTTCTTTTAAAACATACGCCGGAGAAGTACAGGCGATCCGCGGCGTCAACTTTCATGTTGACAAAGGAGAGACGCTTGCGATCGTCGGAGAATCCGGATCAGGCAAAAGCGTCACTTCGCAGGCGATTATGAAACTGATTCCGATGCCGCCGGGCTATTTTAAAAACGGACAAATTTTATTTGACGGACAAGATCTGGTTCCGAAAACGGAAAAACAAATGCAGTCAATCAGGGGAAAAGAGATCGGCATGATCTTTCAGGATCCGATGACTTCTTTGAACCCGACGATGAAAGTCGGCCGTCAAATCACAGAAGTGCTGTTTAAGCATGAAAAGATCTCAAAAGAAGAGGCCAATAAGCGGGCGGTAGAGCTTCTCAGCCTGGTCGGAATTCCGATGCCTGAACGCCGCGTCAACCAGTATCCGCACGAATTCAGCGGCGGGATGCGGCAGCGCGTCGTCATCGCGATGGCGCTTGCGGCCAATCCAAAGCTTTTAATCGCGGACGAACCGACGACAGCTCTTGATGTGACGATTCAGGCGCAGATTTTAGAGCTGATGAAAGAATTGCAGAAAAAGATCGAGACATCCATCATTTTTATTACGCACGATCTCGGCGTTGTCGCGAATGTCGCAGACAGAGTCGCCGTCATGTACGCGGGACAAATTGTGGAGATCGGTACGGTCGACGAGATTTTCTACAACCCGAAGCATCCGTATACATGGGGGCTGTTGGCATCAATGCCGAGCCTTGACAACGACGGTGATGAAGAATTAATGGCGATACCGGGGTCTCCGCCTGATTTGACCAATCCGCCGAAGGGCGATGCTTTTGCATTAAGAAGCCCTTACGCAATGAAAATCGATTTTGAACAAGAACCGCCGATGTTTAAAATATCTGATACACACTATGTGAAGTCATGGCTTTTGCACCCGGACGCTCCAAAAGTTGAGCCGCCGGCGGCTGTCAAAAGCAAGATGAAGGAGTTTAAAAATCAGTATGAAAAACCGGTTGAAGTGAAAGAAGGTGAATGATGTGGCAGAAAAACTGCTCGAAATCAAGAATTTAAAACAGCACTTTTCAACGCCGAAAGGGATTGTGAAAGCTGTTGACGGAATCTCTTTTGACATTTACAAAGGAGAAACGCTCGGTCTTGTCGGTGAATCCGGCTGCGGAAAGTCGACGACCGGCCGTTCGATCATTCGTTTGTATCAAGCGACTTCCGGAGAAGTCTTGTTTAAGGGAAAGAATGTCCACGACAAAAAGTCTGCCAAGGACCTTCTTGAATTCAACCGGAAGATGCAGATGATTTTTCAGGACCCATATGCTTCCTTGAACCCGCGGATGACGGTTGCCGACATCATCGCAGAAGGAATTGACATCCACGGTTTGGCCAAAACGAAAAAAGAGCGGCTTGAGCGCGTTCATGAACTCCTCAAACTCGTCGGCTTAAATAAAGAGCACGCGAACCGCTATCCGCACGAATTTTCCGGCGGACAGCGCCAGCGGATCGGAATCGCAAGGGCGCTTGCGGTCGAGCCGGAATTCATCATTGCCGATGAACCGATCTCCGCTCTGGACGTGTCCATTCAGGCGCAAGTCGTCAATTTAATGAAGGATTTGCAAAAGGAAAGAGGGCTTACATACCTTTTCATCGCTCACGATCTGTCGATGGTCAAATATATCAGCGACAGGATCGGCGTCATGTATTTTGGGAAGCTTGTTGAATTGGCGCCGGCGGATGAACTGTATGAAAATCCGCTTCATCCGTATACACAATCATTGCTTTCCGCCATTCCGCTCCCTGATCCGGATTATGAGCGCACGCGCGTGCGGAAGACGTATGATCCAAGCGTCCACCAGCTGAAAGGCGACGAACAGATGGAGCTTCGCGAAGTAAAGCCCGGCCATTTCGTCATGTGTACAGAGGAAGAATTTAAAGCCTATCAATCCAAATAAACGAAGCAGGAAGACAGCCGTCACAAGGCTGTCTTTTTTTTATGCCGAACAACCGCCGGCAATTTTTCGAGAAAAAATTTGAAACCTTCGCGGGAGACAACCGTCTTAGTATATGTAGGTAACATGCTCAGCTTCACTGAAGCTCCTTTCTAAAAAGATTTTGTTTAAACTAAAAAGAAAGCGGGTATATCTAAAGTGTGAAATTAGAACATCCATAAGGAGCAAATCAATGAACTGGTATGAGAAGCTTAGCGAGTATTTCCCAATTGAAGAAATGAAATCAAAAGAGCACATGGAAGCATTGTTAAAGGAACAAAACGATATTTACCATAAAGAAGAAGGCCGTCATCATGTGTTGATGTACGCCGAATTCGACTCTTTTATTTTCATCGACTATTTATTCGTTTCTAAAGACGCGCGAGGACAGGGGCTTGGTTCCAAGCTGATTGAGAAGCTGAAAAAGAAAAACAAACCGATCCTCCTCGAAGTCGAGCCCGTGGATGAAGATGATGCCGATACGGCGAAACGTCTTAAATTTTATCAAAAGGAAAACTTTAAACACGCTGAGTCGATTGGTTACCGTCGCCGGTCACTCGCAACCGGCAAAGTGAACAAAATGGAGATTTTGTATTGGTCTCCAAAATCAAACACAGAGAAAGAAGTATTTGACGCGATGAAAGAAACGTACGAAAAAATCCATACATACAAAGATGAGAAGTGGTATGGAGAATCTTATGAAGATGTGGATGACGTCCTTACGATTGTTGACGATCATAAACAAAAAAACATTTTCGATGAATTGAGCTAAATGAGAATAACAGATGGCATAAAAAAGCAAAAGTCGCTGGATTGTCAAAAAATTTCTGTTACAGACTGTTCACACTTACTTTTTTATAGTATAATACTCAATAAAGATTACTTTTTTAGATTTATTTCAATTTAAGAATACGCTAATTTCATTCTACTTTTTAAGGAGTGAAGCAATATGGTTACATTATATACATCCCCAAGCTGCACGTCTTGCAGAAAGGCGCGCGCATGGTTAGAAGAACATGATATTCCGTATACGGAAAGAAATATTTTTTCAGAGCCTTTATCAATTGATGAAATAAAAGAGATTTTACGAATGACGGAGGACGGAACAGACGAAATTATTTCAACCCGTTCCAAAGTGTTCCAAAAACTGAACGTCAACCTTGAAACAATGCCGCTTCAAGAGCTGTACCAGCTCATCAATGAACATCCGGGCCTTTTGCGCCGTCCGATCATCATTGACGAAAAGCGCCTGCAGGTTGGATACAACGAAGACGAAATCCGCCGCTTCCTGCCGCGCAAAGTGCGCACATTCCAGCTTCGTGAAGCGCAGCGTCTCGCAAACTAAAAGAAGGCTGAATTTTTCAGCCTTCTTTTTTTAATGCTTTTCACTCGTCTGTTCATAATAAATACTGGCTAGAATCACAAAAATCACCGTCAGGACGGGCAGCAGCATTTCGAGGGTGCTATGCTGCGCCATAAAGGAAGACAACTCCTGCTCCCTGACGATCATTTCGCCGCCGGTATAAGCGAGCAGTCCGCTTCCCGCGTATATGAAGAGCGGAAACTTTGCAAGGGCCGCTTGAATCAGCCTGCTGCCCCAAATGATGACCGGGACGGAGACCATCAAGCCGACAACGACTAGCATCAGGCGTCCGTGAGAAGCTCCAGCGACCGCAATCACATTATCGAGCGACATGAACAAATCGGCAATCACGATGATACGGATCGCCTTAAATAAAGATGTCCCGCCTTTGACATGCTGGGCATCTTTTTTCTCAATCAAAAGCTGATATCCTAAGTACAACAGGAAGATTCCTCCGATAAATTGCAGATAAGGAACCGCGAGCAGGTACACTGCTGCCATTGTTAGCGCGATTCTCATCATGATGGCGATCAATGTGCCGATGATGATCGCTTTTTGTCTTTGCCGTGGAGGCAAATGACGGCTTGCCATTGCAATCACAACAGCGTTGTCGCCGCCAAGTATGAGATCGATTCCGATGATCACAAGGAACGACATCAGTACATCGTGTTCCATCAACTGGCACCTCGCTTTGCCTTTGCATCGGGACTTGCCTAAAAGGCACCCGCTTCTACAGCTGCTGCTTGTACAACTAATATATGAAGCAGGCCGGAAAATATGTTAGCTTGGCTTTGGAGGCGTTTTTATTTCTTTTCCGCCTTTTTTATCATAAAATAGAAAATAAAGATTGATTATGGATAAGGTTAAGAAGTGGACGTAATGGGTAAAGTGTAGTAAAGTACAATTAATTGGGAGCTTAGTTATCCCTTCAACATCTTACAAAGAAGGGAAGGTTGGCAAATGGAAATCGAAAGAATAAACGAACATACGGTTAAGTTTTATATTTCCTACGGTGATATCGAAGACCGCGGGTTTGACAGAGAAGAAATTTGGTACAATCGAGAACGCAGTGAAGAGCTTTTTTGGGAAATGATGGACGAAGTGCACGAAGAAGAAGAGTTTGCCGTTGAAGGCCCCCTTTGGATTCAAGTGCAGGCCCTTGATAAGGGATTGGAAATCATTGTGACAAGAGCTCAGCTGTCCAAAGACGGACAAAAGCTGGAACTGCCGATTCCTGAAGATAAAAAACAGCATGTAGCAGAAGAAAGCCTTGATGCTTTGCTTGACGACTTTCAAAAAGAAGAGCAGGCAGAAGAGCAGAAACTGCAGTTTGTTTTAAAGTTTGACGATTTTGAGGATTTAATCTCACTGTCAAAAATGTCTATCAGCGGCTGCAAAACGACATTGTACTCTCACGAGAACCGCTATTATTTATTCGTGGATTTCAGTGAACTGCCCGATGAAGAGGTGGAAAACCAGCTGAGCATTCTGCTGGAGTATGCCTCAGAATCAAAGACGACGATTCATATGCTGAAAGAGTATGGAACACTGATTGCAGCGGATCATGCTCTTCATACAATAAAAAAGCACTTCGCATAAAAAAGCCGGTTTCTTTTGAAGCCGGCTTTAACTTTCTGGAACAAATATAACAAAGAGCTTCAATTCTCCACAACTTCCCTCCTCCCGTTCTACATCTTTCAAACGGCTCACCACTTTCAAAAGAAAACGATCATTTCGGCCCAAACCGAATAGGGTCAATCTGATCTATACACTTCCAGTTTCATTGATTAAGATGGATTGGTGTTATGACAAATTTTGAAAGGTGAGATTGATTTGATGCGAAAAAGTTTAAAATGGATCATGGCTGTCTTTATTGGTTTAACATGTTTTTGTGCCGCTTATTCTCAAACAGCCATGGCAGCCGTACATTCCAAGACTCCGGATATTCTCGGAACAACGGGTAAAAACAATTTGAATCAGGCCTATAAAAAATACTTTGATACAAAAGGCGATGGTAAAGGCGGATCGCTGTTTCATTATATGAAGGACGGTTCAGCTTACATCGCTTCGACGACGGACGATAACCTGGGAAATGGCTACTACAGCGTCAAAACAGAGGGTATGAGTTACGGGATGATGATTACGCTGCAAATGAATGATGAGTATAAGTTCCAAAAGCTGTGGGATTTCGTCCGTAAATATATGCGCCATTCCGACAGAAGCGACAGTTTGTACGGCTACCATAGCTGGCATATGAAAACGAACGGCTCAGACGTGCAAACCATTGATCAGAATGTTGCATCTGACGGCGAGGTCTGGTTTGCGGCAGCGCTCATGATGGCATCTGGCCGCTGGGGAGATAAAAAATACCCGTACGATTACAAAGAGCGGGCTCAAGACATGCTTGACGCTTTGGCCGGTGATGGAGAATACGCCAACACAGGTAAGGAATCGCGAGTGTTTATTAAAAACAGCAAGGATCAGCGCTATGCGATGGTTCGATTCGGCCCTTATGTCAATTGGACGGACCCATCCTACCACGTTCCTGCTTTTTTCGAGTTGTTCGCTAAAAGCGCCAGAAGCAGCCAGCAGTATTTTTGGAAAGATGCAGCAAACAAATCTCGAACATACTTGTCAGAAACAACGTTTAAAAGCGTGTTAAATAACGGATCAACCGTCACCAATGCGGCCACAGGGCTGTTTCCCGATGAAGCCGGCTTTGACGGCGTAAGCGATGCGGCTCATTCCTCAACGGAAACAGACCGAAATTTCAGCTATGATGCTTGGCGGACGGTGTCTCATATCGCTATGGATCATACACTTTGGTCCTCGGCAGATAACGCATATCGCGCCAGCGAGCAAAAAGCGGTTAACAAGTTCTTGACGTTTATGAAACGGGAAAACTACGGGAGAACGGCCCATGAATATACGCTGAATGGGACGGCCGTCAAAAAAGGAAGCCCGGTTGGCCTGATCGCCGCCAATGCGGGCGGCGCGACTGCAGCAAGCGATGCATCATTAAGGACGGGATTTGCCAATGCGTTTAACAGCACATATATTCCAGAAGATTATTACGGATCATGTCTTTACATGCTGAACAGCCTTGTGGCAAACGGCAAATTTGCGATGTACCTTCCTTAAAAAATGTAATATCAAATTGAAAGACTGACCCTTCTCTGCGGAGAGGGGTTTTTAATTGGTCAGAAGTTGATCCCGTAATTATCCTTTAACAAAAATTACATCTCTATTTGAGGAAGATTTTTGTGAACTTTATGAACAAAAAGAATATTATGCAGTTAAACTGTGCACGAAAAGTCGGGGAAGCTATAATGAAAGCGATTACAATGAAGGGGGAGCACAACATGACAAAGAGGGGTAGATGTTACGGCTTTACAATTTTGCTTGTGTTTGCGCTGATTTTGGGAGGATGCGGCGGAAACACGGCTTCAAATAAAGCCGCGAACGAAAAAGACTTTAAACCTTCGAAAGCAATTGAGGTCGTTGCGCCTGCCGGAGCCGGCGGGGGATGGGATACAACGGCCAGAACGATCTCGAAAATTTTAGGTGAAGAAAAATTGATTGAAAAGATGGCTGTCGTCAATAAACCGGGCGGCGGGGGAGCGTCGGGATGGTCGTATGTCCACCGCAAAAAAGGTGATAACCATACGTTGTTTGTTACATCTCCGCCGATTTTGTTCGTGCCTTTAAACGGACAATCCCAGTACGGTCACAATGATTTTACGCCGATCGCAAGCGTGATTGCCGACTACGGAGCGTTTGTCGTTCATAAAGATTCGCCTTATCAGTCGATGACAGATCTTGTGGATGCGCTGAAAAAAGATCCGAAAAAAGCCTCTATTGTAGGGACGTCTTCTCCGGGAAGCATGGACCACATGCAATTTGTCAGCGCTGTTCAAAAGGCTGGCGTTGATGCGAAAGAGCTGAAATACATTACGGCGCAAGACGGCGCCGGGATGAGCATGCTGCTCGGTAAAAAAGCCGACGTCTACTCGACGGGTGTCGGTGAAGCGGCCGAACAGGCGCGCGCCGGAAAAGTCAGAGTGCTGGCCATCACCGCTCCCGAACGCATGAAAGGAGATACGGTCAAAGATTTTCCGACCTTAAAAGAGCAGGGAATCGATGATGAATTTACGGTCTGGAGAGGATTTATGGGACCTCCGGGAATGAGCGAGTCCGCCGTAAAATATTATGAAGAAAAAATCAAAGAGATGATGGAAAAAGACAGCTGGAAATCGATTCGGGACAGCTATGGATGGACGGATAAGTTTATGGGCCATCAAGAATTCAAAGACTATCTTGACGCTCAATATAAAGAAATGGAAGCGCTCCTTGATGATATCGGATTAGGTGGCAAATAAAATGGTCTCCGCGCGGTTGCCGGTATGGGAAAGCGACTTAAAAGCTTTGCCCGGCACAGCCGGCGACCGGCAAGCTGAAATCGAGAAAGGCTGGTGTAAACCATGAGAATCACAAACCGGGCCGTTTCTGTCATCATTTTGGCTGTGGCAGCCATTTACCTGGCGTTCAGCTTTAATTTAGACAGCTATCCGTACGCGGTGATCGATGCGGACGTGCTGCCGAAAAGTTTAGGCATATTGCTTCTCATTTTGGGTGTATTTCTGTTTTTTGAAAAAGATCAAAAAGATACAACGGTGAAAAAGCTGTTTCAGCTGAAGAAAAAAGACGTCAAGGTCATGATGCTCTGTGTTGCTTCTCTGTTGATCTACATTTCGATTTTGGAATTCATCGGATTTTTGCTTTCTACGGTAATGCTGCTGATCGTTTTGCCCGCGGTGTTGGGATATCGAAATTGGACAACGGCTGCGCTCGTTTCACTGATTTTCAGCGGCACAATTTATTTTTCATTCAACTATGTGCTCAACATCATGCTTCCGCAGGGGGTTATGCCTTTTTAATCGAACATAAGGAGGAAAGTGCATGTTAGATAGTATATTATACGGATTTCAGGTGGCGCTGACTCCGCAGAATATCATGTTCGCTTTTATCGGGGTGCTGATCGGGACGGTTATCGGGATGCTGCCCGGGCTTGGGCCGATCACTGCGATTGCCATTATGATCCCGTTAAGTTACGGAATGGACCCGGCCTCCGCGTTAATTTTGATGGCGGGTGTCTATTACGGAGCGGTCTTTGGCGGTTCGACGTCATCGATTCTGTTAAATGCCCCCGGAGTAGCGGGCACTGTCGCAACATCGTTTGACGGCTATCCGATGGCAAAGCAGGGGAAAGCGGGAAAAGCCCTTGCCATCGCTGCAATTTGCTCCTTTGCAGGCGGAACGATCACCGTAGTTGCGCTGATGCTCGTCGCACCGACAATGGCAAACATTGCGGTGACATTTGGACCGACAGAATATTTTGCATTGATGATGCTCGGCTTGGTGGCAATTTCAAGCCTTTCCGAAGGATCGACAGTCAAGGCGCTGATTTCTGCGACATTGGGCTTTATGACCGCTACCATCGGGATTGATCCGCAGACGGGGACCGAACGGTTTACATTCGGTGCGGCAAGCCTTCTGGAAGGCATCGATTTTCTGATCGTGGCTCTCGGTTTGTTTGCACTTGCTGAAGTTGCGTTCTTGATCAAGACGCGGAACAAGCCGATGACGGAAGGAGCGTCTCAGGTCGGCAGCCTGAAGGTGACGAAAAGCGAAATGAAAGAGATTTCGGGACCGATCGCAAGGCATTCGGTCATCGGATTTTTGCTCGGCATCCTGCCCGGTGCAGGGGCGACAATTGCATCATTTATTTCTTATATTACAGAGAAGAGAATCTCAAAACATCCTGAAACGTTTGGCAAGGGAAATATCAAAGGGGTCGCAGCACCTGAGACTTCGAACAATGCGGCAACGAGCGGCGCATTCGTACCCCTTCTGACACTCGGGATTCCCGGATCAGGAACAACGGCCGTCCTGCTCGGCGCCCTTTTGGTCGTCGGCGTTCAGCCGGGACCGCTCATGCTGACGGATCATCCCGACGTGTTCTGGGGCGTGATCGCAAGCATGTATATCGGCAATTTATTTCTGCTGATTTTAAATTTGCCGTTAATTCCTTTCTTGTCAAAAATTCTTCTGATTCCGAAGCAGCTTTTAATTTCGCTCATATTTGTTTTCTGCCTGATCGGCGTCTATGCTGTGACATTTAATGTCGTACATCTTTATATTCTGGTGTTCTTCGGAATCCTCGGGTATTTTATGAGAGTGCTGTCTTTTCCGGCGGCTCCGTTTATTTTAGCTTTTATTCTCGGAAGTTTGATGGAAGAATCGTTTAGACAAGCGATGACGCTGTCATCAGGAAGCCTGTCCGTGTTTTTTGAAAGTCCCGTCACAATCGGTTTATTGATTACGGCTCTTTTGTCGCTCATCGTACCGCCGATTTCCCGGGCAATGAAGAACAAAAATAAAAAGTCGATCGATTTGGAAGGCTGAGCTTTTGATGTCCGGAACGCTACGTTTCCGGACTTTCATTTTTCACAGGCTTGTAGCGGCGTTCGGGACGTCCGACGGTTCCATAGAAAAGTTCTGTTTTTACATGCTTTTCCGCAGCTAAAAATTCTAAATAGCGCCTTGCGGTCGTCCGGCTGACACCGATGGTGCGCCCGAGGTTTTCGGCGGTGATGCCATCGCTGTTTTCGCTTTTGTTTAAAACGCCGGCTACTTTTTTCAGCGTCAGGCCGTCGATTCCTTTCGGATAATCGGCTTCAGCGGTTTGTTTTTCTTTCATGATGCTTCGCCTTTTTGCCATCAAGCTGTCAACGTCTGTCTGATCGATTGAAGACATTTCATTTACCTTGAGCCGGTAGGACCGATAGTTTAACAGCGTTTCTTTCAGCCTGGAAAACATAATCGGCTTGATCAAATAATCGACGGCTCCCGCGCGAATCGCCTGTTCGACATACTCAACTTCTTTCGCCGCCGTAATCATCATGACGTCTGTATGTCTGAGCTTTTGTCTGATCAGCCAGAGAAGCTCCATGCCTGAGCCGTCCGGCAGAAAAATGTCGAGCAGGACAAGGTCGGGCTTCACGTCCGGAAGCAAATCCTTTGCATCTTGAAAATTTTCTGCGATTCCAATAACAGAAAATCCTTCAATTTTGCTGATCAGTTTTTGATGTATGTCAGCGTTCCTGATGTCATCCTCCACGATAAACACTTGTAATGCTTTCATAGGTCAGTCCCCCAGCGTTTCTCTATTTTGGTATCACGACAGTAAACAATGCTCCGCCAAGGTCGCTTTTATCCGCTTTGATTTGTCCGTTTAACGCATTGACGGCTTCTTTGACTAAAAAGAGGCCGAGACCGCGGTGATTAGCCGCTTTTGTCGAATAAAACTTTTGAAAGATCCGCTCCTGTTCCCCCTCGGGAATACCGTCTCCCGAGTCTTCGACTTCAATTAAGATGTGATCTCCCCCGTCTGACAAGAAGACAAGGATGCTGCGGTCTTTTTTGTGGGAAACGGCGTCAAAAGCATTCTCAATCAAATTTCCTAAAATCGTAATGAATTTGCCTTTGTCCATTTCGTCCGGCAAAGCGTCCAATTTTGAGCTTTCATCGATTTCCAGGTTGATGTGCAGCTCTTTTGCACGGTTGACCTTTCCCAGCAGCAACCCGGAAAGAAGCGGATCAGGAATCGAATGGATGAGAAATCGCAGCATTTCCTGATGGCTTTTGTTCTCTTTTTGGATCAATTCGAGCGCTTCAGAATAGCTTTCCAGCTGGATCAGTCCCGCGATTGTGTTCAGCTTGTTTGAATATTCGTGGGTCTGGGCTCTCAGACCTTCCGCGTATTGCGAAGTTTGCGCCAGCTTTTTGGAGAGTTCGTCAATGTCCGTCTTTCTCCTGAAGCTTGCAACGGCCCCGCGGATTTTTTCGTTTTCGAAAATCGGCACTCTGTTGACGATTAATTCTTCATTTCCGATCGTTAATTCCTGATCTTTTTGCGCCGTTTTCGTTTTCATCACTTCGGGGAGCAGCGTATCTGGAAGAAGCTCGGAAATCGGTTTGCCGAGCCACTGATCTTCGCTTTCGACGCGAAGGAGCTCACACGCTTTTCTATTCAAGAGCGTGATTTCTTCATGTTTGTTGATGGCGATCAAGGCCTCGTGCACAGATTCTGTAATCGCCTGTTTTTCAGTATATAATTGATTAATTTCATAAGGTTCAAGACCGAAAATGGACTTTTTGACATTGCGGGAAATATAGACGGCTCCCAAAACCCCCATCAGCACGACAAATCCTAATAAAAATATTAATTTTGTCTGATATTGAGAGACGATATCCTGAATATTTTCTTTTAAAAAACCGACTGAGATGATTCCGACGATTTTGCCGTTTTCATTAAGGATCGGGGCTTTGCCCCTGATGGCTGGGCCAAGCGTGCCGACGGCTTCCGAAATATATGCTTCCCCTTTTTCAAGAGCGCGCTGATTGTCTCCGCCGACCATCGGTTTGCCGATTTTTCCCGGGTCCGGATGAGCATAGCGAATCGCATCCGCCGAGCCGATCACAATGTATTGCGCACCGGACTGCTTTCTCGCGTTTTCTGCAATTGGCTGAAGGATTCGGGACGGATCGTCCGTTTCAAAGGCTTCCTGGACGGAAGGCATCTGGGCGAGCGTTTTCGCCATATCGAGCGCTCTGGCTTGAATTTGTGTTTTTAACGAATTTTCTAAAATGATTAAATAGAGGCCGCTCATAACAGAAAGCAAGATGAATAGCAGGGTGAGAATCAGCAATGTAAGCTTGGTGGTCAGCTTCCGTTTGATGTCAAAAACTCCTTTTCTAAAAATTTCGAGTTCTATAATACTACTTTATATAAAATCAGCCTGAATTTGAAGCGTTTTCAAAAAAAGGAAAGCTTCCGCGCATGTTGAATACTTGATCAAACAGGAAGGAGAGAGACAATATGTTCAGTGCAATGATCGATCAAGAAGAGATCATCTGTCTTGCCGACGGATACAAAACCGAAGATCTCAAGCGATTGAGAAAACGACATTTATTTTACTGTCCGGTTTGCCGGTGTGAACTCGACCTGAAAGTCGGTGCCGTCAAGCTCCCACACTTCGCTCATAAGCCGGGTGCAGCATGTCCGGTGCCTCATGAACCGGAGAGCTCCTATCACCTGAAAGGAAAACGGCTGTTGTACGAATGGCTCGGCAGACAAGGCTTCCGCCCGGTGCTTGAACCGTATTTGCAAGAGATCAGACAAAGGCCCGATTTGCTTCTGGAACACGAGACCCGCCAGGTTGCGGTTGAATTTCAATGTGCGAATCTAGATGCGGCAGCGTACCGAAAAAGAACGGACGGCTTTCTCAAACTGGGAATCGCGCCGTTGTGGATTCTGGGCGGTAACCGGGTAAGACGCTTGGCGAGGAGTTTTTTTCAGCTTTCAGGGTTTCACTGGCAGTTCGCTCAGAAAAGGGATAAGCCTCCTAAGCTCCTGTTTTTTTGCCCCGAACAAAAGGCTTTCATCATCCTCGAACACTTGATTCCCTTTCAAACAAACAAAACATCCGCATCCTTGCGTTTTCTCCCACTTGCTGAAGCAGGCTGGCATGATTTAACCGCATGGGAAAACTGTTCGCCTCTCCAGCTTAAAGGTTGGAAAGAAAACATCCGCAGCTTTCGAATGTCGACCGTGCGTTTTTTATCAAAAGAAGCGAAGCAGATAGCCGCGCTCTTTTATGAAAAGTTCCGGCTCCCGCTCCCGTTTTTCCCCTCAGAAGTCTTTCTCCCGGTGCCGTCAGGCTATATTTTTGCCCACCCGGTTTATGTGTGGCAAGGGCACCTTTTCTTATTTATAACGAAGCATGATACGTTTCGCCTGCAGTCTGCGGTTCATTATATGGACTGGCTCGTCAAGGGTAAAAGGCTGAAGCTGAGATGGAGCGGGCAGCAAACGGCTGCTGATGCCGTTTGTGAATACATTTGTTTTTTGCATAAAAAAGGATTTTTAGAGAGGAAAGAGGAATTTTATTATTCCGCGGGTCCTGTTGCTCCGGAGCCGCGGCTGGAGGCGCTGTTAAAAAGGGATGAACATTATTTTTCCGAATGATTATCAAGCCTTTCGTTCAACCTAAAGAAAGGAAGGTGGTGTCCGGACTGTTTCAGATCAAAAGATATGTATTTTATTTTTTAACGGCGGGATTTTGCGTCTTTTTTTTCGCATATGATTTGACAAAAGACGGTGAAAAAACAGAAGATAAACACAATACAAGTTTATTGGACAACAATGGACTTGGAGTAAAGAAAGCGAGGGGATTGACAGTGGCTGAAGAAAAAAAATCGAAGAAACTGCCTTCAAGAGAAGAGGTGAAGCAAGAAGACACGTGGAGACTTGAGGATATCTTCCCGTCAGATGATGCTTGGAGCGAGGAATTTCAAGCCGTTAAAGAACTGCTGCCCAAGCTTTCCGAATTCAAGGGCAGGCTCGGCCATTCCGCCGATGATCTATATGAAGCGCTGACTTATCAGGATAAGGTGATGGAGCGTCTCGGGAAGCTGTATACTTACGCTCACATGCGCTATGATCAGGATACTGGAAATTCTTTTTACCAAGGTCTCAATGATAAAGCGGCCAACCTCTATACCCAGGCAGCGAGCGCAACGGCCTACATGGTGCCGGAAATACTATCGATTCAGGAAGAAAAGCTTCAGCAGTTCCTGCTGGAAAAAGAGGAGTTAAAGCTTTACTCGCATGCTCTCGAAGAAATCAATAAAGAGCGTCCTCACGTACTGAGCGAGGAGGAGGAAGGAATTTTGGCCGAAGCGTCTGATGTTCTTTCATCTTCTTCCAACACGTTCGGCATGCTGAATAACGCTGATATGGAATTTCCGGAGATCACCGATGAAAATGGAGAAAAGGTACAGCTCACACACGGCAATTATGTCACCTTTTTGGAAAGCGAGAACCGCGATGTCCGCCGCGCGGCATTCAAGGCGGTTTACGAAACATACGGCCGCTTTAAAAACACGCTCGCTTCCACGCTCAGCGGAGCTGTGAAAAAAGACAACTTTTATGCGAAGGTTAAACATTATAAATCGGCGCGGGAAGCTGCTTTGTCGCGAAACAGCATTCCTGAAGAAGTCTATGACAATCTTGTCAGCACGATCAACAAGCATCTCCCGCTTCTTCACCGCTATGTTGAGCTTAGAAAAAAAGTGCTTGAGCTTGATGAGGTACACATGTATGACCTGTATACTCCGCTGGTAAAGGACTCTGGAATGAAAGTTACCTACGAGCAGGCAAAGGACTATATGCTAAAAGGTTTGACGCCTTTAGGGGAAGAATATTCATCCATTCTGAAAGAAGGCTTGAACAACCGCTGGGTCGATGTGTATGAAAACAAAGGAAAACGCAGCGGCGCTTATTCTTCAGGAACTTACGGAACCAATCCGTATATTTTGATGAACTGGCAGGACAACGTCAATAATTTGTTTACGCTCGTCCATGAATTCGGCCATTCCGTGCACAGCTACTATACGAGAAAATATCAGCCTTACCCGTACGGAAACTACAGCATTTTCGTAGCCGAAGTAGCTTCTACGACGAATGAAGCACTTTTGGGAGAATACTTGCTGAATACAATCGACGATGAAAAACAGCGGCTCTACATTTTGAATCATATGCTTGAAGGCTTCAAAGGAACGGTTTTCAGACAAACGATGTTTGCCGAATTTGAACATGAGATCCATAGCAAAGCCCAGGAAGGGGAACCGCTGACACCTGAGCTGTTAACGAGCATCTACTATGATTTGAATAAGAAATATTTCGGTGACAATATTGAGATTGATAAGGAAATCGGTCTTGAGTGGTCAAGAATACCGCATTTCTATTACAATTATTATGTGTATCAGTATGCGACAGGCTTCAGTGCAGCTCAGGCACTCAGTCAGCAGATTTTAAAAGAAGGCAAATCGGCTGTTGACCGCTATATTGAGTTCTTGAAAGCGGGTAGCTCGGATTATCCGATTGAAGTGCTGAAAAAAGCCGGTGTTGATATGACATCTTCGGAGCCGATCGAAGCTGCGTGCAAAAAGTTTGAAGAGCAGCTGAACGAAATGGAAGAACTTTTGCAAAAAGTCAATCATTCATAATAGGCGAGTATATAGAAGAGGCTGCCGGTCATACCGGCAGCCTTGTTCGCGATGAGGTCAAAAACCTTTAAATGTTTTGCGGTGGTTGAGGCGGCTGAGCGTAAAAAGGATTGATATAAATAAGAGAGGGGACGTAATATAAAGGGGAAACATATTCATCAAACCTAAAATATTCAAGACGAAAAAAAATAATATTGATGCAAGTCCTAAAATGATCTGAAGCATAAAAACCCTCCTAAGGACTGATAAAATTTCACAGGGGGAGACGAGGCGCAAAAAGGCAGCAAAACCGGGCGCCAGTTCGCATAAATCGCGGTATGGCAACGTGCGGCGGGCTCGTTTTCTTTATTACTTTGATCATATGATGGACATCTATTTTTTATGTTTTTGTGACAAAAATGTGAAAACTAATGAAATCAGTTGTCAAAACTCGACATGATTTGATATTATAAAGATGTGAAATTGATCACAAACAAACATTTACCCCTTTGTTTGACCGTGAAAAATTTCTCCCATCCCCTTTGTTGTCGTTAAGACATAATTAGAAACCGCGCTTATCCCGGCGCGGTTTCTTACTGCTTCAAAAAGGAACATAAGTTCGTTTTGGCGCGAAAAAAAACACGGGAGAAACCCGTGCTATTTTTCGCATTGATAAAGCGGTCCGGCATCATGATGTCCGTTTATATAGCGCCAGAACATGCCGTGTTTCGCTTCCACTCTTTCGACTTTGCGGGCGAACGCGAGCTTTTTCATTTCCCGTTCCACCTCTTCCAGCGTCCAGTCGTAAACGACGGCAATTTCTTTGTCGGCTACAAATTGAAAGTATTCGATAAAAAGTTCGAGCGGAGGTGTTTGTGAAGGCTTCGGCTCATCGCCGAGCATCTCAAACAATACTTCTTCGTAAATCTCGTATGAATAATTTCCGGTTACTTTTAAGCCTTCTCCTTCGCGGAGACTGTTAAAAAACGTAAGAGTCGGGACAGATGCCACTTCCATTTCGGCAGCGATTTTCAAATCGCATTGCAGGGCTTTCACGGCGCTCTGCGAATGAAGATCCCTTTTAAATTCCTCCAGATCGAGCTGTGTATGCTCTGCGATCGCCAGCAGCACCTGTTCTTCGGTGATATCCTGCCGATTGAGAAACAGGCTTTCCTGCATGCATCTCAAAAACTGCAGCCCTGCTTTTCTGCCTTGCAGTTCCGCCGCTTTTAAAGCGAGTGAAGCGAGGTATGGTGCGGAGAGCACTTTGTCATGCAGGAGCGTCCCGTCACAAGACATGCCTGATCTGCATGCGATCTTTTCCCATGCCTCTGCGAGGCGGTGCTTTTTACGTTTCTGAACGTTCAGCGCTGTGATGCTGCATGCGGCGATGATCCTTAGTGTGAAAAAACGGCCGTAGCGGATTTTCAACTTTTTGATCGCCGGCTCCAAAGCCCAGCATTCGGGAGACAAAGGGTCGACAAACATATAAATTTCCATCGGTTTTTGCGGATGTCCATGGCAATGGGAGAAAAATTGGTCACGCTGATTTAGTGTCAATGTGAACCATCCTCCATTTTAGGCTGATTTACCATATGTCTGGCTGTCAATGTCAGCCTTTCAAAAAGAAATTCCCTTATTTCGCCCTTTAAACCGACATGATCCATTGCCTCTTTCATACACGAAAGCCATGCGTCCGCCCGTTCCGGTGTGATTGGAAACGGCAGGTGCCGCGCCCTCAGCATCGGGTGTCCGTGTTCTTCTGTATAAAGCGGCGGACCGCCTAAATATTGCGTTAAAAATTGCTTCTGTTTTCTTGCCGTTTCCGTTAAGTCGTCCGGAAAAATCGGGTAGAGCAGCGGATGCCGCTTTACACGCTCATAAAAAGTATCAACAAGTTGCGATAGAAGCTCTTCTCCAATCGCTTCATAAGGTGCGTTAAACGATTGTCCCATGTTGACTACTCCTTTTAATATGGCTAATAGGAAAATATACCGATTCCTATCGCAAAAAAATATTTATCTTGTGCATCATTTATTATTTCACGATTGTATATACTTATTTTAGCAACCTCGTTCCATTTCTACAAACAAACCGACTTCTGCCTGCGGGCGAAAATCGCTGATTTTGTTTCAAATATCATATCATATTCGCTTCTTAAATGTGTATTTTTAATACCGGGAGGATCAAAGAGGAAGTAAATGCGGACAAAAAAAGCCGGAAAGCATCCTTTCCGGCTCAGCGTGTCGACAAACCCTCGCATTCGTTGTCAGGCCTGCGCGTCGGTGCTCACGAATTCCAACATTCGCTCCGCTCCGATGCTCGGCCTTCCTAGACTGCAAGGGTTTTCAATCACGCTGAAAGGATGACAAAATCCCAAAACTAAAAGTCGTTTTGGGATTTTGTCAACAATCTGAGCCGGAAAGCGTCCTTTCCGGCTTAAGCATAGTAATTTGAGGTGATTCTTTTTACATAATTTTGCGTTTCTTTAAAAGGGGGAATGCCTCCGTATTTTTGGACATTTCCCGGTCCGGCATTGTAGGCCGCTAATGCGAGGTTCACATTCCCGCTGTATTTATCGAGCATCTGCTTTAAGTATTTTGTTCCGCCTTCTATATTTTGTACGGGGTCAAAAGCGTTATTCACGCCAAGCGCTTTCGCCGTTGACGGCATGAGCTGCATCAGGCCCATGGCGCCGGCCGGGCTGACCGCTTTTTCCTGGTAGCGCGATTCCTGCTTGACGACGGCATGAATCAGCTTCTCATCGACTCCGTATTTTTCTGCGGCGTTTTTGATGATCTGGTCAATGCTCTGATTTTGGCCGCCGAAAGAGACGGGTTTCGCTGCGGCAGATGGGACGGCCGCAATTGCCGCAGGCTTTTCGGCTGTCAGCGGCGCCTGGAGCTGAGACCCTGTCGACACGGCCGGAACAACCGCGGGCTGTGAAGACTCCAAACCGCCGACATTGCTTAAATATTGGTTTAAAATCGAGCTGAAATCAAAACCAGCATCTTCGGGACCGCTGTCTGAAGCCGGATAAAACGACCGTATCGCCTGGAGTTCCAAGAGGGCGGCCAAATGGTTGACGTTCATTGTTTTCCCACCTTATTGATCTTTAAGTTTTTGTTCATAAAATCGGACGATTTTATTTTTGGTTTCACGCTCAGGGATGCCGAACGATTTCAGCAGTTCAGAGAAATCCCGTTTTCCGCGTTCATAGTCTGTCACTTCGAATTCAACTTCAAAGTCTTCTACCATTAAGTATCGGCTGTGATCCAAAACAATTAAGCCCTGCGGCAATTTTTTTTCTGCACGGCTTGTTGCAAGCGTTCCGAAAAGGATGAGCTCGTCCGGTTGAATGCCGAGGCGCTTCAGGCGATCGTATACCGGTCCATGCGGAATCGTGAACGTTTCAAATTCGGGATTCCCGGTCAGCTCCTGGTGGGTTTCCATCAGACCTACAGGTGCCGGCTCTTTTAATGTCAGTACATATCGCTGCTGTTTTTCGCGAATTCTTAAAGCCGCTCCTTTTTCTTTTAAAGAAAAGGAGGACGTATCGTAATAATGGTTTTTTTGTATAACAAATTGCTCGGAAGTAAATTGATAATATGATTTGATTTTCTCAAATTCTTTTTTTGTCAGCATATTTTTAAATTCGATTTCAAGTTCCTGGCTCATTCTTTAATTTTTTCATCCTCTCAGCTGGTAAAATTGCATTTTCCTTATTATCTCTTGAGAAGGAACGTTTATCAATATTGAAGCTGATATGATAAAATGAATCTGTACTTTTATTGTAAAGGAGAGCATTATGCAGAACAGAATTGAGATTACAGAAGCCAATCTGCGAAACGACCGGCTGGTGTTGACCAGCGAAATCAATGACGGAGCGGAGCGGAAACCGGCCGGACGCATGCTGACAGACTCCGATCATTTTGCATTTGTATACATACTTGAACAGGACGATTCCTTTGAATACGTCATTTTAAACGAAGGCATCTGGTCCGATCTTAAAGCGGCCCTCGACGCCAATCTTCCTGTGTTTTTACATATCGGAAACACGGAGCTGGAGCTTAACGGGTTCCATGATGAGCTCGGATATTTAATAGAGAATATTAAAGATAATGCAAATTATGGCGAAGAAATGGAAGAGAGAGTGAAACGGATATTCCTCTAGAAAAAAAGGCGATGAAATTGGGGGAAGGTTTATGGACGAAAAACAATGGGAGCAATTTTTAGCGCCGTACCGGCAGGCTGTTGAAGAGCTGAAAGTGAAGCTGAAAGGGATCCGGACCCTTTACGAATACGAGGAGGAACATTCGCCGATCGAATTCGTGACAGGGCGGGTGAAGCCTGTTCCGAGTATTCTTGAGAAGGCCAAGCGGAAAAACATTCCTCTGCACAACATTGAAAGCATGCAAGATATTGCCGGGCTCAGAATCATGTGCCAATTTTTTGAGGATATTCGCATTGTCGTCGATATGCTTCTGGCGAGAAAGGACTTCACGGTCGTGGATAAGCGCGACTATATCGCGGAACATAAAGAGAGCGGCTACCGCTCCTACCACCTCGTCGTGCTGTACCCTTTGCAGACAATCAACGGGGAAAAACAGATTTTGGTTGAAATTCAAATCCGGACGCTGGCGATGAATTTTTGGGCGACAATCGAACATTCTTTAAATTATAAATACAGCGGCAACATTCCGGAAAAAGTAAAATTAAGGCTTCAAAGAGCTTCTGAAGCAGCATCAAGGCTCGATATGGAAATGTCCGAGATCAGGGGCGAGATTCAGGAGGCTCACGTGGCATTTTCACGCAAGAAAAAGGATGAGGATGACGGTTAGGGGAAAGGAGATGGAATGATGAAGTTTGCGGTATCGTCCAAAGGAAATGATGTTTCCGATTCATTAAAAAGCAAAATTCAAACATATCTGCTCGACTTCGGTCTTGAATGCGATGAAGAAGAGCCGGATATCGTCATTTCCGTCGGCGGTGACGGAACGCTTTTATACGCATTTCACAAATACAGCGGCCGCCTCGACAAAACGGCCTTTGTCGGGGTTCATACAGGACATCTCGGCTTTTATGCCGACTGGGTGCCGACCGAGATTGAAAAACTCGTAATCGCGATTGCGAAAACGCCGTATCAAATTGTTGAATATCCGGTTTTGGAAGTTATCGTCCGCTACAATGACGGCAGCGATGAAGCGAGATATTTGGCGCTGAACGAATGTACGATCAAGAGCATCGAAGGGACGCTTGTGACAGATGTCGAAATTAAAGGGGAACTTTTCGAAACGTTCCGCGGCGACGGCCTTTGCTTATCGACCCCATCGGGAAGCACGGCATATAACAAGGCGCTCGGCGGTGCGATTATTCATCCGTCCATCAGAGCGGTCCAGCTGGCTGAAATGGCGTCGATCAACAACCGGGTGTTTCGCACGGTCGGATCGCCGCTCATTCTGCCTGAGCACCACACTTGTTTAATTAAACCGATTAATGATGTGACGTTTCAAGTCGCGATTGACCATTTGACATTGCTGCATAAAGACGTCAAGTCAATTCAATGCCGCGTCGCAAACGAAAATATCAGGTTTGCCCGCTTTCGGCCGTTTCCGTTTTGGAAAAGGGTCCAGGATTCCTTTATCGGAAAAGGAGAATAGGAAGGTTTGCTGTGAGCGATTTTTTGATGAAACAGATCATAACAGAAGAGGACAGCGGGGTTCTTTTGAAAGAATACGTCCAGCGACTGGGCATTTCAAAAAGGATGCTGACGGACATCAAATTCGGCGGCGGGGATCTTTTGGTAAACGGCGGGCATGTAACGGTCAGATACGTTCTTCAAAAAGGGGACGAGCTCGTCATACAGTTCCCTCCGGAAAAAATGAGCGAATCTTTGCGCCCGGAAGAAATTCCGCTTGATATTTTGTTCGAAGATGACCATGTCCTCGTATTAAATAAACAGCCATGCCTGTCGTCGATTCCCTCGCGCGAGCATCCATCAGGCAGCTTGGCGAACGGTCTGATTCATTATTACCAGCGGACGGGCGTCCGCGCGACCGTTCACCTGGTGAGCAGGCTTGACCGCGACACATCGGGTGTCATGCTTGTAGCCAAGCACCGCTTCGCCCACTCGCTTTTATCGGGACTGCAAAAAAAGGGAGCCGTCAAACGGCAATATCGGGCGGTCGTCCACGGTTTGATCGCAGAAGAGCAGGGAACGATCGATGCGCCAATCGGCAGAAAATCATCGAGCATCATCGAGCGTGCGGTGATCCCCGACGGGCAAAAAGCGGTGACGCATTTTTGGGTGAACAGGCGCTTCAGCGGTATGACGGATGTCTCCATCCGTCTGGAAACCGGGAGAACCCATCAGATCCGAGTTCACATGAGTCATATCGGATATCCTTTGTGCGGTGATACGCTGTACGGAGGAACCCGCGGCTTCATCAATCGGCAGGCGCTCCACAGTGAGACGCTGACGTTTTTTCATCCCTTCACAATGGAAGAGCTGACGTTTCAAGCGCCGGTTCCGCATGATATGAGTCAGTTGATAGAGAGCTGAATTAAGCTCTCTTTTTTTATGGCTCCATACGGAATCTTGACTCATCATAAGGCAATGAAGAGGGGACAGATTCGGTTGTCAGTTCGGGGTATCTGAAAGCGGTCAGCCTGTTGCCGAATACACAACCGGTATCGATATTGATCGTATGATGTATCATTCGCGGACGTTTGACAGGAGTGTGGCCGTACACCACCCACGGATCGCCTTTGTAATGAGCGGCCCAGTCCCGCCTGACCGGCCGTCCGTCAGGCAGCGTTTCTCCTGTAATATCTCCGTATAGCACAAACTGTTTTACTTTTCCGACAGGCTTTTTGCCGATGTCTTCCGCTTTGATGCCGGCATGTGCGACGACAAGTTCGCCGTTATGCAGGATCTCATAAAGCGGGGCGTTTTCATAAAGGCGCATGAAAAGGTCTCTGATATCCTTCTGTTTATGTTTCGGAAGGTTTCTGTATTCCGCCGCCGTCGTCTCCAGCCCGTGCTGCAGCTTCACCGGATTGCCTTTGAAAAAACGGTACAGCTTATTGCAGTGATTGCCGGGCACATATCGCACAGCTCCTTCTTCAACGGCCCGTCCTACAAATTCAACGACCTCCAGCGATTTTGGCCCTCTGTCTGTTAAATCCCCGAGAAAGACAAGTGTTCTGTTTTCCGGATGAACGGGAAACCCCGATGACAGCGAGTAACCGAGCTTTTCAATCAGCGCAATCATTTCGTCATAGCACCCGTGAATATCGCCGATTACATCATATTTCATGCGTTTTCTGCCTCCTGTCTGCGTATGTATATACATTGCCCAGTCCATATATAAATCAAGCTTCAGCGACTTTCACCGGAGAAAATCAGGCATATTACTTTTTTTTCTGAGCGAGCATTGTTAAAATCGATTTTTACACCTGTGAGAAAAGAGTTCAGACGGTTCTTTTCCCACATGAAAATGTCTAAAAAGATGTCCCTTTTATTTTTAAAAAAGGGAACGCTAATCATACCCGGAAACCGGTTTTAGAGGAGGTACCAGTTTATGGAGCACACATCTGTCTCATCTTTAGTTGTCGTACTGATTATCGCATTTTTAACGCCCATCCTGCTGCACCGTTTCAGGTTAAGCATACCGGTGGTTGTCGCTGAAATTATCATGGGTCTTATTATCGGAAAAAGCGGGTTCGATCTGGTCGCCCAGCACGATACATGGCTCGAAACTTTATCGATGCTCGGATTTATCTTTTTAATGTTTTTAAGCGGGCTTGAAATCGATTTTTCCGCATTTGAAAAAGGAAAGAAAAAGCAGCTGCTTCCAAGCGGAAAGGAAGCGCCGAATACATTTAAAACGGCTTCGGTCATCTTTATTGCCGTCTTTATTTTATCGCTCGGCCTTTCTTACAGCTTTGTCATGGCAGGATTTATTGACAACGCCTTTTTAATGACGCTGATCATTTCGACAATTTCGCTCGGGGTTGTCGTTCCGACGCTGAAAGAAGAGCGTCTCATGAAGACAAATATCGGCCAGATTATTTTGCTTGTCGCCGTCATTGCCGATCTTGTCACGATGATTCTGCTTGCAGTGTTCGCCTCAATCTACGGGGACGAAAACAGCAATATGTGGCTGCTGATGATCTTATTTGCCGCCGGCGTCGTTTTATACCTGTTCGGAAGGATATTTAAAAAGCGGCCTTTTGTCGAAGTGCTGTCAAAAGGAACGATCCAGATCGGCACAAGGGCGATATTTACGCTGATCATCGTACTTGTGGCGCTGTCCGAGTCGCTCGGTGCAGAAAACATACTTGGCGCGTTTTTGGCCGGGGTGCTTGTTTCGCTGCTTTCGCCGAACAAGGAGCTCGTTCAGCAGCTCGATTCATTCGGATACGGATTCCTCATCCCGATCTTCTTTGTGATGACAGGCGTCAAATTGGACATTTGGTCACTGTTTGGCAATCCGAAAATTTTAGTGATGATCCCGCTTCTGTTTGTGGCTCTGTTAATCAGCAAAGTCGTTCCGGTGCTGTTTTTGAAAAAGTGGTATGACATGAAAACCGTGCTGGCTTCCGGTTTTCTCCTGACTTCCACGCTTTCTTTGGTGATCGCGGCGACAACGATCGGCGAGCGCATCGGCGTGATTGACGCGCAGATGTCCGGCGCGCTGATTCTGGTCGCTGTCATTACATGCATCATCACACCGACCGGCTTTAAAAAATTAATGCCGAAAACGGAAAGCGAAAAAGAGAAAAAGACGATCACCTTTATCGGCGCAAATCAAATGACGCTGCCAGTCACGCTCGAACTTTCTCCGGAAGATTATCACGTCAGAATCCTGCATGTCCGGCAGGAAAAAAAGGAAGAAAATCTGGCGGACCCGGTGTTTGATGTTGAAGTTTTGCCTGATTATGAATACGAGACGCTTCAATCATTCGGCGTTTTCCAAACGGATATACTCGTCGTGGCCACTGGCAGCGAAGAGCGCAATACAGGGATCGCACTTTTTGCGAAGGAGCAGAAAGTCGCGAGAATTATCGCCAGCGCAGATTCTCCAGACGCCGAATCCAGACTGAAAGATAACGGAATTGATACATTCTCTATTCTGCTTTCTACAAAAACGCTGCTGCGCGCGCTTATCGAGGCGCCTGGCGTTATGAAACTCCTGACGAACCAGGATGCGTCGCTGTATCAGATCAATATGAGCAATGAGCGATTTGACGGTGTTCTGTTAAGGGAGTTTCCGTTTACGGGAGATGTTATCTTCGTCCGAATTTTCCGCGGGGTGGACAGCATCGTGCCCCACGGGGATACAAGGCTGCAATTGGGTGACAGGCTGATCGCCACCGGTTCGCGCGAATATATTGCGGAATTGAGAAAAACGCTTGGAGACTGATGCTTGACCATTTTGCAATTCGTGATAAGATAAAAGTATAAACTGAATGAACAAGAAATGTTTTCCACTAGGGGAGTCCTTGATAAGGGCTGAGATAAAAGTGTGACTTTTAGACCCTCATAACCTGAACAGGTTCAAACCTGCGTAGGGAAGTGGCACGGTATTTGAGTATGTATTTATGCAAATTCCAAACCACTTTCCTTGCGGGAAAGTGGTTTTTTTATGTTCAGAATCGAAGGAGGAGCCTCGAAATGAAGTTTTCAGAAGAATGCCGAAACAGCGCTGCAAAATGGTGGGAAGGCAGTTTTGTCCATCCGTTTATTCAAGGGATTGGAGACGGCACACTTCCGGTTGATCGATTTAAATACTATGTCATGCAGGATTCCTACTATTTGACCCACTTTGCCAAAGTCCAATCCTTTGGTGCGGCATATGCTCGCGATTTATATACGACAAGCCGGATGGCTGAACACGCGAAAGGCACATATGAAGCCGAGATGTCGCTCCATAGGAAATTCACCGATCTATTGGGAATCACAAAGGAAGAACTGGAGTCGTTTCAGCCGTCGCCGACAGCGTATGCGTACACATCGCATATGTACCGTTCTGTCGTGAGCGGCAGTTTTGCGGAAATACTGGCCGCTTTGCTTCCTTGCTATTGGCTCTATTATGACGTCGGTGAGACGTTAAAAACGTGCAGGCCTGACAGCGCGGTTTATCAGGAATGGATCGCGACATACGGAGGCGACTGGTTTAAAGAACTTGTGACAGAACAGATCAACCGCTTCGATGAGCTGGCTGAAAACGCCGATGAGAAAACGCGCGCGAAGATGAAGGAGAACTTCGTCATCTCCAGCTTCTACGAATACAGCTTCTGGGATATGGCCTACCAAAAAGAAAGCTGGTCAAAAAGCGGGGTGGATCAGCTTGCATCTGCACGCGATCACCGATGACAAGCACTCTGTGGAAGAGCTTGCTGCAAAAATCATCTCGATTCAAAATGCCGTTGACTTTATCCATATCAGGGAAAGATCAAAAAAAGTAAGTGAAATATCAAGTTTAATCGACCGCCTTGCCGAAGAAGGGGTTGATAAGCGGAAACTGATCATCAACGACAGGGTGGATATCGCTTTGTTTCATCACATTCACCGGGTTCAGCTGCCTTCACACGGCTTTTCCGTCAAAAGTGTGAGGAGCCGTTTTCCGCATTTGAAAATCGGAAAGTCCGTCCATTCGCCAGAAGAAGCGGTTCAGGCTGAAACTGAAGGTGCAGATTATGTGCTGTTCGGCCACATTTTTGAAACGGACTGTAAAAAGGGCCGGAAAGGAAGAGGAGCTCTCAGTCTGGCTGAAGTGAAGGCGGCTGTCCGCATTCCGGTCATTGCGATCGGGGGTATTACCGAACAACGACTGGCGGAAGTCAAAATGGCAGACGGCATCGCCGTGATGTCGGGGATCTTTTCTCATGACAGACCGGATGAGGCGGCCGCGCGGCTTGCCTGTCTCGCGAAGGGAGATTCATATGAGAAAGCGCTATGATACGATCGTGATCGGCGGAGGCATCATCGGGACATCCATCGCTTACCATCTTGCGAAAGCGGGGAAAAAAACGGCCGTGTTTGAAAGCGGAGAAGTCGGCAAAAAAGCGACGAGCGCGGCGGCGGGCATGCTCGGCGCCCATGCGGAATGCGATAAACCCGGTACCTTTTTCGAATTTGCCAGAGCCAGCCAAAAAGCCTATCAGCGGCTGACGGGCGAATTGAAAGACTTAAGCGGCATCGATATCAGAAAGCATGACGGAGGGATATTAAAGCTGGCATTTTCAGAAAGCGACCGCGAACACCTGATGCAAATGGCTGCACTGGATTCAGTGGAATGGCTTGAAGCCGCTGAAGTATATGAGCTGGAACCGCATGCCGGAAAAGGGATTCTCGGCGCTAATTTCATTCGGGACGACATCCATGTCGAACCGGCCGCAGTGTGCAGGGCATTTGCCAGGGGGGCCCGGATTCTCGGTGCCGAGGTCTTCGAGTTTACCCCCGTTTTATCGATCGAATCTGAAGCGGGGGCCGTCCGCGTCACTGCTGCTTCATGCACCGCGGAGGCGGAGCACGTTGTCATTGCAAGCGGTGTGTGGAGCGGTGCTTTCTTTAAACAGATCGGCATAGACAAAAGCTTTTATCCTGTCAAAGGGGAGTGCCTGTCTGTGTGGAATGACGGCATCCCTTTGACGAGGACGCTTTACCATGATCATTGCTACATCGTTCCGCGCCATAGCGGAAAGCTTGTCGTCGGCGCGACAATGAAGCCCGGGGATTGGAATGAACAGCCGGAACTTGGCGGAATCGAGGAGTTGATCCGAAAGGCCAAGTCGATGCTCCCTGACATTGAATCCATGAACATCGACCAATGCTGGGCCGGATTGCGCCCGGAAACAGGGGATGGCAATCCATATATCGGCAGACACCCTGAAAATGACCGGATATTGTTTGCTGCCGGACATTTCAGAAACGGCATCCTCCTGGCACCTGCAACCGGTGAGATGATAGCTGACATGATCCTCGGCAATCCGGTCAAAACAGAGTGGGCCGAGGCGTTTAAAGCGGAGCGAAAGGAGGCTGTGCACAGGTGAACATTCAGCTCAACGGCCGGAAAATAGAGTGGAGAGATGACGGCGGCACGATTTACGATTTGCTCGCATCCTACAGTTTGGAAAATCGTGTTGTCGTTGTTGAAAGAAACAGGCAGATTATCGGAAAAGACCAATATCAAACAGTCAAACTGGAAGAACACGATGTCATCGAAATCGTTCATTTTGTCGGAGGGGGATAAACCGTTATGTTAAAAATCGCAGATCGTCAATTCTCATCAAGATTATTGCTCGGCACAGGGAAGTATCCGTCATTTGAAATTCAAAAAGAGGCTGTCAGTGCATCTGAATCGGAGATCCTGACCTTTGCCGTCAGACGGATGAATATTTTTGAAGAGTCTCAGCCTAATTTTTTGGAGCAGCTTGATTTAAGCCGTTATACGCTTTTGCCGAATACGGCCGGAGCAAAAACGGCTGAGGAAGCCGTCCGGATCGCCAAGCTTGCTAAAGCGAGCGGTCTTTGCGACATGATCAAAGTCGAAGTGATCGGCTGTGACCGTTCGCTTCTGCCTGACCCGGTAGAAACGCTGAAGGCGTCAGAAGCCTTGCTTGAAGAAGGCTTCATTGTGCTGCCGTATACATCGGACGATGTCGTCCTTGCGAGAAAGCTTGAAGAGCTCGGCGTACACGCCATTATGCCCGGGGCCTCTCCAATCGGTTCGGGACAGGGAATCGTCAATCCGCTTAACCTGTCGTTCATCATTGAACAGGCTAAGGTTCCCGTAATCGTGGATGCCGGAATCGGTTCTCCGAAAGATGCGGCATACGCAATGGAACTCGGCGCTGACGGAGTGCTTTTGAACACGGCAGTGAGCGGGGCGAAAGATCCGGTCCAAATGGCGAAGGCTATGAAACTCGCCGTTGAAGCAGGCAGACTCGGATACCTTGCCGGACGAATTCCGGAAAAGAACTACGGCATCGCCAGCAGTCCTGAAGAAGGGAAGTTGACGATTTGACTGGCAGGTATTCAAGACAGGAGCTTTTTCACCCGATCGGACCGGACGGCCAGGAAAAATTAAGTCGCGCCCGCGTCCTGGTGATCGGTGCGGGGGCATTGGGCGCGGCCAGCGCAGAAATGCTGGTGAGGGCCGGAGTCGGTTCGCTGACGATTGCCGACAGGGATTATGTGGAATGGAGCAATCTCCAGCGCCAGCAGCTCTATACGGAACAGGATGTGGTTGATCATATGCCAAAGGCAGCCGCTGCCGAAAAAAGGCTGCGCCTGATCAACAGCTCTGTTCAAGTGACCGGCATTGTAGCAGATGTTACCGCGGAAAAAGCGCTCGAGCTTGCGGAGAAAGCGTCCCTGATCGTCGATGCGACCGATAATTTTGAAACGCGGCTGATCATGAACGATGCGGCGGTCAAGTTAGGCATCCCTTTTCTGTACGGCGCGTGTGTCGCAAGCTATGGCATCACATATACCGTCATTCCGGGGAAAACGCCGTGCCTTCACTGTCTTTTGGGGCATTTGCCCGCGAATACCATGACGTGCGACACAGCAGGGGTGATCGGTCCGGTTGTTCAGCAGGTTGCCGCTTACCAGGTAACAGATGCCCTGAAGCTGCTGACAGGGCATGAACCGTCAGGAATGCTTCGCTCATTTGATATTTGGACAAATGAGCGCTCTGAAGTCCGGGCTGACGCGCTTAAACATGGCTCGTGTCCGACGTGCGGAAAAGGCGAGTTTCCGTTTCTTTCAGCTGAAAACGAAACAAAAGCAGCCGTTCTTTGCGGCAGACAAACGGTTCAGATCAGGCCGGCCGCGGAACAGCCGCCGGAGCTGGAGCCGCTTGCCGCCAGATTAAAAAAAGCCGGTTTGGATGTGACGGGAAATCCTTATTTATTATCTTGCCGTACGGAGGATTTTAAGTTCGTGATTTTTCGGGACGGACGCGCTTTGATTCACGGAACGAACGATATCAATCGCGCGAAAACGATATATCACAGGTGGATTGGCTAAAGGCCGAAGGGAGTGCAAACATCATGAGCATATACAAAGCATTAACAATCGCCGGGTCGGATTCAGGAGGCGGCGCCGGCATTCAAGCCGACATTAAAACATTTCAGGAGCTTGGCGTCTTTGGCATGACGGCTTTGACAGCGGTCACTGCGCAAAATACAACAGGGGTTCACGGCGTCTACCCGCTATCTCCGGAAGCACTCGGCACGCAGATTGATGCAGTGGCGGAAGATTTAAAACCTGACGCCGTGAAAACAGGGATGCTGTGGAGCGCGGAGATGATTGAGGTCATTGCTGAAAAAATTGCAACATACGAGCTTAAACGTGTGATTGTCGATCCTGTCATGATCGCCAAAGGCGGCGCTTCACTATTGAATGAGGAAGCAGTTGAAACATTGAAACGGCACTTGCTTCCGCTTGCTTATGCGGTAACGCCGAACATACCCGAAGCCGAAGTGCTGACAGGGAGAAGCATTCAAACAATGGAAGACCGCAAAAAAGCGGCTCGTGAATTGCATGAAATGGGCGTCCGCAACATTATCATCAAGGGAGGGCATCAGCCCGAGGATGGCAAAGTAACCGATCTCCTCTTCGATGGAGAGGTGTTCACGGAAAAAACGAACACCTATATTAAGACGAAAAATACCCATGGAACAGGCTGCACATTTGCCGCCGCTCTTACCGCGCAAACAGCGAAAGGAAACGGCATTCAAGGAGCTTTCAGCATCGCTGAGGCTTTCGTCCACGAAGCGGTTGCACACAGCCTTGATTTCGGAGCCGGCCACGGACCGACCAACCATTTTGCATATCAAAAGATATCCAATGCAGGGTTGGAACTGTAGTCCCGCAATAAAAATGAATTAATATCGCGGCAGACATCAAAAACGGTCTCTGCCGCTTTTTATATTCTGAAATTGTCAGCCTGCTATTAATTGTGATACTATATATTATGATCAGGTACTAATAAAATGTTAATCATTAGGAGGATTTCATACATATGAATTTATCACTGGAAGGCCGGAATATCGTCGTCATGGGTGTAGCAAATAAACGAAGCATCGCTTGGGGAATCGCCCGCTCGCTTCACAATGCAGGCGCAAGACTGATTTTTACGTATGCGGGTGAGCGGCTTGAAAAATCGGTCAAGGAGCTGGCCGATTCTTTGGAGCGGAACGATTCAATCGTACTTCCTTGTGATGTCACAAATGACCAGGAAATTGAAGCGTGCTTCGCCGACATCAAAAAAGAAGTCGGGGTCATCCACGGCATTGCACACTGCATCGCTTTCGCAAACAAAGAAGACTTGGCTGGAGAATACTTAAATACCACCCGCGACGGTTTTCTGCTCGCACACAATATCAGCTCTTACTCACTGACAGCGGTCGCTAAAGCGGCGCGCGGCATTATGACTGAAGGCGGAAGCATCGTCACGCTGACATACCTTGGCGGCGAGCGCGTTGTATCCAACTACAATGTCATGGGTGTTGCGAAAGCATCACTTGATGCCAGCGTCAAATACTTGGCGAGCGATCTCGGAAAAGACGGAATCCGCGTCAACAGCATTTCCGCAGGGCCGATCCGGACATTGTCCGCAAAAGGAATCAGCGACTTCAACTCGATTTTAAAAGAAATCGAAGAACGCGCACCGCTTCGCCGCACGACGACTCCGGAAGAAGTCGGCGACACGGCTGCTTTCCTGTTCAGCGACCTTTCCCGCGGTATGACCGGCGAAAACCTGCATGTTGATTCAGGCTATCATATCATCGCGCGATAACATAACGCTAAAAAGCAATCCGTTAAAGGATTGCTTTTTCTTTTCTTCTGATTTCTCCTTTTTTGCATATAGATATACCATGAACAGATCGGAGGGATCAAGATGTCTAGCAGAAAAAACGATGCGGAGCAAAAGCCGCTCATGTATATTGTGCAGCCGGACTATGATAAGGCAGAAGCGAACATGCAGGATATTCTGATTAAAAGAAAGAAGAAAGCAAAACCCGACGCTTCCGAACAAAAAGCCCGGCGAAAGGAACAGCAGGATGAAGCCGTCCGGCCAGACGAAAAGGACGGCGCCGAAGCGGTGCTTAGCGATGAGGCGAATCGGTCCGAAAAAGGAGTCAAACCGATTAAAAAGCCGCTCAGCAAGATGACCATCGCCGAGAAAATCGACTTTTTGGCAAGCCTTCCCGGCAATATGCCGAAAACTCTTTGCCTCATTGAAGCAGACGGGAAGACATACAGAGGAACGATCGCCGGAAAGAAAGGCGGTTCCGTATTTGTCAAAACGTCGAGCAAAGGGGCTCCGGCGGAACTGCAAATCGAGAGTATTACTTCCTTGCACCCGCTTGGCTTTTAAATTACACGATAAAAAAAGTCCCGATTCAGGGACTTTTTAATTTGAACGATTGATCAGTTGCGGATTTAAGCATTCGATCGCACAGAAGCATTCCAGATCCACTTCAATGCAGAAATTTGTTTTTTCCAAGCGGAACACATCGCAAATTTTGTCTTTATCTTCTGTGAAATCGAGAACGCGGCGATTTTCATCAAAGGCAATCAACAGTCTCAATGTAGCGCAGCAGTCGTCAATCTTTTCAACTCTGAAAAACACGGTGCTGAAGCAAGGGCCTGCCTGAAGCTCTCCGACATTTCCAAAGGCTACGAACGGCTTAGACTTTGAAGTGTATAAAATAAACGGAATGGTGTCGCCTAAGTGTCTCGAAGGGGAAAGCAGGTTGCTGAAACAGCTTGTCGGGCAGCCTTCTTCCTCAATGGCGTTTTGCAGATCGTGAATGTTTTCAACGGCTTCGCACACGCAGTTTTCGGCTGAACATTTCGTCATGTTATGATCCCTCCTAGTTCAGGATTTAAAAATTCATTTTTCGGCCTGGCTTTTCTATTGGTAAAAGGAGCTGCCGAAAGCCGGCAGCTTTCGTGAAAAGACTGGCATCAAGCCGATTATAACGGCCGGCTTGATGCAGTCCGACACCTTTTAACCGTGGTGCTGATTGTGTTTTTTGTCTGCTGCGCGATCAACTAGTTCAGGTGACAGACATTGAATCGCGCAGAAACAAGTCAAGTCAACCTCGATGCAAAAGTCCGTTTTCTCAAGCCCGAAAAAGTCAGGGTCACAAGGATGGCAGACGCTTAATGTGTCGCCGTTTATGTCCACAGGCCTCAGGATTGAAAGCGTTGCACAGCAATCTTTTAGACTTTCTGCCCGGAAGAAAATCGATTCGAAGCACTGCATATCATCTGAAAATCCGCCGACATTTCCAAATGTTGAAAATAAACCGCCTTTTTTGTCGTACAAAAGGAACGGAATGGTGTCTTTACCGGAAACCGTCGGACTCAGCAGATTGCCGAAGCAGCTCGTCGGACATGTTTCTTCAACTGCATCCTGTTCTTTTATAATTTGTTCTACTGCATCGCATACACAATTTTCATGCCGGCCATGATGTTTTCCGCAGCTCATGGATTTCAGCTCCTTTTTATAGGGATATTTGACTTTAGTCTTTAACAACATATGTACCCGTGCCCTTGTTGGTGTGGGTAATCGTCTATAAAAATGAAGAAAAGCAGAGCTTGATGGCTCTGCTTTTTTGTATTAAAGGAGTCCGACGATAAGTGTTGCGATAACAACGGTAAGCGTTTGGACAGCTGTAGAGACCAAGACGGCGACATCGGTATCTTCTGTTGTAACTGTGACATCGCGTGAATTGTCGATAATTAATTTTTGACGGTTTGTTTGCTTGTTTGCTGTTACCTGCAGCAAGTCTTGTGATACAAGCTCGGCAAGATCAGCATCGTCAATGATTGCCAGAACGATTGTAACAATTGCCGTCTGCACCGCAGTCATAACAGATGCGACAACTTGAGTATCCTCTGTAGAGACTCGGATATCGCAAGAATCCTTGATGATGATTGTCTCATCTGACAGCTGTTTGTTCAGGTTGAGCTGGTCGAGCTCCTGATTGATAAATGCATCGTGTTTACCGCACTTGCAGTTGTAATCGTCACAAACGTGTTTCTTAGGGTGTCTCGGATAATACTCAGTTCCCGGATGCTCGCATTCTGGATCTAGCGCAACCCAAGAATATGGTCTAGTTTCCATTTGTTTTCCTCCTTCCATTTACTATTATTAAATGTTTGAAGGCTCGAACTTGTATATGGCAGATACCCTACTCCAAATCCCCATTTTTTTCTTCGGTTTGGGCGGTGTTCTCCTGCTGCCTTCTTTGTCTCAGCTTTTCTCTTAATTTATTTTTACCTGAACGTTCTCTTCTTCGTCTCGGGCGTTCTTCGGATTGTGATGATGATTCATTGTTCGCTTCTTTCTTCTTTTCCTGCTGCCGCTGGATGAGAGCCTCGGACTGCGCCTTTAAATCTTCGAGTATTTTTAAGATGTTTTCTTTTTCTTCCTCAGACAGCGTTCGCACATTGTCTTTTGAAACGCCGTGTTTTCTAAGGATATTTTGCACAAGCGTATTTGTCAGCGGATTTACTTCCGCTTTAAGCTTTTCGCGATCTGCCAATTGTTTTTCACCTCAATTTCTCAAAAAATATTAGAAAGAAAGGAAGGCTTAAAGTATGTCAAGCTCTGTGATAAGCGCGATCAGCACTTCGGTTAAAACTTGGACGGAAAGCAGGATCTCCAGCGAGGAAAGCGTAATGGTGACATTGCGGCTGCCGATGACTTTGATGATGACTCTTCTCCTGCTTTGCAGCCTGTGTACGGCTAAAACATGTTCTGTTACGATGTCTGCTGTATCCTCGTCTTCGATCGCAAGCTGAGCCGATAAAATCGTCAAAGAGATCACAGTGGCTTGTAAAGAGAGAGCTGCTGTTATGTTTGCCGTGTTTACAGTGACATGTTCGGAATCAATCACTTCAATGAGCTGGTCATATTCCCGGTATAATTCGTCAAATGTTTTTGCGTACAGCGCTTCGGCTTTTTCATGAAACGACATAACTTTCACTCCTTTCTTATCCACACTTTATTAAATGCAGACCGGTAACTTAGCGGAATGAGGAAAACATACATTTCAGCACCCAAATTTGCTGTTTTAGGCAAGCCGGTTCCGGCATATATTTGGAAGCAGGAAAGGGGGAGCCCTGTGATACAAAGCTGGCTTTTATATATTCTATTTTCTATCGCGGTATTTCGGCTGACACGGCTGGTCGTGTTTGATACGATCATGGCGCCGTTTAGAAGCCTGTTTCACGAAGAGGTTGAAGAAAAAAACGAAAAAACGGGAGAGACCGAGACGTATCTTGTCATGAAAGGAAAAGGCGTGAGAGCGTGGATCGGCGAGCTGTTGAGCTGTTATTGGTGCACGGGTGTGTGGTGTACCGCGTTTTTGCTTGTTCTTTACGCCTTTGTTCCGACCATTGCCGAATGGCTGATTCTTCTGCTTGCCATAGCAGGCCTTGCTGGGGTACTGGAAACGATCGTGTCCAAATGGCTCGATTGAATGGGGATTTATCATTGGCAACTTATGAAAAGAAGACTCATATAATGGCGTATAAGCATGAGAAAGGAAGGAATGCAATGAGACAAGTGAAAAGAAGGCAGCAAGGCCGATTAACGAACGCTTCCAGCAATCATCAGTCCACTTTCTCAAAAAAAGTGAAGAAAAAAGGCTGCGGATGCGGCAAAAAGAAGAGAACCTATTAATATCAAAAAAAGCCGGATACAGTCCGGTTTTTTTGTTGCCAATTTTTCTTCTGATGCATACACCATCATAAGGGGGAAAAGCGATGAATGTATTTGAACAGCTGGTTGAATCAATATGCCGCAAGCACGATCAAACGCAAGCCGGCCATGACCGGGTGATCTTTGAGCAGCAGAAGGAACTGGAGACATTTGACCGTTCTGCCGAACAGTTCGGCAGGCAGGTCGAAGCGTTTGCAGAGAATGCTGAAAAATGGCTGGGAGAGGACGTGAGTCTGCCGGGCATCTATAAATAATCCACGGAAGCCCTATGCATCAATCCAAGCGAATCCTATCAACTGTCATATCGTGTAGGGAGAAAAGGAGGTGCTTTAGATGGGCTTTTGTGGCGGAGGCTACGGCGGCGGCTACAGCGGAGGCTATGGCGGCGGCTATGGTTCAACGTTTGTATTGATCGTTGTCTTGTTTATTCTTCTCATTATTGTCGGCGCTTCTTTTAAATATTAGTTTTTGAGTTGAAGCGAAGAGGGCGACGGCATGTGTGCCGGGCCCTCTTCTTTTTGAACGGGAAAAGCACAAGGCTTTTCAAAGATGCATAAGATAGCGTATCACTCCCAAAAAGGAGGCATAGGTATGGACAATCAATTTTTCAAAAACATCGAAAAGAAAACGGGCGTCAGCATGAATGAGGTCATGCAGCTTGCGAATTCGCTGCAAAATGCCAACTTCAAGGATGAAAATACGGTCCGCAGTGTGATTAAGCGTGTCGCTAAATTGGCGAACAAACGGGTTCCGAAGGAAATGGAAGATAAGATTGTTGAATCCATTGTAAGCGGCAAGGAAAAAATGGATTTCAACACGATCGCGAAAATGATGAACAGCAAAAAATAAACACCGCGCCTTCCGATAAAAGGAGGGCACGGTGTCTTTTATTGCAGCTGGACCTGGGGATTCGGGCGTAAAACAGGCTGCAAAAACCTTGAGCGGTATGCCGTTCTGCCCCTTCTGACGGAAGGGACGCTGATATACAGACGATCCTCGGCCCGGGTCATGGCGACATACAGCAGCCTCCGCTCTTCTTCAAGAGCGGTTTCGTCGCCTTTTCTCGCTGTCTCAAGGGCAAAGTCATGCGGAATCGAGCCGTCCTGCACCCCCAGGATATAGACCGTTTTGAATTCAAGCCCTTTCGCACGGTGGATTGTTAAAAGCTGAACACCGTATCCGTCAGCTTTTTGCTTTTCCGCTGCTCTCATATGATCGACATGCTCAAGAAATTCGGGGATCGTTTTGAATTTTTTTGCCGCTGTTTTGAGATCCCGCAGATCGTCAGACCCTTTTTCGAGCTTGTTTCCTTCGTTACCGCGCTTTTTCAAGTAATCGGAAAAGCCCATTTTTTCCTCTGCGAAAGAGATTGCTTCAACCGGTTTCATCGTTTTTAAGCCTGTGAAAAAAGGAACGATTTTCTTTATTTTATCGAGTTGAAACGGTTTGATGTCGGTTAGTTTTTCAAGCGCGTGAACCATCGTGCAATCTTCGGTAATCGAGAGCGCTTTAAGCGTATTTAATGCGGACTGCTTGAGAAAGAGGGCGGGTAAAATCTGTTTGACGGCTTCCGCGTCATCCTGATTTTGGCTTAAGTAGAGATAAGCCAGCATCTGCCGGACGATTCTCCTGCTGTAAAACGACCGGACGCCTTGTTCAGCCGTGTACGGAATAGCCGACTGGTGCAGACGTTCAAAGATTGCGCGCCCGCTGCTGTTTGTTCGGTATAGAATGGCGAAGTCATCAGGCTTAGCGCCCATTTCAATTTTTTCTTGGATATCAGAGACGATCATAATCGCTTCTTCCTCTTCATCATAAGGATAAAATATAAGCGGTTTTTGGCGGTCATCTCTCGCGGCACTTAATGTTTTCGGAAAACGCTTTTTATTTTTCCTCACGACCATATCGGCGCTTGCCACAATCGGATGGCTCGATCTGTAATTCGTCGTGAGGCGGACCGTTTTCGCCTTCGGATAATCTTTTTCAAAATCGAGTATAAAAGAAGGGCTGCTGCCTCTGAACGCGTAGATTGACTGGTCATCATCCCCGACACAGGTCAGGTTGTTTTCCGGGCTCGCCAACAGCTTGATGATGGCATACTGAACAGGGTTAATGTCCTGAAATTCGTCGATCAAAATCGCGTGAAAGCGCGTCTGATATCGTTTTAAAATGTCTGGCTGTTCTTGAAACAGCTGCCAGCATGCAGATGCCATATCGTCGAAATCGAATTGGCGCCGCGCAGCTTTTTGTTCTTCATATTGACGGTACAGCCGGTGAACCCGCTTTTCCCATTCGTCTTCCAGCGGAATCTGTTCGCCCGGAAGATAAGCGTTCTTCCAGTAGCCGATCTGCTGGATCGCCTGATCAACCGGAAAATCTTTTTCATCAAGCCCTTCTTCGGCAAGGGCCATTTTGATGTATTGTTCTTTTTGCCATTCCCATTTCAGCAGGTGCTCGCCATTCCATCTTGCCGGATCATGGTGATAAAGAATTTTGTAGAAAAAGCTGTGGAAGGTGCCTGTCACGAGGCGGTTCACAGTCTGCATCGGCAATCCGTATTGCGAGGCCATCCGCTCTTTCATTTCTTTCACGGCTTTTGTCGTGAATGTGACGAGCAAAATGGCGGAAGGCGGGATATCGAGCCGGGATATCATATAAGCCGCTCGCGCGGTTAATACCCGTGTTTTTCCGCTTCCCGCGCCGGCCAGAACGAGAAGGGGTTCTTCGGGGGCCGTCACGGCGGCAAGCTGTTTCTCATTCAGCGGCACATTCGGAAAGACCGGTTCCGGGGCCGTTTCTTCTGCTGGGGAGAAAGGAGAATGGATGGAAGCTTCGCGAGGCGGCGTCCAGAAGTCCGCATCCGTCTTCTTTTCCTCTCCGATCGCTTTGCCTTTCGGGAGACGGAACACGCCGCTTTCTGTATAGTCGTTCTGTCTGGTTTGCTCTGTCTTCTCGTTTAAGCAAGCTGCTTCACATTGAGAAAAATCCCCGTTTTCCCGGTGGAAAAAATGTGGTTCTTCATGAATCGACAATTTCAGTCTGAGAGGCAAGCCGCAATGTTTACACGTGATTCTGTCTTTTCTTGCTTCATCAAAGAGGAATTGCAGGTGTTCTCTCGAATATGTATGTATATGAATGTCTCGGTTATTGAATCGGGCGCATTTCAAAAAGAGGTCCTCCAATTAATGGGTAATCGTCTAGTGTTATGAGACAACGTCTATCATATCAAATGAAAACCGTTTAAAACAGTAGATTTTTGGGAATTAAAGCTGATGAGGAGGAGATCGAATGGGATATTTGCCGCCTGTCCATCATGATCAATATACACAGTACGCCAATCGCAGCATCAGCCAAAAATCGAACTATGCGCATATACAAAAAACCGCCAATATCCCAAGCGAGCGCGCCTACCGCGAAGTCGAAAAAAGAGAGGAAAACCAGACTGCGGCTTTTAGGCGGGTCTTGGAAAAGAAGCGAAAAAAAACGCTGAACCGCCGTGTTGCGGAAAAGGCGGAAAGCGGACGCTACGTTAACGAGTCCGTTTGAAAGATGAAACAAACCCCGGCTTTTATACCGGGGTTTTCGTTATTTTTTGCGCAGTTTTTTGAGTCCGAAATACAGAATAATCATAGCGGCCGCTCCGATCATAATCGGAGTCGTGTACGTTCTCGCCACATTTTCAACATGGTCCCACCGGCTGCCGAGCTGTATGCCGAGGTAGACGAATAATATCGACCACGGTATGATGGCCAGCACGGTCAGACCCGTGAATTTTAAAATCGGCATTTTCGCAATTCCTGCCGGAATGGAGATGGCGTGCCTGACCACGGGAATGAAGCGGGCGGAAAAGACAACGCCTCCGCCGTATTTCTCAAACCATTTTTCGGCCGTTTGAATGTGATGCTTTTGGATCAATAAGTACTTTCCGTATTTGTATAAAAACGGCCTTCCGCCGTAATAGCCGATCCAGTATAAAAACAATTGAGCAATCGTTCCCCCGATGACGCCGGCGATCACGGCCCCTGTCATCGTAATGGAGCCGCTTGACACCAAGTATCCGCCGTAGGCCAGTACGATTTCACTCGGGATGATTTCGATCATTAAACCGATTGCAATGCCGAAATAGCCAAGATCGGTCAGCCACATTAAAATATCATTCACTATGCTTCCCATTTTCGTTTTTTCTCCCTGCTTTTGATTTCATCAGCCGAACGTTGGAGCAGCCGCCGGGATGTTTCCCTGCCGTCCGCGCGGGAAACAAGCGAATCTCAAAAACCGTCCGGATGCGCCCTGTGCCATTGCCACGCGCTTTGAATGATGGTTTGTAAATCGCTGTATTGCGGCTTCCATCCGGTATCTTCCATCAGTGTCCGGCTGTCCGCCACAAGCACTGGCGGATCCCCCGCTCTGCGCTCGTCCGTTTTTGCTGCAATGCTTCGCTCTGTCATGTTTTCCGCGGTTTCAATGATTTCTTTTACGGAATGTCCGGCTCCTGTCCCTACATTATAAACATTTTGCTTCAGTCTGTCTTCATATAACCTGTCAAGAGCCGCCAGGTGGGCGGAAGCCAGATCGAGGACGTGAATATAATCCCTGATGCATGTTCCGTCCGGTGTCGGGTAATCATCTCCGAAAATGGACAGCTGCTTTCGCTGTCCCAAAGCCGTCTGCAGGACGAGGGGAATGAGATGGCTTTCAGGATCGTGATCCTCGCCGATCGCTCCGTTTAAAGCGGCGCCGGCCGCGTTGAAGTAGCGGAGGGCTGCCCATTTGACACCGTGCGTTTTCCCGACCCAGTGCAAGTATTTTTCGATCATCAGCTTCGATTCCCCGTAAGGATTGACAGGGGAGAGGGGGGCTGTCTCTTTGATCGGGACGTTCTCCGGGATGCCATATACGGCGGCGGTCGACGAAAAGACGATGTTTTTGACGCCTTCCTTGATGACCGTTTCGAAGAATGCACAAGACTTGAGCGTGTTTTCCCTAAAGTAGAGCTCAGGCTTTTCGATCGATTCGGACACAAGGCTTTTGGCGGCGAAATGGATGACAGCATCGACATCATGATGTTTGATGATGGCTTTGACAAGTGCCGCATCACCGATGTCGCCTTCGTAAAAGCTGATCCCGCTGACGGCTTCCCTGTGTCCGGTAGATAAATTGTCAAGCACGACGACGGAGCGGTTTTGCTTTGTTAATTCGAGTACGGTGTGGCTGCCGATGTATCCGGCTCCTCCTGTAACGAGTACGGATGTCATTGCCATGCTCCTTTCTGCGTCTCTTTTTTTAGGACGCTTTCCAGGTAGGCGAGCAGTTTTGGCCGCATCTCGTCCCGCATAAGAGCGATTTCCGTACTCGCTTTAAAACTGCCCAGCTTGTCGCCGATATCAAAGCGGCTTCCTTCCAATTTGCGCGCATACATGCTCTGTTCCCGGCAGATTTCCCTTAGTGCGTCAGTCAGCTGAATTTCATTTCCCGCACCGCGCTTCGTTTGTTCGAGCACAGGGAAAATCGAAGGCCTCAGCACATAGCGGCCCATAACCGCGATATTTGAAGGGGCTTCTTTGACAGACGGCTTTTCCACAAGATCGTCAATTTGATATACTTTGTTCTTTTGCGCGGACGTCTGAATAATGCCGTATTTGCTCACGTCCGCCGGATCGACTGGCTGAACGCCGATTACTTCTGTCTGATATTCTTCAAATACTTCGAGCAGCTGCCGAAGCGCCGGCGTTTCTGACACCATGATGTCGTCGCCGAGAAGGACGGCAAACGGCTCATCACCGATGAAATGCTTGGCCGATAACACCGCATGTCCGAGACCGAGGGGCTCCTTTTGCCGGATATAATGAATATTCGCCATATCGGCGATGTCGCGTATCTCTTTTAACACATCATTTTTTCCTTTGGCGAACAGATTTTGCTCCAGTTCGACAGAGCGGTCAAAATGGTCTTCAATCGAACGCTTATTTCTTCCTGTAATGATAAGGATGTCTTCTATTCCTGATTGAACAGCTTCTTCCACGATATATTGTATAGCCGGTTTATCGACAATCGGCAGCATTTCTTTCGGCTGCGCTTTTGTTGCCGGCAAAAACCTTGTACCCAAACCGGCTGCTGGGATGACTGCTTTTTTTACTTTCATGGTTATTCACTCCTGGTCTTTTTTATGAATCTGTTCCGGGTTCTTGAAACACCCAAAGCCTGTTTCCGATAAAGTTGATCGCCATTCCTGCGACTGTTGCGGACATTTTGCTGACAAAAAGGGAAAGGCCGGCTTTTTGAAAAATATACAGAAGGACAAATGTAGCGCTCGCTGCTGCAAGATTGATTATGATAAACCGGACGATTTCCGCGCCATGCGCTTTTTCCTTTACTTGAAACGTCCATGTCCGATTCCAGATATAGCTGTTTGCTACGCCTGCCGAATAGGAAAACAGCTGTGCGGCCAGATAGGGTACGCGGAGGGACGTAAGGATGAAAAACACGGCGAAATCAACGAGTGTGTTTCCGGCTCCGACTATCCCGAAACGGGCGAGTGTGGTGATGTTTTTTTTGTTCATAACGGCATTCGGCTGTTTACCTCCCGTCTATTTTGTGTAGGGCTTCGTAAAAGCTTAGAAACAACTTTAATAGACAATGTTGAATAAACGATAAACAAAAGATGAACAAACTATGAAATGTTTTCTGAGGAAAAGAAAAACCGTTCCGCTTAAAAAGCGGAACGGTTACTTTTTGACCATTTTGACATGGGGGATATTCGCATCTAAAAATTCTTCAGACACGACTTTATAGCCGTGTTTTTCGTAAAAGGGAACAGCCTGTGTCTGTGCGTTCAGCATGAATTGAACCGCGCCTTGCTTGGCGGCTTCCTCTTCAAGCGCCTGAATGATCAGGTTGCCGATGCCGAGGGAGCGGTGGCTTTTCAGTACACAGATTCGTTCAAGTTTGCCATAGCCGTCGACAAGCCGTAGCCGGCCAGCGCCGATCGGCTCTTTTCCGTCATAGATGACGAGATGTGAAGATTCCTGATCGAGATGATCCATTTCTTCTTCCGGTGATACGTGCTGCTCCTTGATAAAGACTTCCTTTCTAACAAAGAAGGCGTCTTCAAGCTGTTGTTGATTCTTCACAATGACGGCTTCCACTGGCTTTCTTCACGCTCCTAAAATAAAAGTTTCATAGACGGTCCATGATCCGTTGTCCAATTGGTAAAGCAGATGAAAGCGGTCGATGACTTCTTCGTGGGACGCGTCTCTCATTTTCAGCGTGCCGAGGACGTCGGAATGCTCATCATCTGACAGCTTTTGTGCGACTGTGACATGGGGAACAAACGCATATTCGGGTTTGTCTTCCAAAACGCCGCTGTACATTTTTTCATGAAGCTGCGTCAATTCTTCTGTCGGTTCGGCTTTCATATAGATGACATTATTGACAGGGGCAAAGGAACTGAATTTTGTAATCTTCAGCGTGACCGGTTTCAGCTCTTTTGAAAGTTCCCTCAGGTGTCCTACGACGCTCGCGATCTCGTCTTCGGACACTTCAAAAGGTGTTCTTAATGTAAGGTGGGGCGGAATTAAAGCGTAATTCGGGTCATAGCGTTTTCGGTAGGAATTTGCAATGTCCTGAAGTTTTTTTGATGGAAATAGCACAATACCGTATTTCATTTTGTTCCCTCCTTAAACAATTGATATGGTTTAGTATATCAAAGATGGGCCGATATACAGAGAGCTACAGCATTTTTTTTAAAGCGGGGGTGATGAGCGGCTGCCAGTATGTCCACTTGTGATCCCCGTCGAAAGCTTTGAAATCGTAGTTTGTCTGCTTTTCTTCAAGCAATTCTTTTAATTGCTCATTTGGACCGGTGAAATCCAAAATTTGATCATCAGTCGTTTTGACGGCGGTTTCTTTCTCTCCGATTTGGTGGCAAATTGAAATAAGCTGCAGGGAATCGGACTGTTTCACTTTATCGAGAACATGGCGGTCGACATAAGGTGACTGCATAATGACGTTTCCGAACATATTCGGATAGTCAAGCGCCGTCATGAGGGAAACCGTTCCTCCGAGCGAGTCTCCGATCAGCGTCCTGCCTGATCCGACTTGGTATGTCGGGTACTCACTGTCGGCGAAAGGGACGAGTTCATTTGCCAAAAAACGTTTATACGCTTCGAATTTTGACCCTTCCGGATGGTATGTAAGCCTTCTTTCCTGTACGTTTTTGTACGGAATGCCGATGATGATGCTTCTTTCGATTTCGCCGTTCGCCAGCAGTTCTTCCACCTGTCTGCTGATGCGCCCGAGGCGGAAATAGTCATGTCCATCTTGTGCGATGATCACATGATATTTGTAAAGCGGCGAGAAGGATGACGGCAAATAGACGAGAAGCTCCATTTCCTCGCCGAGCTCTTCCGAAAAAAGCTTCTTCTCCTGAATGACTCCTGTTTTCATAGCCAAGATGAATTCCTCCAGAAATAATGTTTGTGAACGTTTCCATTCATTTTAACACGAAATTCTCTTGTGAAAGAAGCGAAAAGGGCTGCCGAACTGTTCGGCAGCCGTGATTTTTTATGTCCGTTTTTTTTCGTACCAGGGCGTTGACGGTCTATCCGGAGGGTATCCGCAGCGTTCGCGGTACATTTTTCTTTCCTCTGTGAAATCCCACCAGCTTTTAGCGCTTTCGGGATCGTTGGCGTAATGGACGATGCATCGCAGCGCATCTTCTGCACAAGGATCTTCCCAGTAGCCTTTCAGTTTTTCGAGGCGGATGATCAAATCCGCACCTGATTCATGCTTGATGTCGCCAAGGGAATAGTAGCCCAGGTCAACGGCGCACTGCGCCATTTTCGGCCCGATGGAAGGAGCGGTTTGAAACTGGGCGAGCGCCTTGATGTATGCGGCGCGCTCCAAAGACGAACCGAGCGTATGTGCAAGGACGGACAGATCCATATATGCCGTGTTTTTTATTTTTACCTTGGCTGTCCTTAAGTTTGACCGTTCTTTTTTTGTCAGAGGCAGCTTCATATGAACACCTTTTAAAGATACAGATCGAACATGTTGACGTCATAGCCGAGCTGTTTTAAATAATTAAACAGCTGGGCCCTGTGATGGAAGACGTGGGTGAGCGTTTCCGTCAGCCAGCGGCTTTGGGTCATCCCTTCATCAAGGTAAAACGGCTTTGTTTTTTTCGTCAAAAATTCCTCGTCGGAGAGGGAAGTCATATACGTTTGAAAAGCGGCGAATCCTTTCTGCATCGCTTCAGCCATTTGGTCAGCCGACTGCAATGCACTATACTTCTTTTCAATTCGGGAGATGGCGGCCTCTTCCTTTTCCTGCATGATAGCCATGTCGGCTTCTGGGATGGCCGTCAGATGGCTTGCCAGTTCTTTCAGGCTTCGCATGCGGTCGGCGGGCCGGTAAGACCAGTCAGATTCCTTCACTTTTTTCAGAAGATGACACGTGGAGCGGATGCCCGTCTCCATCTCGTGGAACAAATCGCTCCGCAGGGCTTGAACTTGATTCATTTGCTTCATCCTTTCCATTTGGCATTATTCTAAAAGTATCACCTAATCCTGACAGGCTTTGTCACGATTCTAAAAAAAAGTCAGTCGTACCTTGCTAAAATGTCAGAAGCCTTTCGTTTCAGCTGAAGCTTGATTTCCGCGGGTTCTTTGACAGTTGCCTCAGTGCCGAGGTTCCACAAAAGTTCCCCGAAATACTCAAGTTCTGGTCTGGGGAGGTTTGCATCGATCGCCCCCGTCCCGTCATCCCGCATGGTGAGGATCTTGAATAAGTCCACATCAGCCGCAGCCCGCCTGGCTCCTCTGCGTGTCAGTTCCGCTTGCAGCCGCACCGGTTCAGAGCACTCGCTCTCCGAATGTTTGATCCAGCTGAGAACCGATCGATAGGGAAGCTGGCGGGCCAGCGGGCTGGCCGCTTTTTCCGCCCGAAGGATGCGGTCGGCGCGGAACAGTCTGAACGCCTGCCTTTTAAAGCAATAGGCCGGACAGTACCAGAAGCCGTTCCAGCTGAACAAGCCGATGGGCTGGATGGATCTCTCCGCGCAATCGTCTGTTCCGTCATAAACGACCGTCAAAACGGATTGATTGATGGCTGCATCAAGAAGCGTTTCTAAATGTTCGGCGGCTTTTGGACGATGCGGATTCCAGAACACGATTCTGTCTTTCATCGCATCAATCCGCTCCTGTGTTTCCACGGGAAGGTGGCGGTAGAACTTTTTTAAAACCATCCGCGTTTCCGCATCAAAGGGAAGCGATCCGAAAAACTGCAGAGATTGATACGCGAAAAACATAGCCGCCGCCTCTGATTGTGTAAAAAAGAGCGGCGGAAGCACAGGTTCATTCAGCAAATAATAGCCTCCGTTCGCGCCTGTTTCAGAATAGATCGGGACGCCGAGCGCGCTCAGCTCGTCCAGATCGCGGAGAATCGTGCGGTAGGAAACCCCGAATTCTGCTGCGAGCTCCCCGGCCGTAAATTTTCGTTTTGTATGAACGGTCATCATCAATTCGATTAATCGCTCTGTTTTTGGCATCTGATTCCTCCGGTTCCGTCGTTTGGTTTCATCATACCATGTTCAATATGAGGAAAGATTTAAAAATGACCCTTGAAAAATGTCTTGACTTAGGTTAAAGTAAAGAACAATCAGAAAATTGAAGAGATTCTTATCACGAGAGGTGGAGGGACTGGCCCTTTGAAACCTCAGCAACCGGTCTGCACTGACGATGTCAGTGTACCAAGGTGCTAAATCCAGCAAGCAGATGCTTGGAAGATAAGAAGAAGCGCATAATCCCCCTTCTTCTTATGAAGAAGGGGTTTTTTATTTTTAAAAGGATGGTGTCATATGACTGAACATGTACAAACAACGCTGGCGCAAATCGGCAACCGCAGTGATGAAATAACGGGAACTGTCAATCCTCCCGTTTATTTCTCTTCTGCGTACAGGCACAAAGGGATCGGGGAATCCACAGGGTTTGATTACATTCGCACAAAAAATCCGACAAGACAGCTTGTTGAAGATGCAATCGCGAAACTCGAAGGGGGAACGCGCGGCTTTGCGTTCAGTTCCGGTATGGCTGCCATTCAGACGATCATGGCTCTGTTTCAAAGCGGGGATGAGCTCATCGTTTCGTCCGATTTATATGGGGGAACGTACCGCCTTTTTGAAAACGAATGGAAGAAATACGGACTTCGCTTTTTCTACGACGATTTTTCAGACGAAGACTGTATCAAGTCGAAAATCACGAACAATACAAAGGCACTGTTTGTAGAAACGCCGACAAATCCGCTCATGCAGGAAGCTGATATTCAAAAAATCGCGCAAATCGCCAAAGAGCACGACTTGCTGCTCATTGTTGACAATACGTTCTATACACCGGTTCTGCAAAAGCCGATTGAGCTCGGCGCTGATCTTGTCATTCACAGCGCGACGAAGTATTTGGGCGGTCATAACGATCTTTTGGCGGGGCTTGTCGTTGCAAAAGGCGAAGAGCTGTCTGAGGAAATGTTCCAGCACCAAAACGCCATCGGCGCGGTTTTATCGCCGTTCGATTCATGGCTCTTAATGAGAGGGATGAAGACGCTCGCTCTCAGGATGAGACAGCATCAGGAAAACGCGCGGGAACTTGCGGCCTTTTTGGAAGAGCAGGAGGAAATTGCCGATGTTCTTTATCCGGGAAAAGGCGGCATGCTGTCATTCCGCGTTCAAAAAGAAGAATGGGTTAATCCGTTGCTGAAAAATCTCAAGACGATCTGTTTCGCCGAAAGCCTCGGCGGAGTCGAAAGCTTCATCACCTATCCGGCGACACAGACCCATATGGATATCCCGGAAGACATCCGAATTGCAAACGGCGTCTGCAACAGACTTCTGCGCTTTTCAGTCGGAATCGAACACGTCTCCGATTTAAAGCAGGATCTAAAAGCTGCGCTGGAAAAAGTAAAAGGGGAGGCGGTTCCGCATGAGTCATGAAAACTGGACGCTTGAAACACGGCTTGTTCATAACCAAAATAAAACGGACGGAGCAACCGGAGCCGTCAGCGTGCCGATCCAGCACGCCTCAACCTTTCATCAAGGCTCTTTTGACAAATTCGGCGAATATGACTACAGCCGGTCAGGAACACCGACAAGAACGGCGCTTGAAGACACGATAGCCGAGCTTGAGGGAGGGACGAGGGGATTTGCTTTTTCATCCGGAATGGCCGCGATTTCCACCGCCTTTCTGCTTTTGTCAAAGGGCGATCACGTGCTTGTCACAAAAGATGTGTACGGCGGCACTTACCGGATGATTACGGAAGTGCTGAGCCGCTTCGGGATTGAACATACTTTCGTCGATATGACGGATTTAAATGAAATTGCTTTAAACATAAGGGAAAATACAAAAGTCATCTACCTTGAAACACCGTCAAATCCGACGCTCGGCATTACGGATATCAGAGGCGTCGTCAAGCTTGCCAAGGCGCACGGCTGTCTGACGTTTCTTGACAACACGTTTATGACCCCGGCGCTGCAGCGGCCGCTCGAGCTCGGCGTCGATGTTGTGCTACACAGCGCGACGAAGTTTTTAAGCGGACACAGCGACGTATTATCAGGACTTGCCGTTGTGAAAGACAAAAAGCTCGGGGAAGAACTTTATAAGCTGCAAAATTCGTTCGGCGCTGTTCTCGGCGTCCAAGACTGCTGGCTTGTGCTGAGAGGGCTGAAAACACTGCAGGTTCGGCTTGAAAAAGCATCTCGAACAGCTCAGCAGCTCGCTGAATTTTTTGAAAAGCATCCGGCCGTCAAACAAGTGTATTATCCGGGGCTGTCTTCGCATCCGGGTGCGTCAGTTCACAGGCACCAGTCATATGGCGCCGGCGCCGTCCTTTCGTTCGAGCTGGAGAATGCAGAAGCCGTGAAAAAGATTGTGGAACGCGTCTCTCTTCCGGTCTTTGCCGTCAGTCTCGGCGCTGTGGAGTCGATCCTTTCCTATCCGGCAAAAATGTCACACGCCGCTATGCCGAAAGAAGAGCGGGAAAAACGGGGGATTACCGACGGCCTTCTGCGGCTGAGCGTCGGTGTGGAACATGCCGATGATTTGCAGGCCGATTTTGCCCGTGCATTGGAAGCCGTATCCGGAGCGTTCGCCCGATCATAAAAGAAGCCGCAGACTCTTCAGGGAATCTGCGGCTTTTTTTGCGTTTAAACCAGGGTAGAAAACCATGTGCCCAAGAGGGTGCCGACATAATTGCCGATCAGATATCCGAACGTCCCGACCAGCATAACCGGAGCGACGAGGCTCTGCCAGCCTTTGGCGATCGCCATCGCCGCCGCTGTTGTCGGACCGCCGACAGATGCGTTGCAGGCCAAGAGAATTTCCTCGAGCCGAAAACGCAACAGCTTTCCTGCGGCAAGCGTTACGAGCAGGTTGGACATGGCAACCACAAACACAAATGCCAAAAGGAGCGGTGCGTTCATGAGAATGATCCGCAAGTCTGCCGGAATGCCGATCACCACAAAGAATAAGTAAATCAAATAAGTCCCGATTTCCTGTGTGCCGCGCAGCCGTTCAAAATAGCGGGGAAAGGCGATTGTCAGCAAAATTGTCAGCGTCGTCAGCAGCAGGAACTGGTCACCCAAGATAAAGGCAAGAAACTGAAACCCGCCGTCAGAAGAAAAACGCTCTTTGAAAAAGGCCGCTGTTTTTACAGACACAGCAACGATCGCGAAGGCGGTTCCGATGTTTAAAGCAATGTCCTGCAAGGACATCTCTTTTCTTTTCCAATAGGCTTCCGCCTGATTTTTGCTGCCGGCCGTCTCTTCAGGAACGCCAAAGCGCTTTTGAAACCATTTAAGCGCCGGTATCCCCATTAAAATGAAAAAAAGAAGAGCCATCATAAAATTATCCGCAACCACCGTCGATGATACATATTCACCGGGAGTTGAGAACTTCGCGGCCATCGCCGCAAAATTCACGCCTCCGCCGATATAAGAGGCACTGATCATCCCGCCGATTTGGTCAAGGTGCGGAATCTGCTGCTTAAACAGAAAAAAAGCAATCACGCTTCCGGCAGCAGTGCCCAGGGCGCTGATGCAAAAGATCATCAAAAGCCTGCCGCTTTCTTTCAGGATCTTCCGCACATTGATTTGAAAAAGCAGCAAAGGTATCGCAAGCGGAACAACATAGGACCACACCGCATCATAGACGGGCGACTCGGCCGGTAGAATCCCCGCATTCGTAAACAGCATCGATCCGCCCAGCGCCAGTACAGCCCCCGATACTGCCGCAGCCCAGCGATACCGCTGCTCCAAATAAATACTCACCGCCGCCCACACCGCAATAAACCCCCAAAGCATCCATGCATCATCCGCTGAAATGAGTGAAGAATTCATTATATTCCCCCTATTCTCATCCTATATTTTTAATTATCAGATAATTAAATAGTGTAAAACGGAATGTCCAACTGATCAATCACGAAAAATAGTCACCATGTTGACAAAATTAACGAGAAAGAGTATTGTACATTCGTCAGCATGTTGACTATATTCAAAGGAGAGAACAAATGGATACCAACAGCTTAATCAACGAATTACATTTGATGCAGCAAAGCTATGCGACATTGTTTTCAGTTGTCAATAAGGTGCAAACCCGAGGTGACGAATACATGGAAATATTAACTTCGAGGCAACACATGGCACTCATCGCCATCGCGCATTTGCCGACTGAAACTGCCACGCTTACGAATATCTCCAAAAAGCTTGGCACAACCAAACAGACCGCCAACAAGCTGATGACAGGTCTGATCAAAAAAGGTTATGTTAAATCAGTGCCAAATCAAAAAGACAAACGCTCTATTAATATTGAAATGACCGCTAAAGGAAAGAAAGTGCTGGTGGATTGTTCCGAAAGGTCCGTCTATTTCTTGGCTGACTTGTTTCAGCAGTTTACTGCCGAAGAGGTTGCGACATTTTGGCGGCTGCTGCAAAAGCTTTACCGTTTTGACGGTGAAGAACAAGACGGTTTTGAGGAGAATGCAAACATTCAGCTTGGCGTAGGAAATTCATTAGATACAGAAAAGATTCTCGGAGAATTTGAGAAACGCCGCTACGGAGGAGAAAATGATGAAAAATAATCTTTATGTAAAAGCAACAACTTTTAAAATCAAAGGAAAGGAGAAGCTCTATCATGCAAAAGATAAATTCCTGCAGACAAAGGAAACCATTCGCCGCGGCACAAAATTAGACAGGACAGGACCCTTTTTCTCAAGCTGCATTGCTCTGATCATCATTGGATATTCCTGGGGGACAAAGGCGGAATGGCTCGTCTGGTTAGGGGCGGCAAGTCTTTTGAGCAACGTTTTATTGCTGTTTGCAACATTTTTTCGCCGAAATCAAAAATCGATTTGACATTCGTTTGTGCTGGGGCTAATGAGTCGCACCGTAGATCAATGAGTGACTTGCGAAAAGGATGTTGAAACTTATTAGAATTGTAGACTAGCGATTTCAAAGACAAGAAGCAGTCTTGTCTTTTTTTAGTTGAAACCTCTTATTTCCATATGCGTATAAAGAAAGGGAGGTGGAAAAGTGAAACAGAAAAAAAGAGAACAACTTGTTAACCTGTTTAGTGTGTTAAATGAAAAAAAGCAGATCAACGCGGCGGTATTAGTCGCTGAAGACGGAGACATTCTTTTTCAAGGCGCCTTCGGTTATGCAAACTTGGCAGATAAGCGTTTATTGCAGGAGGATTCCTTATTTGAATTAGCATCGCTATCCAAGCCGTTCACTGCTTTGGGCATCCTTCAATTGGCACAGCAAGGGGTATTGAATATTGAGGATCCCGTAGAACGGTGGATAACCGGATTTCCTTATCAGGGCATAACGATTCACGATTTGTTGACACATACGTCGGGTCTGCCCGATTATATGGAGTGGTTTTTACAACATTGGGATCATAACAAGATTGCTGTTAATCAAGATATCGTTGATATGCTGATGAATCATCAGCCGCAACGCTATTTTGCCCCGGGTGAAGGTTGGCTGTACAGCAATACGGGATATGTGCTGCTTGCGGTTATCATTGAAAAGGCATCCGGTCTGAGTTTTGCCGAATATATGAAAAAAAGTATTTTTGAACCGGTGGAAATGCGGAACTCAAGGGTGTATAACAGAAGGCTTCAACCTGAAACCATTGAGAACTATGCGTATGGATATGTGTATGACGTGCATACAGAACAGTACGTTCTGCCTGATGATGTTGAAGAAACAAAATATGTCTCCTATCTTGACGGGATTCAGGGGGACGGAACCGTAAACTCAACCATTCATGACTTATATTTGTTTGACCAGGCCTTATATACAGATTGTTTGATCAATCAAGTCTCAAAAGAGCTTGCTTTTACTCCCGCGTCTCTGAAAAACGGAGAGTCTGTAGATTACGGGTGTGGATGGGTGCTTCGGGACAGTCCTGAAACAGGGCGAATTGTCGGTCACAGCGGCGGCTGGCCAGGCTATTCAACCGTAATGATCCGATATATCGATCAACGAAAAACCTTCATTTATTTGAGCAATGTGGAACAGGATGATGAATATGAACAGGCCATCTTTGAAGCCGTTGAAAATATCCTGTTTGACAAGGCCTACAAAATCCCTGATCGCCCTGCCGATAAAAAGAAAAAAGAGATCGATCCGGCCATTTACAAAAGATATGTCGGAAGTTATTCACTTCAGGATGGCACCGCCGCTGATGTGACAGTTGATAAAGAACGGCTTTATATGCAAATCACCGGACAGATCCGTTTTGAATTATTTCCAGCCTCGGAAACGCGCTTTTTCCTCAGGTCATTGTCTGTTGAAGTGGAATTTATTTTGGAGGATGGTGTGGTCACCCGCTTGATTATTTATCAAAATGGCGCAGAGGAAGAAGCGGTGCGGATAGTGGAATCAAGCAGCAAGGTATGAACGTTGTTTGTCAGGAAGAAAATTAATCGTTTCTGATGCCATCTATAAGGAGGTTCATGAGGCTGAACAAATTTAATTTTATAAAAAATAGTCATCATGAGTTTTATGAGCTAAAAGAAAACGATCTAATAAAAGCGGAAGATAGACTTGGTTTTCGATTTCCTAAAGAACTCAGAGAATTTTATTTAGAAATTGGGTACGGGTTTATAAGAGGGAATAAAAGTGCAATAAACAGATTTTTAGATCCCGCTACTATCACAGATATCACTTTAAGGGAAGATATTTACGAATTTGACCCTGATTTAGATGATATATATGAAGATGAAGACAGGCTTGTTTTTTATGAGGTAAATGAAGGTGTATATTTAACGCTTGATTTAAATGATACCGATAAGTCATCGGTATTCTTTTTTGATAAAAAAATAGCTGACTCTATAGAGGGATTTATCAAAAAAGTTGATCAAAATGATCGATACTTTGAAGATATGGAAGATTAAACATTTTTTTGGATGGAGCTCTTGCAAAGCTGGACTGCTAAAACAACAGAAAAAACCGAGCAGATATTTTTCTGCTCGGTTTAAAAGCTAATACCTCGGCCAGCCTTTGGAATCCCAGTATAAATCATTAATCAGCAGCTTAGGCGCTCCATTGTCAAGCGCATCATAACCATGTCTGACGATGATGTTGCCGTTCACGATATCTGCGCCGCCCGGGCCCTTCCATTGGTCGTTTCCGGAGTCGAGGATTGTGCCTCCGCCTTCCGTCATTTTCTTGCCGCTTTTGTCATAGTAAGGTCCCGTGATTTTTGTTGAGCGGCCGTAAGCGATTTTATACGTGCTGTTCACACCTTGACAGCATTTATCGAACGAAACGAATAAATAATAGTAGCCGTTTTTATATGTGATAGACGGCGCTTCAACCGCTCCGCCATGGCTCGGCCTTGATGCGATCGAATAAACCTTCCCTGTAGGTTTCATCGTTTTTTTATCAAGCTTTGTCAGCTTGATGCCGCTCCAAAACGAGCCGAAGGACAGCCACGGATTTCCTTCTTTATCAATGACTAACTCAGGGTCGATCGCATTATAATTGTTCGAGGTCGTCGTCCGGGTGACAAGCCCGTCGTCGCGCCAATTTCCGGAAGAGATCCGGTCTGTTGAAGCCAGTCCGATCGCCGAAGTATTGGAGCCGAACGCGGATACCGCATAATAAAGCCAATAGCGACCATTGTAATAGCTGATATCAGGCGCCCATTGGTTTTTTTCATGGTTTGGCACGAACTTTTTCCACCATGATAATGGAGTTGTAAAAATACTTGGCGCTGGGCTCCACGTTTTTCCGTCTGTCGATTTGATGACGCGGATTCCATTGCCGATACCAGTACCGAATGTATACCATGTATTTCCTTCTTTAATCATGGAAGGATCATGAATAACGTTGTCTCCTTTTGTATCCCAAAAAGCCGCTGATGTTGGCTCAGCTCCCGAAAAAATAAGCAGAAAAAATAAAATGAAACCAGAAATAATCGTCTTAGCCACAGTTGTTCTCCTTTCAAATCTCCATATCCTTTAACAATCGGTCCTCCCTTTGAGAAATATTTCCCAACAACACGCACTTTATTTTAGCAGGGGTTCGGTCTCTCTCAATCAGACAAAGGACTTGTTTTGTAGTCCTGAAATAAAGTGGAAAACCCAGAAAATATCCATATTTAAAAAACAATCAAACAAAAGTCATTTTTTCGTCTGAATGTTAAAGAGTTGGAGGTGATTAATTCGACTTACTTTGGATTATTTTGGATATTGTGAATTATGAAAAAATAATGTGGTTGTTCAAAAGCATTGGAAGAAGAAGCACGGTTTACCCTCGAATATTTTCATTTATCCCGAGAGGTGAATGACACTATTAGTTGATTTAGTGGGTTGAAATTGGTAATATGAATTTGAAGATAGACTGTCAAAATCATAAAAAGACCACAGGTGCGTCATCAACGTATCGCTCAAACGTTCAGGTGTATTTTTTTAAAAGAAATGCATAAAATAAAAAAGACCCGACTGCGCCAACAGTCGAGTCGATTGTACAAAGCGGCCCAACAAGGGCTTGGCTCAGTCATTTTAAATATAGACTTCCCTTTGAACATTACCAGGGCTCAAGGGAAGTCTATTTTTCTTTCTTCGACAACACGGCAATTAACATGCCGAAAGCAATCATTAACGAGATTGTTTCGTATGCTGTCATAAGCCTCACCCCCTTTCATAGGGGATGAGCCAACTTCCCTTGAGTGAGCCCGAACTTTGTACAAACAATATTTTACCATAACTCTTTCGATCAGCGACTGTTTTTTGTTGAATGAAGACATATAGAGTATGAGAGGTAAGAATGGAAAAAATCAAACGCAAAAACGGCAGAAAATCCGTTGAAAATCAACGTTTTCCTGCCGTTCGATTCGGTATGATTCCGACTGGGCTCGAACCAGCGACCTCTACCCTGTAAAGGTAGGCGATAGCAATCCTATAAGTCAACGGTCAGTCAGTGGTATGTAACGAAAAAAGACGCCTATTTTGGCGCCTCTATCTCGTCTTAAATCCGTTCACAAAGCTCTCTCCGTCCTTTTCTGTCGCAATAAGCTGCTGGGCGCTTTGGCTGATTCGCTGAGCGAGCGCCTGCCGCGCTTTTCCTTCGAAGCTGTAGAGAAGCGATGAATAAACGCTGTTCATTTCTTTTTGTATATCGTCTATTTTAAACTTCGGTCTTAGTGTCGTTTTAATGCCTTCAAGCTTAGTTGCGGCCGTTACTCTCATGCCCGTTTTCAGCATTTGAAGCTGATTGCGTCGTATGAGGAGCGTATCTTCTTGATCACCGTTTAAGTTGTTGAGTGAGGCGAGTTTATTGAAATTTTCCATTATGTCATCTCCTAAAGCTTAAGCCAGTTTGCCAGCATTTTATCTTTCGATTTAAAATCTTTTGCGATCTGCGCAAGGTACCCGCTGATGTCTTCTAAATCTGAAATCGTATTTTTTAATGAGGCGATGTACGCTTTTTCGGCATGAACATCGTAAAAGAGCGGATTGCCTTTTTTGTCAAACGACTGCGCCAGGTTTTTCAGCGTATTGTTTACATCTTCGAGTGTCAGCTTGTCGTATAAACCGTGGCCGACCTGACGGTAGGTATCGTGTTTCAGATCGTTGATCTCGGCGTCGTGTTCCTGATAAGCGTTTTCGGCTTCCCGTTTCATCGTCCGGAGATCGTTGATCATCGCATTTACTTTTTGCGCGAGCTGCTTAGCGACTTCGGGTGTTACTTTAATTGCGCCACTTCCGGATGCAACTTCCGGTGGAAGCATTGCTTTTAAATTTTTATCGTATACGAGCTCATCGCCCTCTATATTTTGAACATTGCCGTTTTCGTCGAAGGTAAAGTTGCCTTTGTTGAGTCCGTGTGTATCCGGCATTCCCATTGCTGTCGTAGCAATGTAGTCTACAGCGACATTAAACACTGTGCCAAATATACCGCCGTTATACTTCGGATCTAGTCGTATTTGTCGTTCCACACGCGAAGTAGAGGGGTCTTTGGTATATATTGTTCTGCCTGCGTGTCGTTCGTACTCATCCCACCAGCCGGAACCAGTCATATCATCCGGATTGACAATCGCTTTTACAGACGAGTCATATTTGCCGCTTCGGATCTCCTTTTGCTTTTCTTCAGCATGCAATTTAACGACGGAAGGATTGTTGAATGCGACTGCGCATATATCATTGTTCACAGCGCTGTATTCAGCCTCTGCGCCGCCAAGAGAGTGTCCGGTTGTTGAAATAACCGTCGAGGTGCCTTTATACTTTTGTTTAACTTCCCGTACCAGATCGTCAGCTTGCCCGATTTGGGACGTTTTCGTAATTAATTTGTATTTACCGGTGCTAAGCATCGCGTCTTGTGAGGGGGTTGCGTTGTATTTTCCTATTGTTTTTGATGTATCCTTCGCATCTTTTTCGATTATGTATTGCGATTTCTTTTTCGGATCAAGACCCATAACAACGTTACCGCCGTCAGCGTCAACAACATCTTGAAAGAATTGGCTTTTAGGATCAGTTCCTGCGAAGGCTACGACGACATTTTTAGGGTTATCTGATTTTACCCACTTACCACCTTCAGTTTTTTTGCCCTGGGAAAAAACTACGGCATCTAGTCCTGTATCATGGTCTCTCTTAATCTTTTCGACAAACCAATAGGTTTTTTGATCTGTTTGTATTGGTTTCCCTGTCTTTAACTTACTATCTAATCTATCGCGATTGTAAGATTCTTGACTTAGCGTATAATAAGTTTTATCTGTTATTTTTGGAACTTTTATCTTGTCGCTCATATACATCGCCTCTTTATTTTTGTAAAATAGGATAAGAAAGGGTTGATTTTCAAATGAAAAAGTACATAATTATCCTTATTTTAATAATTATAGCAGTTGGGGGATTTTTTATGAAGCATCAGCACGATCAAAAAGAAAAAGAGATTGCTTTATTTGAAGAAGCTCAGAATCATATGGAAAAGTTTTTAAAAACCAATTATAAAGATGTTGATAATATCCACTTTTCCGATGATTATTATATTAATCCAATGGGAGGTATAACAGTAGAGGGACATACGAACGGAGATAAAGAGTTTGAAGGTTTGTATGATCCGGGAAATAAAGAAATATTGTCATATACCGTGGATGCTGAACCTAAAGAAGAATGTAAAGATGAGTTGTGTACTCGATGATAGAATAATAGCCCGCTCACCAGAGACGGGCTTTTTTCTTTATATGCGCTTTTTCATGCCCTACCGCACTATATGGTTTACTGTTCGTCTTTAATCTCCTTAACATACTCTATAGGCACGTTTAATCCTCTACTAATAATAAATAATGTTGTGATGTCATATCTGTTATTCGTTTTAAATCTGCTTATTGTTGCCTCTGTAGTACCAACCAACTCAGCTAATTCCTTTTGACTTTGAATTCCCTTTTCTTTCATAACCTCAATCGATCGGCAGGTCATCAGCTTGGACTCGCGATTTATCTTTATGAAAAGACGAATCTGAGTGTTCGCATGACTTACATCATCCCGGGAACAAGCAACTATACCCTGAAGGGTTATGAAGATGTCATTGTATTAGAAAATAATGACCGAGACGCTCAGAAGGTTGATTTATTAGCTGCCTCTCCGCGACTTATGTTGACCAATAACGGAGAAACAGACGTGAAAATTAAAAACCTTGTGGTTACTCATTTCTTGTAAGATCACGCCGTAAAAAACGGTGTTTTTATTTTGCCTCGGAGGAGGTGAAAACGATGTGAGAACGGGAGGATTAAGGGAGATGTCGCAAACAAACGAATACGAAGTTTTTCAGAAAGAGATTAAAGAGATCAAGGCGGATCAAAAAACGCTTGAGAAACGTGTCAGCACCCTGGAAAGAACTTCTGAACGCCATGATCAGCAGATTATCTCTATCAATGAAAAGCTGAACAAGATCGAGGAAAACACAACTTGGATCAAGCGCAGTATCACCGGCGCGATCATTACAGCGGTCAGCACCGGCATCATTGGCGGCGCAATCGCTGTTTTTTATAATCTACTGCAGAAATAAGGAGGTAAACACAATATGAAAAACTTAGACAAAGGCACGGTCATCAGGACGGTGCTTCTTTTTGTTGCATTGGTAAACCAGACATTGATCATGTTTGGAAAATCAGCTTTGCCGATCAGCGAGGATCAGGTCAATACGTTGGCCGACGCTTTGTATTTGGCCGGCTCCACGATTTTTACAATCGTCACGACGTTGGTCGCTTGGTTCAAAAACAACTATGTCACAAGCAAAGGAAAGTTGCAGAAAGAGACTTTGAAACAAAAGGGATTAACGAAATGAGGTTGCCGGCTGGCAGCCTTTTTTATTTAAAACAAAATTGGAGGAGTTCAAATGGTTAAAGTCGTGAAAAACTTTGTGAAAGTCAATCAATATACTCGTCCAGGGCTGAAGTTGGCAGGAGTGAAAGGGATTGTCATGCACTATACGGCGACGCCGGGCGCTTCTGCATTGAATGAGAGGGATTACTTCAATGGCACATGTATAGCCATTAAACGCAAAGCTTCAGCTCATTATTTTGTGGACCGTAAAGAAGCGCAGCACATCATTCCTGAAAATGAAGTCGCGTACCATGCACATGATAAAAACCGCTGTTATGTGAGTTTTCTTAAACCGAACGCCAACACAAAGTCAATCAGCGTTGAAATGTGTGTCGAAAAAGACGGCATGATTCACAGTGAAACGGTTCAGAATGCCGCTGAATTGGTTGCCGACCTGTGCAAGCGTTACGGTCTTTCTACTAACAAAATCGTCCGCCATTACGATGTAACAAACAAAATTTGTCCGGCACCGTGGGTGAGCGATTCCAGCCAGCTGACGACATTCAGGAAAAAAGTCGATTCCCTGCTTGGAAATAAAACGGTGTCAAAGACAACATCATCAACGAGCCAGTCAAGCAAATCCACAGGGACCATTCTGAAAAAAGGGGCGTCCGGTTCCCAGGTCAAGGCGCTGCAGAAACGTTTGATTGCCGCTGGCTTCTCACTGCCGAAATACGGGGCTGATGGGTCTTACGAAAATGAAACGGTGCAAGCTGTCAAAGCGTTACAAAAGAAAGCGGGTATCGCGGTGGATGGAATTTACGGTCCAGCAACGGAAAAGGCCCTTGCAGCCATTGGAGCGAAAAAGAAAAAGCCTTCCTCTAACGGCAAAAAAACATCCTACCCGCTGCCGTCTGGCATCTATAAGGTGAAAAGCCCACTGATGAAAGGGACAGGCGTCCGACAGATTCAAGAGGCTCTAGCTGCCCTCTATTTCTATCCAGACAAAGGAGCGAAGAATAACGGCATAGATGGTTATTACGGACCGAAAACGGCGAACGCAGTCAAACGTTTCCAGTTAATGCACGGGTTGTCTGCAGATGGCATTTATGGATCTGACACTAAAGCAAAGCTTAAAACTTTATTAAAATAGAAATAAAAAACCCCTTCTAAAGTGGAAGGGGTTTTTAAACATGTTCGAATATTCTATATCGAGCTTTTTTAATTAATTCTTTTCGTTTGTTCTTTTGTTGATCTATCAAGTCTGCTTCTCTTTCAAGTTTTGCTAACATCAGTTCCAAATCTTCTTTTGAAATTTTATTGTCATTAAAAAGCTTGGTTATTGCTGTTTTTTGGAGTGTATATTTGCTGTTCAATTTAATCAACTCCTTAGATTAAGATTCAACATTAGCAGCAACTTCATCAACAAAATCATCGAAATCTCTGTCAAGGTTTTGGTCACCAATATCTTCATCTTGTACAAGTTCGTAATATTCACCTAAAATGCCACTTATAATAGAGCAATAAAGTTGTCCTATTTGTAACGTATTATCACTCATTTCTCTTTTTGCGTCAATGGTAACAACTCCCCATTCACTTATTGGAATACATATCAGTGAGCTATATGTATTAGAAGAATCTGATTCTTTCCAGTCAGCATCTTTGGTCACATCAACAATATTTATTGATTCTGATTTTCTAAAACATCGTCCAGCTATAGAGTGATTTATATCTAAAACTCTATTACCCGGATAATCAAGAGGAAAGCCCGAACTTCCACAAAGTAACCTAAGACCTGTGTCATCATTTATCCAAAACCCGCATCTGTGCATTTCGCCAATGTCAGTTTTAATGACAGCGGTAAGTCCCTCCAAAATTTTATTGATGGCATGTAGTACATCATCGCCAGTCGAACCTGATCGGTTTTTTTGTATTAACACTAACAATTCGACAAAGGTTTTAGCATTGGAGATAGCGACAGTTAGTTGTTCTGTAAGTAGCTTATTGTGCAGATTTTCATTTTAAGTGTTTCTCTTTCTTCTAAAAGCTTGATAACCTTATTTTCTTTATTTGCATTATCAGCAAATCGTTTTACAGCAATATATACAAAAACACCGATAATTATGAGTATAACAATTAGAATAATACTAGAAATGATAAAAAACCAAGGTGGACTCTTGTCCAAAAAAGCTGAAACAATATCTCCCATAGTTTGCATACCCTTCTTTTTCTTCATTATAACATTATTTGGACAAATTTTCGGGGAGAAATTTACTTGGTCTTATTTTAAACTTTGCGTAAATCACATTAAACAGATTCATAAAATTTGTATCCCTTTTAAATACTTCACATGCAGCAGCCTCTGTTTTACTTCATCTATATAATTAACATGTCCTGTTACTTCTTCAATAAAACCGTCTCTGTATACACTAATGATCAGAACCGAGTTGAATTCCATCGCCTCGCATATAACACGTTCCGTGTCTTTTATTTGGGCCATATCAAGAACCGGCTTTTTTCACTCTATTGTGGTAAGTTTCTAATTCTCGAAGCAAACTGACATGCTCCAGCAGCATCAATGTCATTGATTAAAGAAGTTTTTTGCCAACAATTCGCCAACAATTCAATTCATCAGGGCGTATTTAAAGTAATGCATAAAAAAACAAACCCTTGATATACAAGGGTTTGTTGGTATGATTCCGACTGGGCTCGAACCAGCGACCTCTACCCTGTCAAGGTAGCGCTCTCCCAGCTGAGCTACGGAATCATGATATGTAACACTGGGTATTTGTTTTGCTGACAAGTTCTATTATATGCAGATTAGATGGGTTCGTCAACAGTTTTTCGATTTTTTTTTTGAGAACTGGGAAAGAGTCTTGCAGTACGCCGCGCGTTATGAAAATATTGTCTTATATAGAAGTCAAAAGGGAGCAGAATTGGATGGATCTGATACTTAAAAGTGTTGATAGTATTTTAATCGTATTTTTAGCAATCTTTTTTATGTGGAAATTCGTTTATGAAATTAAACATGAGAAGCGGAAGGCTGTTATCTTGCTTTTGCTGCTCATCAATGTCTATTTTATTGTAAAAGTGTTCAATCTCGTGTTGCAATTGATGTAGCCAATATCAAAATGCAGTTAAGGAGACTAAAAAACCAATGAAAACAGAAAAGCAAAAAATGCTGGACGGAGAGCTTTATCTTGCTTCTGATCCGGTGCTGTGCCATGACAGACTCAAGGCGCGCAACATTACGAATGAATTCAACCATTCGAACGAAATCGACGACAATAAAAGGACCAAGCTGATCAAAGAGCTGTTTGGTTCAACAGGGGAAACGCTCCACATCGAACCGGTGTTTCGCTGTGATTACGGTTTTAATATACATGTCGGGGAAAATTTCTTCGCCAATTTTGACTGTGTTTTCCTCGATGTATGCGAAATCCGGATAGGCGATCATTGTATGCTCGGACCGGGCGTTCATATTTATACGGCGACCCATCCGCTTGATCCGTTCGAAAGGATAAGCGGTGCGGAGTACGGGATACCTGTCATCATCGGACGTAACGTCTGGATTGGCGGCAGAGCGGTCATCAATCCCGGCGTCAAGGTCGGCGACAATGCAGTGATAGCTTCCGGAGCCGTCGTGACAAAAGATGTCCCGGACAATGCCATCGTCGGCGGAAATCCGGCAAAGATCATCAAATACGTTGATAGCAAAAACACCAATTCTATGTGATTGGTGTTTTTATATAGACGCGGTGAATGTTGGAGCTGATCAAACATCCGCGGGAAGCAGATTTCTCCCGCGGATTTAAGTGTTATCGGGTGACCGTAATATTGTTGATGACCAGCTGTCCCAATGAATTGAGATACGAAAATGTCGCTTTGCCTGGGCTGACGGCTTTTACGTACACGCGGTCCGAGGTGACGCTGACGGTAATGGCGCTGCCGCTGTAGGACACGTTTGAAATGCCGACGTATTGATCTTCCTGTCCGACTTTCATCGGCCTGTTGATGACGATCGCCTGAGGGGCGAAGATTCCTTGTGCAGATGCGTGAGAAGAGAGACTTTCAGTTTTAGAGAGTTCCTGGGCTTGTACATGCATGGGACTTCCCGAAACAGCAAGCATACCTGCCAGTAATGATGAAGCAACTAAACTTTTACTTAACCACTTCATAACCATCATCTCTTTTCCTATGTGATAGTTCCAGGATATGGCATCTCCAGCCGGCAGTCAATCGTTTCCAGTGATGATTCACACATTGGACAAACGAAAACAAACATTTCGTGAAGCGGGCAGGAAGAACGGATCATCATTCCGAAGCTGTTCTTTGGTTCAAAGCGTTAATAAAGGTTTTTACATTTTTTTTGTCTTGCATGACGGGTGAATATATATATGAAAGCGTCCTGGTAAAGGTTTGATTTTTCAGCCGGATCACGGAAAGGTTTCCATGCTGCACGTCTCTTTCAATGACGCTTTCAGACAGGAGTGACAGGCCGATGCCTGTCATGAGCGTTTCTTTGATCCCCTGGTTGCTGCTGATCGTCAGAAACGACTTGACTTTCAAACCGTTTGAACGGATGACATGGTTTAAGTATTCGCGTGTACCTGAGCCGACTTCGCGTGTTACCCATGTTTGATTTTGCAGATCGGCCATTGTCACGTCCTGTTTGGCGGCAAGCGGGTGATTACTTGAAGCGGTGATAAACAATTCGTCCTGCATAAAGGCGTGGACAGAAAGCTCTTTTTCATTTGTCTGGCCTTCGATCAAGCCGATGTCCACTTTGTACAGGCGGACGGACTGCACGATTTCTTCCGTGTTTCCAATGACCGCCTTGAGTTCGAGCTCAGGATATTCTTTTTGAAGGTCGAACAAGAGCGATGGCAAAATGTATTCGCCGATTGTGAAGCTTGCACCGATTTTCAGCTCGCCTTTGATCGAGTTGTGGTGATCGAGAATGTCCTGCCGCGTTTGTTCATATATGGTGATCATTTGTTTGGCGCGGTCGTATAAAATTTCACCGGTCGGCGTGATTTTCAAATATTTCGGAGAGCGTTCAAATAATTTCGTCTGGAACTCTTTTTCAAGATTTTTAATGTGCATGCTCACGCTCGGCTGTGACATGAGAAGAAGCTCGGCCGTTTTTGTGAAATTTTTGACTTCTGCAAGGGTAACGAATGTCTTCAGCGCATCATAATGCACACGAATCTCTCCTTTATTAAAAATTTTAATAGCTGTGATAATTAATATATATTTTACTAATGTTGAGTATTCCAGTAAACTTTAAATTAGAATCTTTTTTAGGAATGTTTGGTTTGAAGCAGGCTGACGCCGAGCGGCAAAGGGGTTGTGGTGAGTGAGCGCTTACAATATTTCTTTGCAGCAAAGCCGTGATCGACAGATGTTTTGCGTCAATAAAACCGATTTGATTTATAGGAATAGTGGTTATATGATGAATGTAATCCTTTTCCGTTTCAAACAAGTCATAATTTTTTTATTCCTTAGTGAGGTGGATATCGTTGCAACTTCAGGTAATGAACAGTCCTTTTAACCAGGAGCAGGCAGAGCTCCTCAACCGCCTTCTGCCAACTTTGACGGCATCACAAAAAGCCTGGCTGAGCGGTTATCTGGCGGCTGTGCAAACCGCCGATGCCGCGGCGGCGCTTGAAACATTGCCGGCGGAAGCTCCGGCTGCAAGTCCGGCCCAGCCTGTTTCCAAAGAAGTGACCATTTTATTCGGGTCGCAGACAGGAAATGCACAGGGACTTGCTGAAAACGCGGCTAAGACGCTTACAGAACGGGGCTTTCAAGTTACCGTCTCTGCAATGAGCGATTTTAAGCCGAACCAATTGAAAAAATTAAAAAACCTTCTCATCGTCGTCAGCACGCACGGAGAAGGGGATCCGCCGGACAACGCGCTGTCATTCCATGAATTTCTCCATGGCAGACGGGCTCCGAAGCTCGATGATTTCCGTTATTCTGTGCTGGCTCTTGGCGACACGTCGTATGAATTTTTCTGCCAGACCGGAAAAGAGTTTGATCAGCGGCTTGGTGAGCTGGGGGGCACAAGGCTCCATCCGCGCGTCGATTGCGATCTCGATTATGATGAACCGGCTGCAGCATGGCTTGAGGGTGTCATCTCAAGCTTAAACGAAGGACAGGAACAGGGCGCAAGCTCAGCACCTGCTCAAACGGCAGCACCGCAAGCAGCAGGAGGAGAAACGGTATATTCGAGAAAAAATCCGTTCAGAGCGGAAGTGCTGGAAAATTTGAATTTAAACGGCCGCGGATCAAATAAAGAAACGCGCCACCTTGAATTATCGCTCGAAGGCTCAGGCCTGACTTATGAACCTGGCGATGCGCTCGGCATTTTTCCGGAAAATGACCCGGAACTCGTGAACATGCTGCTGGCCGAGCTGAAATGGGATCCGAATGCTACCGTCACGGTTGATCAAGGGGAAAACCTTTCCCTGAAAGAAGCGTTGACTTCTTACTATGAAATTACGGTGCTGACAAAAAAATTTATTCAGCAGGCGGCAGAACTCATTGCAAATGAAAAGCTGCGCGAGCTTGTCGCTCAGGAAAACGCGGATCAATTAAAAGCATATATCGCAGGCCGCGACCTGATTGATTTCGTTCAGGATTTCGGTCCGATCGCAGTAGCTCCGCAGGATTTTGTTTCGATTCTTCGAAAAATTCCGCCGCGTCTTTATTCGATCGCATCAAGCTTCGCTGCAAATCCGGATGAGGTGCATTTGACGATCGGCGCTGTCCGCTACAATACGCACGGCAGAGACCGAAAAGGGGTCTGCTCGGTTTTATGTGCTGAACGCCTTCAGCCTGGCGACACGCTGCCTGTTTTTATTCAGCCGAATAAAAACTTTAAGCTGCCGGAAAATCCGGAGGCTCCGATTATCATGGTCGGTCCGGGCACAGGTGTTGCGCCGTTTAGGTCATTTATGCAGGAGCGCGAAGAAACCGGAGCACCGGGGAAATCGTGGATGTTCTTCGGCGACCAGCACTTCGTCACCGATTTCTTATATCAGACAGAATGGCAAAAGTGGCTGAGTGACGGCGTGCTGACAAAAATGGATGTCGCGTTCTCGCGGGATACGGAAGAAAAAGTATATGTACAGCACCGCATGCTTGAGCACAGCAAAGAACTGTTTGAGTGGCTTGAAGAAGGAGCGACTTTCTACGTTTGCGGCGACAAGAACAACATGGCCAAAGATGTTCAGAACGCATTGCTTGAAATTATCGAAAAAGAAGGCGGCAAAAGCCGCGAGGAAGCTGAAGCCTATCTGGCAGAAATGAAAAAGCAAAAACGTTATCAGCGCGATGTATACTGATTTTGATTGAAAGGGGACTTTTTCAACATGGGGAACGAAATATTAAAAGCGCCTGAAGGCCCGCCGAGTGATGTAGAACGCATTAAGAAAGAAAGCAACTATTTGCGCGGCACCCTGAAGGAATCGATGCTTGAGCCGCTTTCAGCCGGAATTTCCGATGACGACAACCGTCTGATGAAGCATCATGGCAGCTATTTGCAGGATGACCGCGATCTCCGCAATGAGCGTCAAAAGCAAAAGCTTGAGCCGGCGTATCAGTTCATGCTGCGCGTCCGGATGCCGGGCGGTGTCGCAACGCCTGAGCAGTGGCTTGTCATGGATGAGCTTGCCCGGAAATACGGAAATGGCACATTGAAGCTGACAACCCGGGAAACCTTCCAAATGCACGGCATTTTAAAATGGAACATGAAAAAAACGATTCAATCGATCCATTCAGCCATGCTGGATACGATTGCAGCATGCGGGGATGTTAACCGGAACGTCATGTGCGCTTCCAATCCGTATCAATCAGAAATCCACAGAGAAGTGTATGAATGGTCGAAAAAGCTGAGTGATGACCTCCTGCCGCGCACACGTGCGTATCATGAAATCTGGCTTGATGAAGAAAAAGTGGCCGGCACGCCTGATGCGGAAGAAGTCGAACCGATGTACGGACCGCTGTATCTGCCGCGGAAATTCAAAATCGGCATCGCCGTTCCGCCGTCAAATGATATCGACGTATTTTCCCAGGATCTTGGGTTTATCGCGATTGTGGAGGATGACAAACTCATCGGCTTCAACGTCGCGATCGGCGGCGGCATGGGCATGACCCATGGAGACAAAGCAACGTATCCGCAGCTTGCCAAAGTCATTGGCTTCTGCAAGCCTGATCAGTTATATGATGTCGCCGAAAAAACGATTACGATTCAGCGGGACTACGGAAACCGCTCGGTTCGCAAAAATGCCCGCTTCAAGTACACAATTGACCGCCTCGGCTTGGAAACGATCAAAAACGAGCTGGAAAACCGCCTCGGCTGGAGCCTCGCTGAAGCAAAGCCGTATCATTTCGAGCATAACGGCGACCGCTACGGCTGGGTAAAGGGTGTAAACGGAAGATGGCACTTTACAATGTTTGTTGAGGGCGGCCGCGTCACTGATTATGATGATTACAAGCTGATGACCGGCTTAAGGGAGATCGCCAAAGTTCATACCGGCGATATCCGCCTCACAGCCAATCAAAACTTGATCATTGCCAATGTCACAAGCCAAAAGAAGAAAAAGATCAGCGAACTGATCGAACAGTTTGGTTTGACTGACGGCAGGCATTATACAGCGCTCCGCCGCAGCTCGATCGCATGCGTCGCACTGCCGACGTGCGGATTGGCGATGGCCGAAGCGGAACGATATTTGCCAAAGCTGATTGACAAAATTGATGAAATCATTGAAGAAAACGGCTTGAAGAATGAAGAGATTACCATCCGCATGACGGGATGCCCGAACGGCTGCGCCCGCCATGCGCTCGGCGAAATCGGCTTCATCGGAAAAGCCCCTGGCAAGTACAACATGTACCTCGGCGCCGCTTTTGACGGCAGCCGTCTAAGTAAAATGTACCGGGAAAACATCGGTGAAGAAGAAATTTTAAAAGAACTTCGCGACATTCTTCCGCGCTATGCGAAAGAACGCAATGAAGGAGAACATTTCGGAGATTTCGTCATCCGCGCCGGAATTGTTAAAGAAACGACGGACGGAACGAATTTCCATGATTGATGAGCATTTTTTAAAAAACGCCTCAGCCCTTTGATCGGTGCTGAGGCGTTTTCTGTTTACGAAAATGATCGAACCGTTTCCGACTCGATGATCATTTTCATAAACTCGGCAGCCGCCGGTGTTGCTTCTTCAAATGAGGGTGTAATCATGCCGACCTCGCGGATAATTTGAGGAGAGATGTCTTTTTTGATCAACCGATGGGATACGGAGGAAAGCGAAAAGTTAGAAATCAAGCCGATCCCCAAGTTGTTATTGACCATATTGACCAATGTTTCCGCGTTTTGCACAGTCAGATTTTCTTTTAATTCGAGGCGGTGTTTTTGAAAGATTTGAGATACCGCGACTTCGTGCCCGCCCTTGCAAAAGATCAATTCATTTTGATGTTTTTTCAGATCAATGAAAGGTGCGTCTTTTAAGTGATGATATTGCTCAGGGATGACGGCCGCCATCCGGTCTTGAAACAATACTTGACTTTCGAAACCGTCAAAGGGAGAGGCGACGATGCCTAAATCAACCAGGCGTGTTTCGACCCATTGCTTGATTTGGTCGGAGGTTCCTTCGACCAGCTCGATTTGTACGAGCGGATACTTTGACCTGAAGGAGGCGATAGCCTGCGGCAAAATATTCGCTGAGACGGCGGGGAACGAGCCAACTTTGACTTTCCCCCTGAGTAGATGATTTTCTTGATCGGCCACTTGGTATATTTTGTTTTCAATCACAATCATCTGTCTGGCCAGTACGGCGATTTCCATTCCCGCGTCAGTAAGCTTTAACTTGTTCTGTTTATCCCGAATCAACAATTTGACCCCGAGCGACGTTTCCATGGTTTTTATGGCTTTGCTCACGGCCGGCTGTGAAATATACAGCTCGTTGGCGGCTTCTGTCATATTTAGTGTCTCCGCGACTTTCACAAAGATGTGAAGGCTGTTCATGTTCATAACCAAATGGTTATACCTCCGATAATAAAAATGTATTTCAGTTATCATCCAATATAGCATATGCTGTACATGAAACAAAGAAGAAAGGTGACGGTTTATGTTTAAAGTACTGTTGGGGATCATCTCTGTAACACTTATTTGGGGGTATACCTGGGTGACGATGAAAATCGCAATCACTGACATTCCCCCTGTTTTATTTTCGGCACTGCGGCTGTTCATTGGAGCCGTTCCTTTGTTTGTAATTCTCTTGATCAAAGGAAGGAAGCGTTCAATAGGAAAGGAGAATATCAAGCATTATCTGGTGATGAGTTTATTGATGGGTTTAGGTTATATGGGGGTGTTAACTTACGGCATGCAGTTTGTCGATTCGGGAAAAACGTCTGTATTGGTGTATACCATGCCGATTTTTGTCACTGTCATCAGTCATTTTAAATTAAACGAGAAAATCAATGTGTATAAAATGCTCGGTTTATTTTCCGGGTTGATCGGTCTTTTGTTTATATTAGGAGGAGGGATTCTGCATGTTGATCAAAATGTCATATTTGGAGAGCTTTGTGTTTTAATCGCAGCGCTCAGCTGGGGCATCGCCAATGTATACAGCAAACTGAAATTTAAAGATACAGATATGATTCATATGAATGCATGGCAGCTTCTCACAGGGGCGGTGATGTTATTGATCTTCTCTTTTATACTGGAACCGTCCCGGCCGATTCACTGGTCAAATGAAGCGATCTTATCTCTTTTATTTAACGGTTTATTCTCTACGGCTTTGACGTTCGTCATTTGGTTTTGGATCCTGAATCAAATCGAAGCGTCAAAAGCATCGATGGCTTTAATGTTTGTTCCCGTATTAGGCCTTTTATTCGGCTGGCTGCAGCTGCATGAACCGGTCACAATCAGCATCCTGATCGGCGCCTTCATGATCTGCATCGGGATTTTTATGAATACTTATCAATTTAAAAAGGTGTAAAAAAAGGCAGAGGGTCTATATGGTATGATGAAATGGGAGGGAGATTTTATGAAAATCGAACACATCGCTATATGGACGAACAATTTAGAGGAAATGAAAGACTTTTATACCCGGTTTTTTCACGGAAAGGCGAATGAAAAATACGTCAATCCGAAAAAGCATTTCGAATCCTATTTCATTCAGTTTGAATCGGGAACACGGCTTGAGCTGATGAGACGTCCCGACCTTGCAAAAGGAGAGGAAAACGCTTCCGGCTATGCACATATGGCGTTTTCCTTAGGGTCGCGGCAAGAGGTTGACGAGATGACGAGCCGCTTTGAAAAGGAAGGATACCAGGTTGCCGGAAAGCCGCGCGTCACGGGTGACGGGTATTATGAAAGCGTCATCCTGGATCCTGACGGTAACATCGTTGAGCTGACCGTTTGACGGAAAAAAGCTAATGTCCGTTTTTAGACATTAGCTTTTTTCGTTTAGATGGCAGCATCGAGCTGATTGATTTTCCATTTGTTGTCTTCTTTCACAAACGTGATCTTTCTTTTCGCAGTCACTGATCCATCCAATGCCGGTACGGAAAATTCATAGGTGCGGGTATTGTTTTTTTGAGAAATCAGTTTGATTGTTGCTTTGTCCCATCCTAAGAGGTTGTCCCCATCGCCGACAGGAACGGCCATTTTTCCTTTATAAGACATAATGTTGTATTTTTCAAATCCTTTTTTAATGGCGTCTTTTGTGAAAACCGGTGCCAAGTAATCTGTTAACTTTGCTTTTGTGCTGAATTCACTGCACATATACGTATATGGAAGACCGCGGTATTCAAATGTTTTGGTTTGGCAAGTTGAGTTTTTCGCTTTTGGATTGTGGCCGCTCATCGTATTCCAAAAGTGCTCCCGTGCCTGCAAAGTCATTTGCATGACTTGTTTATTTGTTAAATTCCCTGATGTTTGGTTTTTCGCTGCGAGAGATGCTCCGGCAGGTAAGATGAGTAAAACAGCTAATAAACAAACGATTAACTTTTTCATGTTCCTCTCTCCTTAAATATATCTCTTATGTTACAAATGTTACAATAATTACAGATGGATTACAAGAGATTTGCGAGAAAAATTTTCCTCCGCTGTTTTCTAATATATGACGACATAAAAGCGACTGGGGTTATATGTTTAGGAAAATAAATTACGTCTATTGATTCGTTTTCCCGAATTTCTCTTCTCATAAACACAAAAGCTTCATGTTGAAAAAACATCTTATACTGAAAAAGAATTCCAGCTTGAACCAGCGTCAAGAGCAGGAAAGAGGACGTCTGAAACATAAAGGAATCATGTTGTTGAAAATCAGAATTTTACATAAAATCAAACTTTATCAGTAAAAAAACTGTAACGAAATTCGCATCAATCTGTCATAGCGGTGACATTTTGCTGTGTTACGATTTTCCCTGTTAGTTTCAAAAGGGCTAACAAGGGAGGATTTAACTTATGAAGAAGACAATCATGTCCTTGGCTGCAGCCGCAGCTATGTCGGCGACTGCATTCGGAGCGACTGCCTCAGCAAAAGAAATCGAAGTTCAAAAAGGAGACACGCTCTGGGGGATTTCTCAAAACTACGGAATGAACCTCAAGGACTTAAAAAAATGGAATCAGCTTTCATCAGATCTGATTTTACCGGGTCAAAAGCTGAACATTTCTTCTCAAGAAGAAAAATCTGAAGAAAAGCAGTACACCGTTCAGCCAGGGGACACGCTCTCAAAAATCGCAAAAGAGTTCGGTGTAACTGTAAGCGATCTTCAAAAACGGAACAATCTGAAGTCGGACCTGATTATTGCAGGGCAAACGATTGCGATAAATGGAGAAGCAGGAGAGGCTGCTGCTGCAGCGCCTGTGAAACAAGAGTCCGCGCAAAAACAAAACGATCAGCCTGTCAACGTGCAAAAGGAAATCACAGTGACAGCAACTGCGTATACGGCAAATGACGGGGGCATTTCAGGCATCACAAAAACGGGAGTCGACCTGAATGCGAACCGTGACGCTAAAGTCATCGCGGTTGATCCAAGCGTGATTCCGCTCGGTACGAAAGTATATGTGGAAGGCTACGGCGAAGCGACGGCTGAAGACACCGGAGGCGCCATTAAAGGCCATAAAATAGACGTATTTATTCCAGATAAAAAAGACGCTTTCAATTGGGGCGTCAAAACCGTAAAGGTCAAAATTTTAAACTAATATCAAAAAATGCAGGAGGCGCTTCATGCCTCCTGCATTTTTTTGATGGATCGATGTTTATGCTGGATGATGTTCCCCGCGACTGCTTTTCACAAAAACCGAAATCACAAGAGCAGCTGCTGCAAAGACGATAGCTACGAAATAAACCATATGAACGCCTTCTGTCATACCTTGCATGTGCAGCTCCTGACGGCTGGCTCCTGAAGAATGCGCGATAAAGCGATTCGAAACGGTCGTCAGAATTGTCGTGTACAATGCCGGACCGATGGCCCCTGACACTTGATTGACCGTATTCATAATCGCCGAGCCATGCGGGTACAGCGGTTTGGGCACCTGGTTTAAACCGAGCGTCATGATCGGAGCCATCGTTAACCCGACGCCGAGTGTGAAGCCGGCGTACAGCATCATTCCCGCCGCCATCGGCGTATCGCTTGAAATATTCGTAAACAGCGAAAGGACGGCAATCACAATGATCAACCCGGTGATCAACAGCGGTTTAAAGCCAAGCTTATCAAACAGGCGTCCTGCAACAAGAGATGTCATCGCCAGGACAAGGCCGCCCGGCAGCATAAGAATGCCTGTATAAAGCGGTGACAGCTCAAGCGCCATCTGGAAGTAAAGCGGCAAAATCAGCATCATCGAAAACTGCAGCATCATCACGATCCACATCAGGATAACCGAGACGGAAAATATTTTTGACTGAAACGGCCTCATATCAAGCATCGGCACTTTCAATTTGAGCTGGCGCATGACGAACAATATTAATCCGATGACACCGGCTGCCAGTCCGATGATCACTTTCGGACTGCTCCAGCCTGCAGCTTCCCCGGCGTTGCTGAAGCCGAAAACGATTCCGCCAAACCCGACAGTCGATAAAAGAATAGATAATATGTCAATTTTCGGATACGTCAGTTCGGTTACATTTTTCAGGCGGAACGCCGCATAAAAAATCATGAAAACCGATACTGGCAGCATCATGAAGAAAACAACGCGCCATGAATAATGCTCGACAATATAGCCTGAGATGACCGGACCGATCGCCGGGGCAAATAAAATAACGAGCGTGAGGATTCCGGTCATCGTTCCGCGTTTTTGCGGCGGAATCAAAGTCAATATCACATTCATCACAAGCGGCAGTATCAAACCTGTACCTGAGCCTTGGATGATCCGTCCGGCGAGAACGAGCGGGAAGACCGGAGCGATTCCGGCCAGAAAGGTTCCCGCTGTAAACAATGTCATCGCAGACAGAAACAACTGCCTTGTCGTAAAGCGCTGCATTAAAAACGCGGTAATCGGCACAGCGATGCCGATCATGAGCATATATCCGGTTGACAGCCACTGAGCCGTATTCGCTGAAATGCCGAAATCGTCGATGATCTTCGGCAAAGCCACATTCATAACCGTCTCATTAATCAGAGCGAGAAAATTTCCGACGATTAAAATGGCGATAATCATGAAGGAGCCTTTTTTAGCATGTTCCATTTGCATTTCCCACCCTTTATGATCGTTTTAGTAAAAAAGGAATTTGTTCGGCGGCTGCACTGAGGGGCCGACCGTTTTTTTTCGTCACTGAGAGCACATACGCACCCTCAATCATCGCCTGTATCGCGACGCTCAGCGTCTCGGCCGTTTCCGGCGCGTAGCCTGACTGGAGCAGTTTATCCTGATAGACAAGCTGCCAGTCTTGATAAACCTGTTCACAAGTTTGGCGGAGCCTTTCGCTGAACGACCACGTTTCTGCGGCGACGGATACGATTGGAATATCATCGTTTTCTTCCATGATGTATTCCTCGATTCCGTCAGCCATCATCTGGATATAAGATTGAAACGCCTTGACAGGATCAGCTTCTCGGCTGATCGCTGACAATATATACGCTTTGATTCTTTCCCCGGTTAATTGAATCGCCTCTTGCGCCAGTTCTTCTTTGCCGCCGGGAAAATAATAATAAAGCGATCCCCGCGGCGCTCCGCTTTCGGCTGTGATTTGGCTCAGACCTGTGGCATGGTAGCCTTGTTTGCGGAACAATCGTGAAGCCGCCCGCAATATTTTGTCGCGGCTGCTCATTTTTTCTGCCATCCTATCATTCCCTTATGATTTTATACTGATCGGTCTATATAATTTTAACGAAAAAAAAGACCTTTTTTGAAGGCCTATTTTAGAAAAAGGACGATTTGTCCATATTCGGTTCACCGGGAATCCGCTGAAGGCTTCAGAAAGCCGGCAAGCAGCGGCGCCACAGCGATCACTGCCAAGATCGACAAAAGGCTGTCAGATATGAGGTGAACAAAAGTGGAATTGATGGTATAGAGTGCGAGCACCGTTAAATAAACGGCCAAAAAAACGGAGCCGAAGATTTTCTTGCGGAACGGTTTTTTGAGTTGAATAAAAAGAAACAATCCGGCCATTAAAATGATAAACGTCACAGTTCTATTCTCCCTTCGCGAATGTTTCTCAATCCTCGTATGTCCGGTTTCTTTCTTTGTTGTCTTCAAATGCCAGCTGAATGACGAATAAAAACAGACAGGCGATGATTTCCACATCCAGCGGGATGGTGATGCTGTCCATCAATTCATCAGTGAGATGGATGGCAAGCCACGTAAAAAAACATTCGATCATAAAGGTCACAGCTTTATGACCGATCATAAAGCTCAAAATCTTTTCCGGGATTTCAAACAGCGCGCCGAGGCCAAAGGATAAAAGGATATACCAGAAGAGCGACCAGGGCGATTCGTATGTCACGCCGAAAATCGCGAAAAAACCGGCGACGCCGAAATAATAAGACCCGAATAAGAGCGTAAACACAGTGAGGATCAACAGAAAGATCAGAGTCACTGCGAGCATGGTACCGAGAGTTTTTTTAATCATTAAACATTCATTCCTAATCATGCAGTGTATATTCATGATATCAGAAAAATATCCGGTTGTGAGTTATTAATGAGATTTTGGGGTTAAAGTTTGTGTGGAAGGGGGGAGTGGAGAGAGCGTTCTGAAAAATTCCTTATGGGTTTTTCGAGACCTAATTAATTACCATATATCATATTTGGAGCGTTTTCATTAGGGCTGCAAAGAGGATAGGATCCCAAATAAAAAAGGCTGCCAGCCGGCAACCTTACTTTGTTAATCATATTTCGTATTTGCTTGTTCTAAAACCGACGTGTTTACTAGAAGAATTATTTTCGTGCCTTAGGTGATTTTCGATTTTGGTTCAATTGCTTTAATCTTTTAAATCTCATAAAGAGATTTTTATTTTCCTAGAGGGAACATATTTACAACCGCTGCGACTCCCGGTACACTACATAAAAACAGGACAGGCAGGTGCAAAAAATCAAGAGATGAAGCAGGCTTTAACTGACCAATACGGCAGCTTTACAGAGATGGCAGAAAATGAAATAGAAGGAACCGATTATTCGGTGGCTGCGCGGGATGCAGGGAGCGCACTGCTTGTGATGGCTCCCCACGGGGGCGGGATCGAACCGGGCATCAGTGAAATTGTCAGGGCTTTTGCAGCGGGTTCTTCGGTTTATTTATTGGAAGGATTGAAAAGGCGCGGCAATAAGAGTCTTCATGTGACAAGCGCCCATTTTGACTGCCCGCTTGCCGTGCGAATGGCTGCAGGACATCGATACATACTGGCGTTCCACGGATATGACGAGCCTTTCCGCCGGCATACGCTCATCGGGGGGACAGATCGAAGGCGCGCCTTGTTGTTTGCGGAGACATTGGAGAAGCACGGATTTTCTGCGGAGCTGGCGGCTGAAAGAGGATATCTTTCAGGTACAAACCCTGCAAGCATCAACAATCGCTGCCAAACAGGGTTAAGCGTGCAATTTGAAATCAGCACTGCCCAGCGGAAGGCGATGTTTGAGCAATTCACATTAAAGGGCAGGCGAACGTCTCAAAATGAGGTGTTTTCCCGCTATGTCAAAGCTTTGAAGGCAGGAGCCCGCATCGCATATGGGCCGAGTGCAGCCGGGAGCTGAGCCGGCTGTTTTTTATTTTCTCAGCATATACGCCGGCCGGCTTTCTGCCGCGACCATTTTGCCGACGCCGTTTGCCGTTGTGTACGGGCGGCGGGTTTCCCGGCGGTAGCGTGCAAGTTCGTCTTCTTCTTTAAGGCGAGCAGCATTCGCTGATTCGCTCTCTTGGGAAAGGCTCGCCATCCATGCCTCATGAAACTGGATCCCGGCTTGCCGTTTTTCAAAGAGCTCGATCCGTTTGACAGCGAACGATTCCGTGACTTTAAAGAGGTCGGCGATCATTTTAGCGGCTTGGCATCGCAGCTGGGGAAAATCCATTTTTAAAAGCATAAAAGTAGGGACGCAAAAATGGTACATAAATTGATTGGCCTGGAATTCCTGCAGCTCCCTGAACATCTGATTCATATAAAGCTGGTTTCCCGCGTGCTTTAATACGTGGCATAACTCATGGGCAAAATCCTCCCACTGCTTTTCCTTTGAAAGGCTGCTGTTGAGAATGATGCTGTACATGCCGTCATGCTTAATCATCATGCTGTTGACATTTTCATAGTGAATCCAAATGTTAAAATGAGCGGCTATGCGATTCATATCAATGTGGTGGGGTTCAAAAAAACCAAACTTTTGATACATATTTTTGACGTATTCTTCTAGGTGAGATAAGTAAAACTTCAATACGAGACACCCTTTCGAACAAATGTTCTGTTTTTAGCGGGAAAGAAAAGCCCGTCAAAGGGGCTGTCATGTTTTCATGCAGATCTATCATATACGATGAGCAGCCTCTTTAGCAAATCTTTCCCTTTTTTATCGTCTTAACTATTAAATCGGCGCTCATCAGGTAATGTTTAATAAAAATTCCTTTTTTATCCGTTTTGTTTATTTCCGGGCTTTCGTTTTTTCTCTTTTTCTTTTAAGTATTGAATGAACTCGATGGCCTGCTGTCTGCTTTCGGGGGAAAATTCCTGCATGTCTCGGTATGCAATTTGCAGATCCGGATCTGCGATTTCGTCTTCAATCGTTTTTTTCTTTTCCGTTCCTGTCAACAGATAGTCAATCGTCACTTTATAGTAATCGGCGAGTTTTTTTAATGTTTCATAGTCCGGCTCGCTTCTTCCGTTTTCGTAATGGGAGTAGCGGGCCCGCGATACACCGATCTGCTTTGCAACTTCTTCCTGTGTCCGTTTTCCTCTCAGGCTCTTCAGTCTGCCGCCTAACATAGAATGACCTCTCTTCCTCAATTCGGCATGTTTATCTCTATTATAGATACAAAATGTATCGAAATAAACATATGATAAAAAAAGTATCAAAAAAGTATTGATGATAAGAAGTGTATCATATATAATCAAATCATCAGATACGTATTGTATCAAAAACAGGGAGTGAGAACATGTGCGAAAACGGTTGATCGAAGAGCGTTGTAAGAGGGGATGGACCCAAAAGCAAGTGTCGGAAAGGCTTGGACTCTCCGAGGTTTATGTTCGCAAAATCGAAAGGGGAACACGCAATCCCGGCAGAGAAACGATGCTGAAATTCGAAACGCTTTACTCAGTGCCTGATCGATTGCTGTTTCCCGATCTTTTTCAGGTCTGTTTGGATACATATTGTATCAACGGAACTCTGTATGAAAGAAGGCGATGTCATGAATCTTGAACATCCGATGGTCACACACATTCGAACGCACGGCTATCCAAAGGAAGCCGACAGAGAGCAAATGCGAAGACATGGCGGACCCGCCGGATATCCACAAGGAGGCAGAATGGGTAAAATTGTGATTTCCTACAGCTCAGACCGTTTTGATCAATGGCGGCTCGGCGAAGCCGGGGGATTCATCGCTTTTACGAAAGACGGAAAGCCTGTATTCCAATTCGATCGTAAAGGCCAATACGAACGGTATCTCAGACTGAACCGCAGAAGGCAGAAGGAAGGGGGAAGATGAATGTCCCGTCCGCTCGATCAAAGCTATCCCTTTTCCGTTTACTCAGGGATTTTAACACCTGTGCACTACGAGAAAATAGGCAATGCCATTTGGCTGTTTTTATGGTGCATCAGTTCAACAACTAAGGAAATCGAACGCGATGGGATGACATGGGGCATCGTGCTCGGCAACAAACCGCTGAAAGCCGCAGAATTGGCTCTTCAATTCGGCGTCAACGAAAAAACGGTTAGAAGATGGCTCGCTCTTCTCGAACGAAACGGCTACATTGCAGTCACAAGAGCGCCTTACGGAATGATTTTGTCAGTCAGACATTCAAAGAAATTTGCCTATGCCAGCCATGTCCGGTCAGGCAGTTCTGTTCGGACAGAAGAGACTGGCCGTGCGGACATCCTTGTCCAATCCAATAAAGATATCACACAAATCAACACAAAACATAATATGACTTCCATAAAAACAATAGCAGACCGATTTGCCGCCCTTAGGTCTTTGCAGGAAGGAAAGCCTGTCCATCCCTCGTCAAAAGACTACCAGGCCATCGCCCGGATTGTCGCCCGCGGAGTGTCTATTCCGCAAACAATCAAATGGCTTGAACAATGCTTTGAAGAGTATGAGGCGCGGCGCCGAAGCCGCAATGAAACGATCAAGGTCTTCAGCTACTGTGAAAAATATATAATCGGCCGGCTGGCTGAAGCGGAAGAGAAAACAACTGTCAGGAGGGAGAACAATGTCCAAAAGAACAATCGAAGAGATCATGGACGAACTGAGAAACAGGAGCTGTCTATCACAGGGGGACAAACCGGAAGAATCCGCCGCAAAACGGTATGACTGTCCGAAATGCAAAGATGAACTCGGATTTATCGAACGGCGCGGAACGATGGAAGTATGGGTATCATGCGCCTGCCGCGAATGGTGGAAAGCGCAAAAGCTGTTGAAATCGAGCGAAATCACCGAACAATTTAAAAACTTAAATTTTGCTCAGTTCAAGACGAAAGGAAAACACCAATCTGTAAAAGAGGCGTATGAATGCGCCGTTGAATATGTACAAGCTTACCGGGACATCCGGGAAAGCCGCAAAAACAGCATCGCGCTCTTGGGACGACCCGGTTCAGGGAAGACGCATTTGCTGACGGCCGCCGCCAATGAGCTGATGAGGAAGCATTTCGTACCCGTCCTTTATTTTCCTTTTGTCGAAGGATTCAACGATTTAAAACAGGATTTCTCATTGCTTGAGGATAAGCTGAACCGGATGAAGCGAGTCGAGGTGCTGTTTCTCGATGACCTGTTTAAACCGGTGGGAGGCAGGCCGCGGGCGACGGAATGGCAGATCGAACAGACATATGCTGTCGTCAATTACAGGTATTTGAACCATAAGCCGATCATGCTGTCCAGCGAGCTAAGCGTTGAAGAAATTGTCAGCATAGACGAAGCGCTCGGAACGAGGCTGGTTGAAATGTGCCAGGACTTTCTCGTCGTCCTGAACGGGAGCTCTTTCGGCATCAATCATAGACTGGGGGGGATGGTTTGATGTGCCCGCTATGTAACGGGAGAAAATCAGTCCACCAGGACGCAAGGATCGGAACGATTTTCCGCGCTTGTCCAAACTGCCGCGCTGAAAGCGGCGATTTGACGGATGTGATCAAACATCTGGAAGCACTGATTGCAAAAATGAAAACAAGGGTGAAACAAGGTGCTTAAATGTTTAAAAGCGATGATTCTCATCATCTGGACAGCGGCAAAAAGAGATGCACAAATGAAACGATGGCACGAAGAAGACGGAAAGTGAGGAAGACAAACGTGAAGAACGAAAGTGCGACGTACAGCCCGTCACCATGGCGCGTTGTCAGAACAAATAGCGACCTGTACATTTATTCAGCTTACAGTAAAGCCGAAAAGAAACGGTTTCCTTATTCCAGCGGGCGGGTGATTGCCAAAGTCGCCGACTACAGCGCATATTCCAAGGAAAAAAATGCCCGCTTAATCGCCGCGGCTCCCGAACTTTTGACCGCAGCGAAGCTCACGCTTGCCTATTTGAAGCGAAAACGGCCCGCTCGCTCTAATTCAGTTGAGAATCAATTGATAAATATTTTAGAAAAAGTCGTCGCAAACGCGGAATTTGAAGAGGAGGAAAATAGATGAACCATCCGGCAAAGATACAAGATATCCACGATACGACGGTTGCAAGCCGCCTTAAAAAAGGAAAGGTGACAGTGATCGTTCTTGATGGAATGAACGGCACAGCTTGGCAGGCCGAGGCGCCTGAACACGGCAAAACCGTCATTGAAACGAGAAAGGGAGACCTCGCAAGGGTCGAATTTGAAATCGGCTATAAGCTATAGCTCTACAACTTGAATATTTGTCCAAGACGGAAAGCCTGCGGACGCTGATCAGATGCACATCTTACTGTGCGGCTGATTGGTGTCCTTTTTTATTTCAAAAAAACGGAGGTACAAAAAATGGAAGATTTGCTTTTCGAATATAAAAGAGCGCTGAAAAACACGAAAAAACTGTATCGGGCCTATCAGGATGAACAAGGGCTGACTGCTGAACAATTGAAAGATAAAAAACTGATCAGAAACATGATGACCGATTTGGAATATGTGATCGACTGGCTTGAAAACGGAAGGGAGCCGGGAATCAGAAGGGCGATTGACAGGCGAGACGCTTATAAACGGATGCTACTGAAAGATCCGCTGATCATCGACACGTTCTCAGAACAGATTGCATTTGAACCGGCTCAAGAAGTGTCAGCGTACGATAAAGCCCGGATTGAAACCGCGCTGTCTGCCCTTACGGCACGCGAAAAAGAAATCTTCATTTTACATAAGGTCGAACAGTTTTCCTATGAGCGGATTGCCGCCATGCTCGGCATCAAAAAGTCTACTGTTCAAACCAATGTGAAACGGGCACAGCTGAAAATCGCGAAACAAATCGAAAAGCCCCTCGATTGTATGGCATAACGATATATCTGTCTTTTGTCATACGTTTGCCACCTATAAGTGAAAAGAGAAAAAATATAATAAAACATACTGTTCTTAAATGGAAGATTCATATAGCGATGAAATATTACTGTTTCCGGGAATGAGAGGCGGTGAAGATGAACAATGCCAAGGAAAAGGGATCCAAAAAGGGATGAAGCTTTTCGTCTCTATCAACAATACGGGGGAAACATTACGAATCTCGCAATCGCAAGAGAACTCGGTGTTTCAAATCAAAAAGTCAGCGTTTGGAAAACCCGTGACCGCTGGAAAGAGGCTGTAAACGGGGAGGATACGAGCAGAGGAAAAGCAGACATCCGCAATGAAGGGCTGAATGAACGGCAGCGGCTGTTTTGCATCTATTATGTGAAAAGCTTCAATGCCACCCAAGCAGCGATAAAAGCAGGCTACTCCCCTGCCAGCGCTCATGTGACAGGCTGCCGGCTTCTGAAAAACGAAAAGGTGGCCGATGAGATCAGGCGGATCAAAAAAGAGATGGTAGGGGAGATATTCGTTGAGGCGATGGATGTTCTCCAAGTCTATGTGAAAATCGCATTTGCCGATATGACCGATTATGTGACTTTCGGCAAAAAAGAGGTACAGGCTGTCGGAAAGTCCGGACCGCTGTTTGATGAAGAAAACAATCCGGTTATGAAAGAGATCAGCTTTGTCGATGTGAAACATTCCGACCTCGTCGATGGTACAGTCATCACAGAAGCGAAACTCGGGAAAGAAGGAATCGCAATCAAGCTGGCCGATAAAATGAAGGCGCTCGAGAAGCTCTCGCAGTATTTCGATCTTTTCCCTGATTCATTTAAGCGGAAAATTGAAAATGAGAAGCTGAAGCTCGCCAAACAAAAAGCCGACAAAGATGCGGAATCAGGACCCGTTGAAGTGGTCATCACCAGAAAAGGTGATTCGGCTTGATTATAAAAGAAGTCAATCCGCATTTTGAAGATTATTTGTTTAACTGGGATCAGACGTTTCAATTTCTTGTCGGCGGATACGGTTCGTCAAAAAGCTATCATACCGCTTTAAAAGTCGTATTAAAGCTGCTGCAGGAAAAGCGCACCGCTCTCGTTGTAAGGGAAGTGTTTGAAACACACAGGGATTCGACTTTTTCTTTATTCGCAACCATTATCGATGAGCTGGGTGTTCAAACGGCGGCAGAGGCCGTTTCTTCTCCGATGCACATCAGGTTTGCAAACGGCAGCCGGATTATTTTTAAAGGGATGGACAACCCGGCGAAATTGAAATCCGTCAACAACATCTCGCTGATTTGGATCGAAGAATGTTCGGAAGTGAAGTATGAAGGCTTCAAGGAACTGATCGGCCGGCTGAGGCATCCTGATCACAGGCTGTATATGATATTGACGACAAACCCCGTCAGCCAGTCAAACTGGACGTACAGACACTTTTTCAAGGATGAGCGGAACAAGCGGTTTATTTTGGATGATGAGGTTTTGTATGAAAAGCGGGTCGCTGTCGTCGGTGATACGTTTTACCACCATTCCACAGCTGATGACAACCTGTTTTTGCCGAAAAGCTACCTCAAACAGCTTGATGATATGAAAGCATATGACCCTGACCTGTACCGGATTTCCAGAAAAGGGAGGTTCGGGGTAAACGGCATTAGGGTTTTGCCGCAATTTGAAGTGATGGAGCATGAGGAGGTCATGAGGCGGATCTCCGCCATTTCCAAGCCGCTGAAGAGAACCGGAATGGATTTCGGATTTGAGGCATCATACAATGCCGTCGTCCGGGCGGCCGTCGATCCCGACAAAAAATATCTCTATATTTATTGGGAGTACTACAAAAATAAAATGACAGATGACAAGACGGCCGAGGAGCTTAACGAATTCGCGGTTACGAAGGAGCTGATCAAAGCCGATCCGGCCGAACCGAAAAGCATCCAGTTTTTCAGGCAGAACGGCTTCAACATGACAGCAGCCCGCAAGTTCCAAGGCTCGCGCCTGCAATATACGAAAAAAATCAAGCGGTTTAAAAAAATATTCTGTTCTGACCGATGTGCCAATACGATCTACGAATTGCAGCCGCTGACCTATGCGACAGATAAAGACGGCAATCTGAAGGAGGATCAGTTTACAATTGATCCGCACACACTTTCCGCGCTATGGTACGCGCTTGATGATTATGAAGTCACCGATTTGAAGGCTGAGCAGGAAGCGAGAAAACGGCCGAACAGGAAAAGGGGGAGATAGTGTATGTCAACTCAGCAAACGGTAAGAGCAAAAGTCATGAAATCCCGTTTTCACGAGCCTGTAACAAAACAAATATATGAAGATCAATTTTCGGAGATCTACGGAGATGAGATTATCGCACCGCCGTACAATTTGAAAGAACTGAAAGCCATTGCCGAATATTCTTCAATTCTCCAGCAATGCATTGACGCCTATAAAACGAATATTGCAGGGTTCGGGCTTGATGTCGAGTACGCTTTTGATTTTAATGGTGCGGATGTGACGCCCGATAAGAAAAAGGCTGCTGAGACCGATTGGACAAGGCTTGAAGATTTTTGCCGCCATCTTCATTTCGATGAATCGGCTGAAACGATTTTAAGCCATATGATAGAGGACCGCGAAAAAACGGGGAACGGGTTTTTGGAGGTGCTCAGAAACGGCACGGGGCAGCCGGCCGGAATTGAATATCTCGATGTCAAAAATATGCGCGTATGCGGATTGACAGAACCGATCGAAGTGGAATTTGCCTACATGGAAAACGGATCGCTAAAAAACATCAAAAGGGAAAAAAGGTTCCGCAAATACGTTCAGATGATTGACGGCAGGAAGGTGTACTTTAAAGAGTACGGCGATCCGCGCGTCATGGATATGACCACCGGAGCGTTTGACAGACAGACTCCGCCTGAACGAAGTGCGAATGAAGCGATCCATTTTAAAATCGGCAGCGGCGTCTACGGCGTTCCGCGCTGGATCGGAAATATAGTCAGCCTGTACGGAGCGCGGAAAGCGGAAGAGCTGAATTATATGTACTTCAGACAAGGCCGGCACGTCCCCGCCGTTATTACGGTTGAAAACGGCATGCTCTCAGAGGCTTCGTACAGAGAGCTGCAGGAATATATGAACGACTTGGAAGGCGTTGAAAATGCCCACAAATTTTTGCTGATCGAAGCGGAGGGGATCGCACAGGAAAAAGACATTCACGGCAGCCAGGACATTACGCCGGTGAAAGTGGACATCAAATCACTCGCTGAAATTTTGCAGGAAGATGCGCTGTTTCTTGAATATGACGAGAAAACGCGGAATAAAATCCGCTCTTCCTTCAGGCTCCCGCCGCTCTACACCGGTGATGCCCATGAATATAACAGAGCGACAGCAGATACCGCCCGCAAAATCACCGAAGAACAGGTTTTTGAACCGGAGCGGAAAATATTGATCGGCAAGCTGAATACGCTGTTTCTCCGTGATTTAAACATTTTCCATGCGAGGCTCCAATTGAAAGGACCGGACTTTCGCGATCCACTTGAGATTGCAAAAGTGCTCGGTCCTTTTATTCAAGCGGGAGCGGTATCTGCAAATGATTTGCGTGACCTGGCCGGCAGAGTGCTCGGCAAGACGCTCGATGAATGGCCGGAGGAAGAATTCAGCAGGCCGCTCGGTTACCAGCAAAGCGCAAAGCGTGCTGAAGCGGAAGCCGGAGCACTGCTGCCTGAACTGCAGGAAGCCGTCGAGACATTGAAACAGATCACTGAAAGGAGGTGAACACTTCGTGCCGAGAGAGCTTAAAAATGCCAAGATCAATTTCGTCAGTTATGTCGACAAAGCGGCGAACAAAAAGAAATTCTTTATGACGAAATCGAGTGAATCGCCGACATTTGAAAAGGAAGTCAAGCTGATTGCGAAAGCCGAGGATGAAAAGAAGCTCGTCTACGGCGTGGTCTACGAGCCGGACATTCAGGATGCCCACGGCGATTTTATGTCGGCTGACGAAATCCAAAAAGCCGCCCACGGTTTTCTGAAAAATGCCCGGAAGATCGACAAGGATCACAATTTCCAGGGAGGCGTCGGAGAAGTCGTGGAGTCCTATGTTGCGCCGGCTGATTTTGAAGTGAACGGCGAAACGATTGTGAAAGGCTCTTGGGTGCTGGTGACAAAAGCCGGCGATGAGATCTGGGAACAGATTAAAAAAGGAAGCATCACCGGCTACAGCATGGCGGGCACTGCCGAAACGGTCGAACACCCGCCCCGCGCCGGCTCTAAAACCGATGAGACCGGCAGTTTCTTTCAGCTGTTTAAGCAGTTTTTTGCCGGCGACAAACAAAAAACGGGAGAGGAAGAAAAAAAGATGAAACGATCAGAAGTTCAAGGAACGATTGAAGCCGTCTTGGCTCCGCTTCTCAAACGTCTTGACGATTTGGAAGGGGATAAAGCGGCGGACGAAAAAGAGCAGCAGACAGACCAGGATGCACATGTGAAGGAAATCGTCGAGGACATGCTCGCCCCTCTGATTGCGCGCATCGAAGCACTCGAAAAGATGAGAGGTGCCTCAAAGCAGGCAGCGGCTGAAAAAGAAGGAGAAGAAGAAGTTAAAAAATCGATTTGGAGCGGATTGCTTTAATTTGGAGGAGGAAGAACATGAGAAATCAAGAGATTATTCGTAAAGCCGAGATGTCGCTTGCGACGTTGAAAAGCGGAGGATTAATGAATCCGGCGCAGGCTTCTGCATTTATTCGCATGGTGCAAAACACGCCGACAATTTTCAGCGAATCACGTGTGATTCAAATGGAAAACGACTCGCAAAAATTTTAAAAAATCGGTTTTGGCCAGCGGATTTTAAGAGCGGCTGATGAAGGGAAAGCATTGGCGAAGGACCAATTAACCGCACCGGTGACCAGCACAGTTGAACTGAATGCGAAAGAAGTCATTGCCGAAGTCAACATTACTTATGACACGCTCGAAAATAACATTGAAAAAGACGGCCTTCAACAGACGCTGATGCAAATGCTGGCGGAACGGGCCGCTGTGGATATTGAAGAACTGATCGTCAACGGCGATGTTGCGTCTTCAGATCCATACCTTGCTCAACTTGACGGGATCCGGAAGCAGTCCGTCTCTCACATCGTCGATGCAGGCGGGGAGCAAATCAGCCGACAGCTTTTCAAACAGGGGCTGAAAGCTGTTCCGGCAAAATATATGCGCGTTCCGCAGGAATTCAGATTCTACACATCGCTCGGTCAGGAGATCGAATGGAAAGACCGCGTCGCAGACCGTCAAACCACTCTCGGGGATGCGGCTGTACAGGGCGGGCTTTCAACCGCTTTTGGCGTGCCTGTTAAAGGGGTCTCAAATATTCAGCCGTATGCGTACGGAGAAGGAGATGCAGCCGCCGAAGCATCAGACATTATTTTGACGCATCCGAAAAATATTATTCTCGGTTTCTCGCGCAATATCAGAATTGAAGTCGATAAAGACATTCGCGCGCGCAAATTTATCATTGTCCTGACGGCAAAACTGGACAGCAAATTCGAAGAAGAAGACGCGGTTGCAAAAATCGTCAATGTAAAAGAGTAAATGCCTGAGTCCGAACGTTTTCACTGAAAGCATCGCCAATCGGCGGGAAACGAGTCCGAGCACAAGCGAAAGCGCCCCGGACAACAGCTAAAAGCTCTGGAAGGATGTGATGAACATGCTGATCACGCCCGACGATATCATTCAATATTCCGTTATTGAAGCCGTGAAAAACCGGCCGCAGGAATTGCTGCGGCAGGATATCCTTGAAGCCGAGCAGATCACGGGGCATCGTTTTACAGATGAAAAATATGATCCGCTGCCGGAAAAGGCAAGGCTCGCTTTGCTGCAGCTGGCACAGTACTTTGCATTGAAAAACGGTGATGAATCGCTTTTGAAAGGCTACAAATCTGAGAAATTGGGTGACTACTCCTATACGCTCTCAAGAAGCGGTGGCCTGGCGAAGCCCGACGTCTATAAACTGCTCGAAGAATTTATTCTTGATTATGAATCTGTCCGATTCAAGGTGCGGCCGCTATGAGCTACAAAAGTCTATTAAGCGACCGTTGCGATATCTATCATTTAAAGGAAGATCATGCAGAGGAAGCAAGGTACGGCATTCCCGCGCCAAACCTGCAGCCGATTCGCACATACGGGGAAACACCCGATCTTCAAAACGTTCCCTGCTATTTTACGGAAAAAAATCAGTCGATCGTCCAGCAAGATCCCGAACAGGTCATTTATCATTCATATTTGGCCCATTTTCCGGCGGATGCAGATGTGCGCCTTCACGATCTTGCGGTCTGGAACGGTGTCAGCTACACGCTCCAGCAGCCGCGCAACATCAAAGGCCATCACCTGGAAGTCTTAGCGGTCAGGGATGAAAAACTATGAAAATCAAAGGATTGAAACAGCTATCGCGGACGTTGGAAAAAGCGGGGCAGAGCGGCTTTCGAACTGAAGCTGCCAAGTGGCTTGAACAGGCGGGAACCGATTTTTTAGATCTGGTCCGCGACGAAATCGTACGCGCCGGATCGATTGATACCGGCAGCCTTATGCGCTCTTTCAAGCGAGAGGCTGAAGGGAACATATGGGAAATCGAAAAAGGCGGACTCACGCTTGAAGTCGGGACGGAGTTAGAGTACGCCTCATTCGTAAATGACGGCCATTGGACAGGCGGAAAAGAGGAAGTCAGGTGGATTCCGGGACAATGGCACAGCGGCCGATTTCAATACGATCCCGGTTCTTCGTCCGGCATGGCTTTAAAACGGCAATGGGTAAAGGGAACAGGCTATTGGGAGCATGCGCTTTACATATTTGAGCGTTTATTTGAAAAACGCCTGAATGAAAGGCTGCAAACATGGCTGAATTCCCTTTAAGGAGGTGAAGCTTTGAACGACGAAACGGGATCTGTTATGAATTTTTTTTATCAAGTCTTTCCTGTCGTCTGTTATGAAAAGGAAATACCCGACCATTTTCAAATACCGTCGCTATATTTTCCTCCCCCTTCTGTTTTTGATGAAAATGATACGGTTTCAACATTTAAAAAAGTCTTCACCCTGAATGTGAAACTGTTTCACCATGATTCACAGCAGGCCCACGATCATGCCGAGCGCATTGCAGACGCCGTAAGGGAAGCGCGGCACATCATCCCGCTCATTGACCGGTTGGGTAAAGACACAGGAGACAGCTTGAGGATCAGCCGGATCGAGACGAGGATAGGGGATTCCGGCACCGCGTCCATTATTATTCAATGGAACAGCCGCTACTGGTACAAACGGGAAAACGAACTTTCTCTGGAAACAATCGATTTTACAAACGGGGTGAAATAATTGACAGTCAGCAAAAAAACAAAGACCGAAGCAAAAAAGGCGCCTCTTGAGGAACGAGAAGCGCTGTTCTACATCGAGGATCTGAGGGAGCACGCGAAAGAGCTTTTCGGCATTAAACCGGAAGTTCTCGACGGTGCTCTTTTTCATGTGAAAGAAGAGCAGATTTCAAAGCTTGAGGCAAGTCAGCTTATTCAAACATTTTTAGCCAAGGAGGTCATGAATTAATGAACGGCGGAACATTTACACCAGGCAAAGAAAAAGATCGTGCCGGCATTTATTTTAATTTTAAAACGACAGCAGAGGAGCGGATTTCCGTCGGGGACCGCGGCACAGTTGCCCTTCCTGTCGTCATGAGCTGGGGGGAGCCGAAATCATTCGTATCGATTTCCAGCATTGAAGATTTAAATAAAAAAGTGGGATTGAACATCGATGATCCGTCTCTTCTGCTTTTCCGCGAAGCGAAGAAAAACGCACAGACCGTTTTGCTGTACCGTCTGAACACAGGAGCGCCGGCGAAAGCCCAAATCGGCGAAACGCTGAGTGTAACGGCAAAATACGGGGGCGAGAAAGGGAACGACATTTCAATCCGCATTTCCGAAAATGTGCTCGATTCTAAAAAGTTTGATGTTACAACCTTTGTCGGAACAGATGAGGCTGACCGGCAAACCGTCAAAACGGCAGAAGAGCTTACCGTAAATGCGTACGTCACGTTTCAAGGGGAAGGCGCGCTTGAGCTGACAGCGGGCACAAAGCTTTCAGGCGGTGAGAACGGAACGGCAAGTGTTGCCGATTACACCGCGTTTTTAGATGCTGCCGAAACGGAATACTTCAATACGATCGCACTTCCGGTTGCAGACAATGAACAGCTGAAAGCCACTTTTGCCGCTTTCATCAAACGCCTTCGCGACAAGCAGGGTCAGAAAGTCCAAGGCGTAGTCGCCGATTATGCCGGAGACGATGAAGGCATCATTAATGTAACGGGAGGCGTTGTGCTGGAAGACGGCACAGAAATCACGCCTGAAAAAGCGACAGCATGGGTCGCTGGAGCAAGCGCAGGCGCGACTTTTAACCAGTCACTGACATTTGTCGAATACGAAGGAGCTGTTGATGTTCTGAACCGTCTGGATGAAGATCAGGTCATCGAACATCTGAAAAAAGGCGAGTTTTTATTTACGTTTGATGCACGCGATCAATCGGTCAGTGTCGAAAAAGACATCAACTCTTTAACGAGTTTCACTGCCGACAAAAACAAAAAATTCTCGAAAAATAAAATCATCCGCGTCCTTGACGGAGTTAACAATGATTTGACCCGCGAATTAAAGGCTTTAATCAAAGCGCGAAAAGCAAGCGGCAGCGACATTCCTGCGTCCGACGATGGTTTGCAGTACGTCAAAACGCTGATCATTCAGTATATGACGGCGCTTCAGGAAGCCGGCGGCATTACCGGTTTTGATTCTGAAAGCGATATTGCCATCACACTGAATGAAGACCGCGACGGGTTTTTAATCGATTTGGCCGTCCAGCCGGTTGATGCAGCAGAAAAATTCTACTTTAATGTGGAGGTAAAATAATATGGCATTAAAAGCGCAAAACACGATTTCCGGAAAAGAAGGCCGTCTTTTTCTCGACGGACAAGAGATGGCTCATATCAAAACATTTGAGGCAAACGTCGAAAAGAATAAAGCCGAAGTCAATATTATGGGCCGCCGCATGACGGGCCACAAGACAACAGGTGCAAACGGCACGGGGACGGCGACATTTTATAAAGTCACGTCTCAATTTGTCACATTAATGATGAACTATGTAAAAAAAGGCGATGATCCGTATTTCACGCTCCAGGCCGTCCTTGACGACCAGTCATCAGGCCGCGGAACGGAACGTGTCACACTGTATGACGTGAATTTTGACTCAGCCAAAATCGCCGGCCTTGACGTCGATTCAGAAGCGCTGGAAGAAGAAGTGCCATTCACATTTGAAGATTTTGACGTTCCTGAAAAACTGAAAGATACGTTTTAAAAAAGAGCCCCGTATCCCGCTTTTTAAACTTAGATCGCAAAGGCTGGTCTTAAAGAAGGAAGCCGATTCAGTAGTCAGGACATTTAACACCAAGCACTCTCGCCAAGCCGAGGGTGCTTTTTCATTGCCAATTTAAAAATTGAATGTTAAAGGAGCAAGCAGACATGAGCGAAAAACAAGAAGAAAAAGTATATGATTTATCCTTTTTTATGCCGGGACAAACCGTTGAAGCCGAGGAAATCAAAGTGCCGATCTCAAAGCGGTTCGTCGATAAAAAGGGCAATGTCATTCCGTTTGTGTTTAAGCCGATTACAACCGAGCGCATTGACGAGCTTGAAAAAGAAAATACGACTTATAAAAACATCAAAAGCAGGGGCCGCGTCAAGGATCTCGACACCCAGCGCTTTTACGCCCGAATCGCCATTGAATCGACGATCTATCCTGATTTCCGTTCAAAGGAATTAAGAGAAGCCTATCAAACGGCCGACCCGGTCGAAGTAGCCAAACGCGTTCTGTCAGTCGGAGGGGAATATGCGAACTGGCTCAACAAAGCGATTGAAATCAACGGCTTTGAAGACGACCTTGAAGATCTGGAAGAAGAAGCAAAAAACTAATCCAGGATGGGAATAAAGAAGCGGTGTATCTCTATTTTGCGATGCACGAACTTCACTATTCTCCATCCCAGCTCCGGGAGCTGTACGAAGCCCCAAAACCGTTTAAGGCGTTTTTATACGGACTCATCAGCTACAAACTTCAAATCTTGGAAAAAGAAGCGAGGAAAGGAGGTACATAATCCATGGCAAAACTGACGGCACGTTTTGACCTTGAAGACCGGGTATCTAAGAAGCTGCGAAGGATTCAGAAGGGGTTTAAAGACCTGGAAAAAAGACGAAAAAAACTCAGCCGCCCGTTCGCAATGAAAATAAAAACGAAAACAGCAGAGAAAACATTGAAAAAACTTAATGTTTTCTTAAAAGCCAACTTGAAATCATGGCAGCTTGAAATTTCAGCAGTTGATAAAGCCGGCAAAACGATTGACAATATTTCAAATCAGCTTAAGCAAAAGCTGCCTGGCAATTATCAATTTTCAATTGTAATAAATGATCAGGCAACACCGGGCATTCAAAAGATCAGAAGCATCATGTCTGATTTGTCATCAGCTGAATACTTCTTAACTGCAGCCGTTAACGACCGAGTCACCCCGGCTGTTCAAAAAATTTCCGGCTACATGAAGGGTGTATTGCAAAAAGGATACTCTGCAACGCTCTATGTCATTGATAAAATCACCCAGACAGCCAGCAGGATTTCCTCCTATTTGAATAATCATTTAGCAAGGGAATATCAAGCCACCCTTACGATTAACGACCAGGCCACCGCGAAAATGAATGCCTTGCAAAAAAAGCTTAACAGCATCGAGGCCAAACGTATCCTTAAAATTGACGCAATTGTAAAAACGGAACAAAAAGAAGACAGCAAAGATTCGGATGGGAAAGCTGAGGCCGTATGGACTAAAATTCTAAAGTGGGGTAAAGAAAAATTTGTTGACTGGGTGAAGGGGCTGCCGGAGAAGATTTGGGACAAATCATTTGATGCCATCCTCGGTAAGCTGTTTAAAGGTGAAGAAAGTGGAGGCGGTTGTTGCTGCTGTGGTGGAGGCGGAGGTTCTATAATCAATGAACCTGCAACAAGCAGCAGGCCAGGAAGTGAAGAAACCTCCACTAATGGAGAAACAAGACCGGGAAGAAACAGATCCGGCGGCAAGTTTATGAAAGGTCTTCGAAAAGTGGGGAAAGTTGGAGGCAAAGCCCTCCCATATGCTGGAGCGCTTTTATCAGCGACTGAGTTAATGGATATGAACAAAGAAAACGCAGGCGAAAAAGTCGGTTCGGCAGGCGGAGGAATTGGCGGCGGTTTAGCTGGCGCAGCAGCAGGTGCTGCAATTGGCACAGCTATTCTCCCTGTGGGGGGGACGGCAATCGGCGGGGCCATTGGAGGTATGGTCGGAAGCTTGGGCGGCTCAAGCATCGGTGAATATTTCGGGAAGATGTTCGATGACAACGGCGGTGTCGAGAAAGCGTGGAATACGATAAAAGATAAATCGGCTGAGGCACTCGGAGCCATTCAAGAAAACTGGTCGATGATAGCAGGATGGTTTACAGATAACGTCTGGAATCCTGTTGTCGGCAAGGTGGTCGAAGTAGCGACAGGGATCTGGAATCAGCTGACCACAGCCTGGACGATAATTCAGGAAACATTCATGACAGTTGCGGGCTGGTTTGCGGAAAATGTCTGGAATCCGGTTGTCGGCAAGGTGATCGAAGTAGCGACAGGGATCTGGAATCAGCTGACAACAGCCTGGACGATGATTCAGGAAACATTCATGGTGGTCGCCGGCTGGTTCGCAGAGAATGTATGGGATCCTGTTGTCAGCAAGGTGATTGAAGTAGCGACAGGGATCTGGAATCAGCTGACAACAGCCTGGACGATGATACAAGAGACATTCACGGCGGTCGCCGGCTGGTTTGCGGAAAATGTTTGGAATCCCGTAGTTTCAAAAGTCATTGAAGTGGCAACTGGGATTTGGGATCGTTTTCAATTCACCTGGAACATGATCAAAAGAGTTTGGGGCGCGGTTTCCTCATGGTTTATAAATACGGTTTGGAATCCGATAAAAAATACGTTTTCAACCGTAAAAGAAGCCATTGGAGAAAAATTTCAAGCGGCCAAAAAAACGGTAACAGACATTTGGGAAGGCGTCGCCGGCTGGTTTGAGAAAAATATTCAAAAGCCAATTGTAAAGATTGCCGGATTGATCAGCGACGGTTTTGAGAAAGCATTCGGATGGGTAGGTAAAATATGGGATAAAGTTGGCGGCGGTATTGATGCTGTCATCAACTTCATGACAGGAGATAATCCTGATAAAAATGCAACAGGCGGCTACATCACAAAACCGACCATCTCCTGGATCGGTGAAGCCGGAAACGAATTTGTCATCCCGACGGAAAACAACCGGGGCCGCGGGAAGATGCTGCTTGCCCAGGCAGCGACCAAGCTCGGCATGCGCGTTGTTGACGATATGGGGGCCGCGGCGGGAGACGGGGGAGCTTCTTCTCCGGTTTCAAGCACCGCTTCATATTCGGCTTCTGTGTCGCCTGCTGTCGGCGTCGGGAATATAACGGCAGAGGCGCAGGCTTTCGGCCGGGAATTCACCGGCGGCTTTGACAAAGGGATCGGCTCAAACGCTCCTTCCCTTGATCAATGGAAGCAAAAAAACATCAGCAAGCCGTTTAGCAGCCTGCCGGCAGAATCGTCTAATTACGGAAAACAGGCGGTCGCCGGGTTCGCTTCCGGGCAAAATACTACCGCGACCGGAACGGGCGGTTTTCTTCAAGCAAAAGTAAATGCGCCTTATCAAACAACGGTGAAGACGTCATCTTCCTGGGGCGCAAATACAGTCAAAAACTTCGCTTCCGGGCAAAATGCAACACCGACCGGGACATCGCAGTATGTTGATAAAAATATCAACAAGCCGTTCCTTGATTCGAAACAGTCGGCTGCAGGCTGGGGATCAGGCATGGTCGGATACTTTATCAGCGGCATGAATGGAAAAGGCAGCGAAGTTTCTCAAGCTGCAAAAAACTTAGCGAAAAAAGTGGAAAAAGCGTTCCGCGAAGAGCTGGATATTCATTCTCCGTCCCGGGTCATGATGAATCTCGGGCGTTTTGCGTCGGTTGGGATTGTCAAAGGTTTAAGTTCTGTCGATGTCAAAAGTTTTGCGGAAAAACAAGCGGGCTCACTGGCAGCTGCGTTTTCCGGAATCGGAGCCGTCGGTGGAAATGTAAAGTCGTGGCTAATGCAGGCGATCATGGCTACCGGTTCACCGGCGTCGTGGCTGCAGCCGCTTTCTGTCATTGCTCAAAAGGAATCCGGCGGAAATCCGCGCGCCTCTAACGGCTGGGACATTAACGCCAAGCGGGGAGACCCGAGCAGAGGTTTGATGCAGACGATCGGCCAAACGTTTAATGCGTACAAAGGAAAAGGAATGAATGATATTTTCAATCCTGTTCACAACGCGGTAGCGGCCATCAATTACATCAAATCGCGATACGGGTCGCCATTTAACACGCCGGGGATTAAAAGCATGGCAAGAGGCGGAGCTTATAAAGGCTATGCCAACGGCGGCCTGATCACTAGCGAGCAGATCGCCCGCGTGGGTGAAGGCGGCAAGCGCGAATGGATCATTCCCGAAGAACGCGGCATCCGCGGCAGATATTTGCTTCAACGGGCTGCAGGCGCGCTCGGAATGGAAGTGCATAACCCCGCTGAAGGATCCGGTTCCATTTCAAGCGGTCAGGCGGCTGCAGCCACCGCAGGCGGGGCCCGATCCCGGCAGCCGGCTGGAAACGGCGCCAAAGAAGTCAACATCTATATTACCGGCGACAATCATTATCACAGTGAGCGCGACCAGGAAACATTGATTGCGAAAATCAAGCGCGCTCTTGTCGATGAGCTTGAACGGGATATTCATATTGGGACGAAAGGAAGCGTAGCTTATGACTAAATCCGTGTACGAATTTTGGCTGACGCAAGGAAAGGAAAAGCTGCGCCTCCCTGTGCTTCCCGAGCAGCTTGACGTCAGCAATAATCTTGCGAACGAGTCTGTAAAGGTGTCAAAGTTCGGCGAGGTTACATTTATCAATGAACCGGGAGCAAAGACGATTTCATTTTCGTCTCATTTTCCGAAAAAGTATTCTCCGCTTGCGGAATATAAAGGGTTTCTTTCGCCGGAGAACGCGATTCTCAAAATCGAGAAGTGGATGAAAGCAAAAAAAACGGTTCAATTTCTCGTCACGGGCACGAAGATCAATTTCACATGCAGCATCGAAAACTTTTCGCATCGTGAGGGTGAAAAGGATATCGGTGACCGGGATTTTGATCTCACATTAAAAGAGTATCAAACAGCATCACCTCGGAAGATCAAGCAAAAAAAGAAAACGAAGAAAAAACGGCCGTCCAAACCGGCTCCAAAAATGTACACCGTCAAAAAAGGCGATACGCTCTGGCACATCGCAGGCCGTTTTTACGGAAACAGCCAGGAATGGCGGAAAATTTGGAACGCGAACAAACAGGCGATGATCAAACGAAGCAAGCGAAACATCAAACAGCCGGGGCACTGGATTTTTCCGGGGCAAAAGCTGAAAATACCATAAAACGATGCGCCGGGTGAACCGGCGTTTTTCTGTTAAATCAAAAGCAGGGGATAGCGATGATCGAATTATTTGTCATAAAAGAAAGCGAATGGTATGAACTTGTCACCGAAAGCGTCACATTGGAAGGAGAAAGGTACCAGGCGCCTCGTTCGATCGAAGCGTCGATTGTGATCAAGCAGGGAAGCCATAAATATTACAGCGTGCAGGAAGGCGATACCGTTTTATTTAAATGGAAAGGAAAAGAACTGTTTCGCGGAATTGTGTTCAGCAGGGTGCCGAAAGAATACACGCTCACGTTTAAAGCGTACGACATGCTTCAGTACTTGGTGAAAAACCAGGATGTCTATGTATTCTCGAACAAAACGGCCGCTGACATTGTCAAACGAATTGCGAACGATTTTCAAATTCCCAAAGGCGCGATCGCAAGCACCGGACATACGATTAAATCACTCGTCTTTAAAGACAATACGAGCCTGTATGACATCATCTTAAAAGCGCTGAGGGAAACAAAAAAGCAAACCGGAAAAAACTATCAGCTGTATGCCGAAAAGGGAAAGCTGTGTTTAAGAGCATGGCCCGAGCCGGAGGATATCTGGGTTTTGGAAACAGGTGTGAACATTACGGACTACGCTTACAGTACGTCAATCGATGAAACGGCAACCCGGGTGAAGCTGAGAAAGCAGAAAGATAACAAAACCTATACCGCATCAGCCAGTGATGAAGCCGGTATGAAAAGATACGGCATTCTCCAGTATACAGAAACGGTTTCGGATGATATTAACGAGGCGCAGCTGCGCGACCGGGCGAAGAAGATACAGGCTGAAAAGAAAGGCGTCAAAAAAGAGCTGAAAAGCATACAGGCGCTCGGTATACCGGAAGTCCAAAGCGGACTGCCGGTTTATATATCGATTCCGGAAGCGGGTATTAAAGAAACCTATTGGGTTGATAAAGATAAACACGATTTTGCAGGGACAAAGCATGTGATGACGATTGATGTCGTCGCGAAAAATACAATACCTGAAGGAGCGACTTCATGAAATTAAGCGATGTGATAAAAGAGCTTGCTCTAGGAGCCGTAAACGCTGAATCGCCTGTCGATGTCATGCCGGCTGAAGTCGTGTCCGCTTCTCCGCTCAAGCTGAAGCTCCGCAATCATGATAAATTGGTGATCCCCTCCGACTTATTGGTGGTCGCCAGGCATTTGACAGAACATACGGAACAGATCCGGATTGACGGAGAAGACAAAACGATTCGCTTTTACAGCCAATTGCATGCCGGCGACCACGTGATGATTGCCGCCATGCCTGGAGGGCAGTCGTTTTTCGTGATAGACAGAGTGTAGGAGTAGGAGGTGGCTCGGATGGCTCTTTCACCGGAAGTATCTTTTGAAGATATCGAGGATGACAGCGAAGTGATTGAGACTTCAAAAACGTACAAAATTGATTTTGAAACAGGCAGGATGACGGGTGATATGATTTCAGGACTCGCAGCGATGGAACAAATGGTTTACATGGCGCTGAGAACTGAGCGCTACACATATGCCGTTTACAGCCATAATATCGGAAATGAACTGCAGGAGGTTCTTTCAGATCATGAAACGACCGACGCTTATAAAGAAATGGAGATACCGAGACTGATCGAGGAAGCCCTCATATATGACGACCGAATTTCTGCGGTAACCGATTTCGAGATTGAGCGTCAAGGCGATGCCTTCCATGTGTCTTTTTCGGTTGAAACCGATGAAGGGACATTGGAAATCGAGGAGGTGATAGGGGAAGATGTTTGAAAACCAGACATTTGAAGAGATTATGGAACGCATGCTTGAGCGGGTTTCGGATGAGATTGACAAGCGTGAAAACAGCGTTATTTGGAATGCGCTTGCCCCGGCAGCTGCCGAGCTGGCGCTTTCTTATATTTGGCTTGATCAAGTGCTGAATTTGGTTTATGCGGATACGGCTGAGGGCGAATATTTGGACAGAAGGGCGGCTGAGGCCGGTCTTGAGCGCTATCAAGCGTCCAAAGCTATTTGGTCAGCAGCCTTTACGGATGGAGTATCAGTTCCCACCGGAACCCGCTTCTTTCTGGAAGACTTATATTTTACCATGCTCGAAGACGGCAAGCTTGAATGTGAAACGGCCGGGACAAAAGGAAACGCCAATCTGTCGGGGCGGCCTTTGCTTCCGCTCGATACCATTCCAGGGCTTGAAAAGGCGGTTATGGGAAGTCTTGAAATTCCCGGCCGTGATGAGGAGACGGATGAATCGCTGTATGAAAGGTATTTGATCCGCGTCCGCCGCGAAGCGGTCAGCGCGAATCAGATGCATTACAAACAATGGGCCGAAGAAGTGGACGGCGTGGGCAAAGCGAAGGTCTTTCCGCTGTGGAATGGCGAGGGAACCGTAAAGGTTGTCATTACAAACGCGAAAATGGAACCTGCCTCTGATGCATTAATCGAAAGAGTCAAGCAATATATCGATCCCGATCCGGGAAAAGGGGAAGGTATGGCGCCGATCGGAGCTTATACTGCGGTTGAAAGTGCGGTCTGGAAAGACGTCAGCATATCTGCAAAAATCATTCCTGATTCAGGCCGGACGATCGATGAAGCCAAACAGGAAATTGCAGAAAAAATCACAGAGCTGTTTAAAGAAATGGCCTTTAAAGAAAGCGTCATCCGTCTCTCGCAAATCAACAACATGATCTATGAATCGTCCTCTGTCAGTGACTATTCGGAAGTCTTCATCAACGGGGAAGCGAAAAATCTGCAGTTGACAGAAACGGAAATTCCAAAGCTGGGGCAGGTGACCATCATTGAGCAAGATTGATGAAATGGCTTTTCATCTGCCGCCATACTTGACGGAAATCCGGGAGATCCAAGACATTTTAGCGGCCGAGGCGCCAGAATTTGAGAAGCAAAATCAAGAGATTTTCGATATAACAGACCAGCTTTTCGTCACGACGGCCACATGGGGGCTGGACAGGTGGGAAAAGATTTTGAATGTCAGACGCGAGGCTTCAGACGGCGTTAATATTCGAAGGGCACGACTGTTAACCAAGATGTCCAATATTCCGCCGATTACTGCGCGCTCGATCGAGCGCGCGGTCAATGCCTTTTTAAAACAGCCGTCCGCATCCGTCAGACTGACGGCCGGACGGTATCATTTTTTGCTGAGCGTAAACGGTGAGGATCTGCAGTTTATACCTTCGATCATTCAAACTGTCAATCATATGAAGCCCGCCCATTTGGCTTATACATTCCGGGGCGGGTTTCATTATGAATATCGGCCGCCGAAAAGCATTCATAACAGACTTGTTTTAAGAAGCAAAAACCGATTTTTCGGTACGATACCGGTTTATTTGGACGGACAGTATCTGCTTGATGATTCATTCTACTTGAACGGTTTTCGAGAAATCGACGGTCTGCCCCGCAGGTTTAAACAGCAGCTCACACTGCGCCACAAGAAGCGGCAATATATCCGGTCCGCCTTGAGCTTGACGATAAAGGCGGCCGCTGAAAACCGGCGGAAACAGCAAACAAAAGCAGGCATGAAAACCGGCATTACCAATCAAAACAAACAGATCCAGTCCTTCAAAATCAGCTGCAAATGCGAGCATGAATTTAAGCAAGCAGGCGCGCTAGAAATGAGGGAGAAGTGGTGGACGTTAAACGGCGCATTTTTGCTCGACGGAACGAAGCAGCTGGCAGCAGCGGCGCAAAAAATCGCATTGTAAAGGAGAAATCAAAATGGCACAACAATTAACAGTGACAACGCTTTATGCGAGACAGCAAATGGCAAAAGCACGGGCTGAGGGGGGCAAGCTCACCAAAATCACAAAAATGGCTTTCGGAAACGGAGGTACAAACGATAAAGGTGAACCCGTTGCTTTACAGGGCAACGAACAGGCGCTGAAAAACGAACTCTTGCAAAAGGAAATCGACGGCTTTGTCTTCATGGAACCGGCGAAAGTCCGCTATACATGCACTTTGGGAGAAAGCGAACTGGCAGGAGAGACGATCAACGAGCTTGCCCTTGTCGATGAAGCCGGAAAATTCACAGCGGTCAGAACGATGACAGACAAGCAAAAAGACGGCGACATCGAGTTCGTCTTCGAAATCGACGACATTTATTAAAGGAGCTGAAACAAGGTGGACATCCAAAAACCGAGACGCCAGGTTCCTGTTTTTTTATCCTAAATAAGAAGCAAATACACCAGAGTGGTGCCAAACCTAAAAAAATACAGCAATAGTCATCACAATTGAATGAGAGGCGAAAACAGGATGGATATAAAAAAACCAATGAGTTTTAAAACAACAGATCGTGCCCATGCTGATCTTTTTAATAAAGTTGTCGATCAGCTCAATGAAAATGATCAACTGATTGTAAACTATATTGATGAGATCGATCAAAAAACAGCAACAAAAAAAGAGCTGGATTCACATGTGAAAGACGGCACACTGCATATTACAGAACATGATCGACACAGGTGGAATGAAAGTCAACTGTTTAATATTACTCAGGAAGATGGGCAAGGGAAAATTAATATTCATGAAAATGAAGATTTTCATGTTGTCCTCCCTCAGCATACAGGACTTATTCACTTTACGGCGGAGTCAGGGGCACTAAACGGACCTGGTCCTTCTATCAGAGGAATTTGGACATGTAATTCTGAGGGAAATGAAGGACAAATCATCGCTTTTGACAGAGCAAATAAAACCTATCGAAAATCAATTTTGGGGGGTAAATGGACGGAATGGACGGAATTGGAAACAACAGCAGGGTCTCAAACAAAAGTGGATGCTCATGCGGACAACCCCGACCTTCATATTTCCGAACAAGAACGTAAAAAATGGAGTAGCGGACAATTATACAAGTTAACGAATGATCAAGGTTCAAGGACAAGATTGCAAAGTGGAGCAGATATTTTAAAACTGCCGACCGGATTTTATGTTGCATTAGGGAATGAGGTACAAAATAACCCGGTTCAAGATAGTTCCTGGTTTACCTATGATGTCATTGAGGCTGATTTAGAACGAAAAACAATATATGCATGGCGGACTTATGATAATACATTATGGCATGGATCTGTTCATACTGATGGAATTTTTAAGGGATGGAAGCGAATTATAACAGCTGCTGATTTAGAGCCTGCCTGGACCGAAGTTCCCCTTAAGAACGGAGCTTCCCATGGTGATCGAAAGGTGCGTTGTGGTTTAATAGGCGGACTTCTAATATTAGAGGGGGAAATTGTGACAAAAAGGGGTGTTGTTTTTGGGACACTTCCGGAAGCCTATCGGCCGTCAAAATTTCGAAGCAGAATTGTTCCGATTTTCGGTACCACAGGGATGACTAAGTTATATATTGAACCTGATGGAAATATGAGATTGGAAGGCCAGATTGCAGATAAACTTGAGAACATTACATCTTATGGTTTAGATGAAGTGATTCCCCTTTAAAAAGTAAGGGGTTATACATTTTGATATCATACTTTTTTGTCGGCATAATGAATGTCGAGTACATGTGTAAAGGGGGATAAGAGACGGTGCAATCAAACGATATTTTTCAGAAAGAGATTACAGAATTAAAGTCCGGGCAAAAAATACTCGAAAAACGCGTCAGCACACTCGAACGAACATCAGACCGCCACGATCAGCAAATCATCTCAATTAACGAAAAACTGAACAAAATCGAAGAGAATACAACTTGGATCAAGCGCAGCATCACAGGCGCGATCATTACAGCGGTCAGCACCGGCATCATCGGCGGAGCGATCGCTGTTTTTTATAATTTATTGCAGAAATAAGGGAGGACAAGATGATGAAACATATCGACAAAGGCACGGTCGTCAGGACGGTGCTTCTTTTTATTGCGCTGGTCAATCAGACGTTGATCATGTTTGGAAAGCCGGTTTTACCGGTCGCCGAAGATCAGATTCATACATTGGCGGATGCCCTGTATTCGGCAGGGTCTGCGGCTTTTACGATCGTTGCATCACTGGTTGCCTGGTATAAGAACAACTATGTGACGAGCAAAGGGAAAATGCAACAAGAGGTTTTACAGAAAAAAGGTTTAACGAAATGAAGCCGTCTTTGAGGCGGCTTTCTGAATTGAATGTGAAAAGGAATGATGAAGTTTGGTCAAAGTCATCAAGAACTTTGTAAAAGTCAATCAATACACCCGTCCCGGGCTGAAGCTTGCGGCAGTCAATGGAATTGTCATGCATTGGACGGCGACGCCCGGGGCTTCCGCTTTAAATGAGCGCAATTATTTCAATGGCACTTGCATTATTGACAAGCGTTATGCCTCGGCTCACTATTTTGTCGACCGCCATGAGGCACAGCATGTTATTCCCGATCAGGAAGTCGCTTATCATGCGCATGATCAAAACCGCTGCTATGTCAGCTTCCTGAAGCCGAATGCCAATACCATGGCGCTCGGGGTCGAAATGTGCGTGGAAAAAGACGGTACCATCCATGAGGAGACGATTCGCAATGCGGCAGAGCTTGTAGCTGATTTGTGCAAGACATACGGTTTGTCCACAGATCGGATTGTCCGCCATTACGATGTCACCAACAAAAGCTGTCCAACCCCGTGGGTGAAAGATGCCGGCCAATTGTCAGCTTTCCGTAAAAGAGTAGACGCCCTTTTGGGAACGAAAACCGTATCCGTGTCAGCTGCCTCCACCAGCAAAACAAGCTCATCGTCGGGCATTATACTCAAAAAAGGAATGTCAGGCGCTCATGTGAAAAAGCTGCAAACGCGCTTGATCGCGGCCGGTTTTTCGCTGCCCAAATACGGGGCGGACGGAAGCTACGGAAACGAGACGGTGCAAGCGGTTGCTTCTTTACAAAAGAAAGCGGGAATTAAAGCCGATGGCATTTACGGCCCGGCAACTGAAAAAGCCCTCACAGCCGCTGAAGCGTCAGCGGGCGGTAAGAGCAAGACATGGACTCTTCCCGCCGGCATTTATAAGGTGAAAAGCCCGCTGATGAAAGGAACGGCCGTCACACAAATTCAGACAGCCCTTGCGGCTCTTTATTATTACCCTGATAAAGGGGCCAAAAACCACGGGATCGACGGATACTACGGAGTGAAGACGGCAAACGCGGTGAAACGTTTTCAGTTGATGTACGGTTTGGGGGCGGACGGAATATACGGACCGAAGACAAAAGCGAAAATCCTTGCTCTCTTGAAATAAAGGAACTTTTAAAGTTCCTTTATATTTTTAAAATTTTCAAAAAATATATATTCACAACCATACTTGTATGGTAGTATGGCAGAGAGGAGGTGAGAGTCATGACAATGAAACAGTTAAACCCGCGGTCTGTCAGAGACCAAATCTATCAGATGCTGAAGGAAGAAATCATGAAGTTTCGGCTTGTGCCGGGTGAGCTGATATCGGAAAAAGAGATTTCAGAACGGTATGAAGTCAGCCGCACTCCGGTCAGAGAGGCTTTTTTGCAGCTGTCGAGAGAAGGGCTTCTCGAAGTCTATCCGCAGAAAGGAACCCGCGTATCGCTAATTGATCTTGATCTGGTGGAGGAAGCGAGGTTTATGCGGGAAAACCTGGAAAAGGCTGTGGCTGAACTGGCGTGTGAAGACTTTCCGGAGGAAGCTATGTTTAAGTTGGAGCAGAATGTGAAGATGCAGGAATTATCGATTGCACAGAAAAACTATGAAAGTTTGTTTGAATTGGATGAAGCTTTTCATCAGACGATTTTTGAAGGCTGCGGAAAAGCGAATGTTTGGGCTGCGATTCAGCAGATGAACGTTCCCTTCCAAAGAATCCGTTTATTAAGGCTTGCCGCCGATTTTAACTGGAATACCATTCATCAGCAGCACGGGGCATTAACAGAAGCGATTCGAACAAAACAGAAGGCGAAAGCTAAGAAAATTGCCGAGGAGCATTTGCAGCTGGTCATCGTCGATAAACAGATGCTCATTAATGAGTTTCCCGGTTATTTCAAAAGTAAGCGCTTTTAAAGGAGTGGTGATGTGAAAGCTGCGGTGATGACGAAGCCATTTTCAATTGAATTTCGCGACGTTCCGCGTCCCGAACCGGCCAGCGGCGAAGTCCTTGTCAAGGTAAAGGCCGCCGGGATTTGCGGCAGTGATGTGCATTTTTACGACGGTTCAAATCCATATGCACAGTACCCTCAGATTTTTGGTCATGAGCTCGCAGGCATCATTGAAAAAACGGGGGCCGGGGTGAGGGAGCGATCCGCGGGCGAAAGGGTCGTAATTGAACCGGCTATTCCGTGCGGAGGCTGTTACCCTTGTCGGAAAGGGAGGACAAACGCCTGTGTGAACATCGATATGATCGGATCGGTTCGCAGAGGAGGCTTCGCTGATTTTATCATTGTCCCGGAAACGCATGTCCATCCGATTCCTGAGCAAATGGATTTTGCAGCCGCAGCGTTGTGCGAGCCGTTTTCCATCGGAGCGCAGGCGGTTCGGCGGGCAGCTATTCAAACAGGCGAAACGATTGTCATATTGGGAATGGGTCCGATCGGGTTAACGATTTTGGCACAGCTTAAAAAGCGCTTTGACTCCCGTGTAATCGCTGTCGATCCCGTACGGGAAAGGCTTGAGCTTGCCGAAGCATTCGGTGCGGATGCCGTTATACAGCCTGGTGAAGAGGATGCCGAGCAAATGATTCTGAAGCTGACAGACGGAGAAGGAGCGGGGATTGTGTTCGAAGCGGCCGGGATTCCCGCGACGATTGAGCAATCCGTCCATTTGGCAGCTGCCGCCGGGCGCATTGTCATTGTCGGCTTAACGGGGGAAAATGTGACGATTCCGGGTCTTCTTCTCACAAAGAAAGATATTGAAATTTATGGAACAAAACACAGTGTCAATCAATTTCCCGACGTCATTCAATTTTTGAATGAAAACCCCGAAATAGCCCGATCTTTTGTCACTGAGATCATGCCTTTTACAGAAATAGAAGAGGCGTTGAAAAAAGCGAAAAACTGTCCCCATCAGGTCACAAAGATCATTTTATCTTATTGAATCGGTGAGGAGGAAGTGTGATGAAAATGGTTTTCAGATGGTATGGAGAAGGAAACGACTCCGTCACCCTTGAGCAGATCAGGCAAATTCCCGGTGTAGAGGGGATCGTTTGGGCGCTTCATCATCAGCCGCCAGGTGAAGAGTGGCCATTGGAAGAAATGTTAGAAGTGAAGCGGCAGTGTGAACAGCACGGTTTTCACATTGAAGTTGTTGAAAGCGTTAACATTCATGAGGATATTAAGCTCGGGCTGCCGACGAGAGATCTGTATATTGAAAAATACAAGCGAACGATTGAAAATTTGGCCAAAGCCGGCGTAAAAGTGATCTGCTACAATTTTATGCCTGTATTTGACTGGCTGCGGACCGATTTATACAAAAAGGCTCCAGACGGTTCCACCGCTCTGTTTTATGAGCACGCAAAGGTGCACACAATCGATCCTTTTGCGCTTGTCGATCAAATCGCCAAGCATCCCGAATTCACGATGCCCGGCTGGGAACCGGAGCGGCTTGAGCATCTGACAAGGCTGTTTGAAGCCTATCAAAATGTGACGGAGGAGGATCTGTGGAGCCATCTTCACTATTTTCTTGAACGCATCATTCCAACTGCCGCACGCTGCGGAATCAAAATGGCGATCCATCCCGATGATCCGCCGTGGCCGGTTTTCGGACTCCCGCGCATCATGACTTCAGGAGAAAGCATCGGGCGGCTTCTCCAGCTTGTCGATCATCCGGCGAATGGTGTGACACTGTGCAGCGGTTCATTGGGCGCAAATCCCGAAAATGATCTTACCGCCATGATCCATGCGTATGCCGACCGGATTCCATTTGCCCATATCCGAAACGTCAAAGTCTACGAAAACGGCGATTTTATCGAAACATCGCACAGAACAAAAGATGGCACAGTTGACATTTGCGGGATTGTCAAAGCCTATCATGAAACAGGTTTTTCAGGCTATGTGCGTCCGGATCACGGCCGCCACATTTGGGATGAAAAGTGCAGGCCCGGCTACGGTCTGTATGACAGGGCGCTCGGTATCATGTATTTATGGGGCATATGGGATTCGCTCAATAGAGAAAAACAGGAGGCTTCAAAATGCTTGAAATCCATGAAAATTTAGCGGGGAAAACTGCGGTCATCACAGGCGGCAGCGGGGTGCTTTGCGGTGCGATGGCGAGAGAGCTCGGCCGGCAGGGTATGAATGTTGCCATTCTTAATCGAACCGTTGAAAAAGGGGAACTCGTGGCCGAAGCTATCCGAAAAGCCGGCGGCGCAGCGATTGCCGTTGAGTGTGATGTCATCAATCAACGAAGCGTTGAACGGGCGAAGCGCGTTGTGGCCGACCGATTCGGCGGCTGTGATCTATTGGTGAACGGGGCCGGCGGCAATCACCCCAATGGCACGACATCAGATGAAACATTCAACTCCGAGCACCTCTTCCAGGACAACATCAAGACATTATTTGATCTGAACTGCGATGATGTCGGTTCTGTTTTCAATTTAAACTTCCTCGGTTCTTTCATTCCAACACAGCAATTTGCAAAAATGATGCTGAACCAAAAAGGGGCATCCGTGATCAATATTTCTTCAATGAGCGCTCAAACTCCGATGACGAAAGTGCCTGCTTACAGCGCTGCGAAAGCGGGCATCGACAATTTCACGAAATGGCTGGCCGTCTATCTGGCCGAAACGGGGATTAGGGTCAACTCCATTGCCCCGGGATTTTTCCTAACCAATCAAAATGAACGGCTTCTTCTTGATCAAAACGGCGAATTTACCGACAGGGCAAAGAAGATCATCTCTCACACCCCGATGAAGCGTTTCGGCAGCCCGGAAGATTTGCTGGGGACGCTGCTTTGGCTGGCGGATGAGAATATGTCCGGATTTGTTACCGGTATAACAGTGCCGGTGGATGGCGGGTTTACGGCTTATGCCGGTGTCTAAACGATGCGATAAAGGAGGCCGATACATGAAGCAGATTGTGTGTGAAAAGCCTTATCATTTTAAAATGACGGATGTGAAAATACCGGAACTTAAGGATGGGGAAGCATTGGTCCGCATCAAACGGATCGGAATTTGCGGGACCGATTTTCACGCTTATTGCGGAAAACAGCCGTTTTTCTCTTATCCAAGGGTGCTCGGACACGAGCTGTCCGGTGAAATTGTCAGCATCGATGATACCGACGGAACGCTTAAGCCTGGCGATCAAGTGTCAATTATTCCTTATTTGGAATGCGGAACATGCATCGCCTGCCGGCACGGCCGGCCCAACTGCTGCGTGAATCTGAACGTCCTCGGTGTTCATACAGACGGGGGCATGCGGGAATACATAAACATCCCGGCAGACCACCTGTTAAAAACAGAAGGATTAACGCTCAGCGAAGCTGCTGTCATTGAATGTTTGAGCATCGGTGCCCATGCTGCAGAAAGGGCAAATATCAAAAAAGGGGAAGCGGTGCTTGTCGTTGGAGCGGGTCCTATCGGGCTCAGCGTGATGAAATTCGCAAAATTGAAGGGGGCGAAAGTCATCGCGATGGATGTTAGAACAGAGCGCCTCACATATAGCCGTGAATGGGCTGAAGCCGATGAAGTTGTATTAGCGGGAGAACATGCGGCGGATGAGATCAAACGGTTGACGAACGGTGATTATCCGGCGGCTGTCTTTGACGCGACAGGGCACCTTGGATCGATGAACAGCGCTTATCAGTACGCCGCACACGGGGGCCGGCTGATCTATGTTGGGCTGGTTCACGGCCATCTGGTCATGTCCGATCCTGAAATCCACAAGCGGGAGCTGACCATTTTATCCAGCCGCAACGCATTAAGAAGCGATTTTGAGACGGTGATACAAGCCATCAGGGATGGCGGAGCGGATGCGAACCGGTTTGTTACCGGACAGATTGCGTTCCGCGATGTTGTTGACGGATTTCAATCAGCACTTGCTCCGAAAACCAATCCTGTGAAAGTGTTGATCCATCTGTAATACCACATAAAATGAAAGCGTTTTCTAAATTCCGGAAAGAGGGGGTTGCCCATGTTTTCAAACGGCCGCGGGTTTGTCATCGTGATGCTTTTTCTGGCGGGAGTGATTAATTATTTGGATCGTTCAGCATTGTCTGTCGCCGCTCCTTTTATTCAGGAAGATTTGAACATACGTCCGGCGCAGATGGGCATGCTGTTTAGCAGTTTTTTCATCGGATATGCCATCTTTAATTTTATCGGCGGCTGGGCATCAGATAAGTATGGAGCGAAACATACGCTGTCGGCTGCAATGGTCGTATGGTCGGTTTTCAGCGGGGCCATTGCACTGACATATAATTTCGTCTCACTGTTTATCATCCGCGTCATTTTCGGCATGGGGGAAGGTCCGCTGTCAGCTGCAACGAGCAAGTCGGTCAACAATTGGTTTCCGCAAAAAGAAAGAGCAAGGGCGCTTGGCATGACGATGTGCGGAACGCCGCTCGGCGGAGCCATTTCAGGACCGATCGTCGGATTGATCGCGATCCATTGGGGGTGGAAGGCTTCCTTTGTGTTGATCATGATCATCGGGCTTATCTGGACTTGGTTCTGGATGAAATTCATGAAAGATAAGCCGGACGACTCCCGCAGTTTGTCCCCTGAAAAAGAAGCGCGTCCGAAAAAGGATACCGGCATCCCGCTGTCTTTTTATTTGAAGCAGCCGACCGTGCTGTTTACGGCGTTCGCATTCTTTTCTTACAACTATATTTTATTCTTTTTCTTAACGTGGTTTCCGAGCTATTTAACGTCAGCCCGGGGGCTGAGCATACACGATATGAGCGTTGCAACGATGATACCGTGGGTTGTCGGATTTCTCGGTCTCGCGCTTGGGGGATTTATATCGGATTATCTGTTCAAGCTGACGGGCAAACAGATGTTTTCGAGAAAAGCCGTGCTTGTGTGCTGCCTTTTGGCTGCGGCGGTATGCATTGGATTTGCCGGGCTTGTCACGACTGCGTTTGGAGCTGTTGCCCTTGTCGCGCTATCGGTTTTCTTTTTGTATTTGACCGGCATCACATACTGGGCGATTATACAGGATATCGTTCATCCGGACAGGGTCGGGGGTGTGAGCGGATTCATGCACTTTCTTGCCAATACGTCCGGTATTATCGGTCCGACCGTTACAGGGTACATCGTCGAGTATACCGGGGCTTTCACAAGCGCTTTTTTGCTTGCGGGAGGGCTGGCGGTGGCAGGTTCTATTTGCGTCGCTTTGTTTGTGAAACCGATACGTTCTGAGAAGCTGCCTCAATCTGTTGCAGAAGGCGGACAGGGGCATCCTTTATGATGCACATACTGCTGAAGGCATAAAAAACCCCCTTCTCAGCAGGGAAGGAGGTTGAAAGTTCAGGCTTCACGGTTTGTTTTTTCTTTTGTTCAGCGTTTTAATGATTTTCTCGCTTCTTCTTCTGAGAAGAGAGGTATAGTCTGACAGGCCAAATTTTGCGAAATCGACGTGTTTGACTTGTTTTTTCAGTTTTTTCACAGCATCACCTAATTCAGCGCTTTTAGTTGATTGGTTTATTGTATGTATGAAACGGGAAAACGGAATAAGGACGGGAGAATTTTCCCGTCCTCGTTAAGCTTTTTTTCTTTTATACTCGCCGATCAGCCGTTCGTTTTGCCGGAAAATCCGTTCGGTATGGGGGCTGACTTCGTATTTCGCGATATTGGTTTTGGATTGCTTTTTAAACATTTTAAAGGCGAGGCGCTTTTTTGCGCTTTCATGGTCTTGCTGAAAAGCAGGCTCCATCAGTCGTCACCGTCCTCTTCGTTTGGTAGCAGAAGATCATAGATGCTTGTTAAAGAAGTAAACAGGAGGTAGTCAAATTCTGTGACAAGGTCTTCTGAGGTTAACTTCATGACATAGTCAAAATCGTGGATGGAAAAAGGAATGAGGACCATTTTTCCGTTTTCTTCATAATAAACGTCTTTGCGCTCAAGCTTTTCTTGAACATCGAAGCGGTTTTCCATATGCTCAAGCAAATGATCCTTGCTTTCTTCTGAATTATATTCGCAAAGTGCAGCGGATATATTCATTTTTTCGGCAAATCGTTTGATGAGCTTTTCGATCCCTTCTGCATATGCTTCTATATTTCCATAATAGATGTGGATCGGTTCGTTTTTCAATAGGTATTGAAACGTTTTCAGCCTGTTTTGATATGTGTGGAGGAGGTCGTTGTTTTCTTCGAGAAGCATTCTTGTGTCTGTCGCGAGTTCGGAGCTGCCGAGCTTTTTAAAGTAAGCGTTTAAGAAAATAAAAGCGTCTGTCAGCGTGAAAAAAACGGCAACGATCAGGTAATGAAGCGGGTTTGTGAAAATCGACTGCGGATCGTGCGTCCAATAAATCACGGCGCCGATAACATAAAGCAGGTACCACGTTTTTCGGATCGCGACCGTTTTTTCGGTGAGCTTTTTTTCAAAACGCCACACGGCAGCCACATACAGAGCCAGCGCCAATACAATGAGCCAAACAAGGAATTGATAAAATAGCAGCATAACTGGTTTCCCTCTTCCCGAGAAATAGTGCAGTTCCTATTCTATTGTTATGCCGGCTTTCTTTTAAACATGAAAACTCCCGTCCTGGATTCGGACGGGAGTGTGCTGATTAAAAGAATAAATCTAGTATGAAATAGGCAAATGCACCGATGGTTGCCGAAATGGGAAGGGTAATGACCCATGTGATCAACATCCGTTTTGCGGTGCCCCAGTTTACGCCTTTCACCCGGTGGGAAGCGCCTACGCCTAAAATGGATGAAGAAATGACGTGTGTCGTGCTGACAGGCAAATGGACGATCGTCGCACCAAAGATGATGAGGGCTCCCGTCAAATCTGCAGAGACACCGTTGACGGGACGGATCTTCATGATTTTTCCGCCGACGGTTTTGATGATTTTCCAGCCGCCGACAGATGTTCCGAGTCCCATGGCTGTGGCGCATGCAAGCTGCACCCAGAACGGGATGTCAGTTGTACTGTGCAAGTTACCCGCAATTAAAGCCATCGTAATGATACCCATCGCTTTCTGTGCATCGTTCGTGCCGTGTGTATAGGACTGTATGGCAGCTGTCGCGATTTGAACGCGCCGGAACCGCTTATTCGTTTTGGCCAGATTGCTGTTCTTAAAAATGACTTTGACGATGCTGTAGATCAAATATCCTAAAACAAACGCCAAAACGGGCGATAATATAAGTGCTTCGATAATTTTAATAAATCCGTGGTATTTAATCGCGGCGAATCCTTCCGATGCGATGACAGCTCCGGCAATCGCTCCGATGATCGCGTGGGATGAGCTGCTGGGAATGCCGAAATACCAAGTCACCAGGTTCCATGTAATGCCTGCGATAAGAGCTGCAAGGATCACGACCGATCCGTTTTCCAGTTTGAAAGGGTCGGCGATGTCGCTCGTAATGGTTTTCGCTACGCCTGTGAACGTCATGGCGCCGGCGAAGTTCATAACTGCCGCCATTATAATGGCGTGCCTTGGTTTTAACGCTTTTGTCGATACCGAGGTGGCGATCGCATTTGCCGTATCATGAAAACCGTTGATAAAGTCAAATGCCAAAGCAAAGATGACAATCAATATGGTTAATACAAATAAAAGATCCATTATAATCCCTCGTTACGCATTTTTCATTATGATGGTTTCTAAATTGTTTGCTACACTTTGGCATGAATCTGCGATTTCTTCTAGCGTCTCATAGATTTCCCTGTACTGGATCACTTTAATCGGATCGGTCTCTTTCCCGAAAAGATTCTTCAGCGATTTGCGGTGCAGGTTATCGCAGTTATGTTCGTATTCTTTAATTTTAATGGCGTGCGGCTGAATTTCTGTCAGGCGATTTTCCGCCAGCAATTCAATTGTCAACAGAATTTCTTTTGCGCATTCTCTGATATAGCCGCTGAATTTATCAATATGCTCATCTGAAGATGTGATCGAGAAGATTTCCATCATGGCTGAAAAGTGTTCGATACCGTCGAGTACATCATCGAGGCTGTTTGTAAGCTGAAGGATGTCTTCGCGTTCGATCGGCGTGATAAATGCTTTGTTCAGCTCCTTAATCATCGTATGTACATAATTATCTCCTTTTGTCTCATACTCTTTTAAGGTATCCGCGAATTCTTTAAGGGTTGTCTGATTCGTCACTTTATAGTTAACAAAATACTCAGCTGTTTCGTCTAAATTTTTTGCAATTTCCGTCAAAAGCACGGAAAACTTGTCTTTTTTTCTTTTCAACATTTGTAACCCTCCATTGTTTAAATGAGACAATGCACACATCAAAATATTATATAACTTTTTGTCGAAAAAAAACAGGTGCAGTCGAAAAAAACCATTTAATTTTTAGATATTCACATCTTTTAGGTGGGCGCAAGCACCAGCTGCCATCCGGGATTTTATGATGATAATAGGCGTTTTCTCCTTTCAGCTAATTGTGTAAAAAGTACGAATGACAGGATTTTTTTTAGGAATTTGGGAGTTTGGGTTCAAAAAAATAGAAAATTGGGAGTTTTCCTTATTTTCAGTTCACTTTCCTGTTATAGTAGTAATAAACTGGAAAGGAAGGTGATCTGATGAGACGGTTAGCTTTCTTAGTTGTTGCGATGTGCTTGGCGGTTGGTTGCTTTTTCAGTCCGGTGTCAAAAGCAGAAGGGGTTATGAGCGGCGGAGATGGTGATAAAGTCGCCGTCGGGAAAGACGGTATGGTGGCTACGGCCCATCCGCTTGCATCAAAAATCGGAGCTGAGGTGTTGAAAAAGGGCGGGAATGCCATTGATGCAGCAATTGCGATTCAGTATGCTCTGAATGTGACGGAGCCGATGATGTCGGGAATCGGCGGCGGTGGATTCATGATGGTCTACGATGGCGAGACGAAGGAAACGTCGATCGTCAACAGCAGGGAGCGTGCTCCACAGGGTGCCGAACCTGACATGTTTTTGGATGAAGACGGAAAGGTGATTCCTTTTTCAGAAAGGTCGAGACACGGAAATGCGGTCGGTGTGCCGGGAACGCTGAAAGGGCTCGAAGCAGCGCATAAAAAGTGGGGAACGAAGAAAATGGAAGACTTGATATCGCCTTCCGTTAAGCTTGCAGAAGAAGGGTTCCCGATCGATTCGGTTTTGGCCGATGCGATAAAGGACCATCAGGACAAGCTCAGCAAAACGGCCGCAAAGGATATTTTCCTTCCCGACGGTGAACCTTTGAAAGAAGGCGATATCCTCGTACAAAAGGATTTGGCCAAGACGTTTAAATTAATACGGAAAGAAGGGTCAAAAGCCTTTTATGATGGAGAAATCGGCCGGGCGATTGCAGATGTCGTGCAGGATTTCGGGGGTTCGATGACACCTGATGACCTGTCCCGCTATGAGGTCACAACAGATAAGCCGATCTGGGGCGAGTACCACGGCTATGATATCGCAAGCATGCCTCCTCCAAGTTCAGGCGGAGTGTTCATGCTGCAGATGCTGAAATTGATTGATGATTTTCATTTATCGCAATACGATCCAAAATCATTTGAAAAATATCATCTGCTCGCGGAAACGATGCACCTCGCCTATGCGGACAGGGCGGCATATGCGGGCGATCCGGAATTTGTCGATGTTCCGCTCTCAGGGCTGCTCGATCCCGATTATATTAAGGAGCGGCAGCAGCTGATCAGCCTTGATTCGATGAACCGCGATGTGAAAGCAGGCGATCCGTGGAAATACGAGGCGGGAGAGCCGAATTATGAGATCGTGCCTCAGCCTGAAGATAAGACGATCGGGGAGACGACGCATTTTACCGTCACGGACCAGTGGGGCAATGTTGTCTCTTATACGACTACGATTGAACAGCTTTTTGGAACGGGGATTTTAGTGCCCGGGTACGGACTGTTTTTAAACAATGAACTGACCGATTTTGATGCGGTTCCAGGCGGAGCGAACGAAGTTCAGCCGAATAAAAGGCCGCTTTCAAGCATGACGCCGACGATCGTTTTTAAAGACGAAAAACCGGTGCTGACTGTCGGTTCCCCGGGAGGAACGACGATCATTGCTTCCGTTTTCCAGACGATCTTGAATTATTTTGAGTACGGCATGAGCCTTCAGGATGCGATTGAAGAGCCGAGAATCTATACGAACAGCCTGACTTCTTACCGCTATGAATCGGGAATGCCGGAGGATGTCAGACTGAAGCTCAATGACTTCGGCCACAGATTCGGTGCGAATCCGGTTGATATCGGCAATGTCCAAAGTATTTTCATTGACCGGGAGAACAGAACGTTTATGGGGGTTGCCGATTCAAGCAGAAACGGGACGGCGGTCGGCGTCAACATTAAGACATCGGCTAAATAGCGGAAGCAAGGGCTTGGTCTAAGGCTTTTAGATCAAGCCTTCTTCCGTCTGTCAGCGGGGAAAAGAGGATTTTTTTCGAAAGAAGAGAAATATATTTTTTGAAAGCGTTTACTAAGTTGCGAAGGAGGGAGACCATGATTCACACGTTGGCAATTGGATTTTACCGCTTTTGCGAGTGGGTGATGCGGCTCGCCTATTTGAATCTGCTGTGGATCGGCTTCACGCTGGCGGGAGCGGTCATCTTCGGTTTAGCGCCGGCGACTGCCGCGATGTTCGCTGTGACAAGACAGTGGGCGCTGGGAAAGATGGATATCCCGGTGTTTCAGACGTTTTATCAGGCGTTTAAAAAGAAATGGGCCAAAGCAAGCGTTCTCGGTTTGATATTGGGTCTGGTCGGTTTATTGCTGATTGTTGATTTTCAAATTGCGGCCGCCTATTTTCACGATCAGCCGGTTGTCTTAAGTCTGTTCATCAGTTTGTTTATCATTTACGCCATCATCCTCTTTTACGCTTTTCCAATTGATGTCCACTACGATTTAAAACGGATTGCAGTGCTGAAATACAGCTTTATCATCGGCTTTTCCCGTCCGCTCACCTCGTTTTTCATGCTGATCAGCGCGTTTGGCATGATTCTGCTCGCTTTATTTCATGTCACATTTCTTCTATTCTTCAGCGGCAGCGCTTTAAGCTTCATTTTGACGAAGCTCTCGTTTCAGGCGTTCCGCGCAATAGACGGGCGCCGGACAGATAAACAGGCTGCCGTCACACGCTTGAAATGAAGGTGTTCGTTCGGTGAACCGGTATCAGCATTTAAAAATTAAAGATCAATTGTTTATCTTGATTTCATTGATCATGGCCGTTTCGCTCATCTTGATCTTGAGTGGCGTTCAATACGCGTTCCGTGTCTATGACCAGCAGATTTACAGGAAGTCGTCACAGGTGCTGATGTTATCATCAAAAAGCATTGAAGATGAATTGAAAAAGATTGAGGATGTGTCATATCAACTGACCACTGACGCCGCCATCCAAGCAAACCTTCTGAACGCCGGCCGCGGCCAAAACAAATACGTGACCTACCGAATGAAAAGCAAAATCTGGGATAAGCTTGCCGAATATACCGGCTCTAAGCGGTACATTAAATCGATTCATTTGTTTGATGCTTCCGGAACCGAGTATTCCGCAGGTGCGAATTTAACCGAAGCATTGCGGGAGCAAAAGAATGCGCTGATCGAAAAAGCGTCGCGCCAAAAAGGCGGCAACACGTGGGAGCCTATGCCGGGTGAAACCGGCGAGCTGTTATCCGTCCGGGAAATTCGCTCCTATGAGCGTTTAAACCTTGACCATCTGGGAACAGTGGTGATTGTCGCCGATTTAAAACGGGTGATCGGCGATCTTCCGAAAGACTGGGGGGAAGGCGCAGGCAAGATTGCGATGTCGGACGAGCAGGAGCTGTTTTTTTCTGAAATGCCTTTCAGCCAAACCGATGGACTACGTTTATCTTCTCACGCAGAAAACGGATATGACATTGTGGAGGAAAACGGCCAGCGCTTTTTCGTTTCATATGTCAAATCAGCGTATAAGAATTGGACGTATTGGAGCCTGATCCCTTTTGACGCGATGTTTTCGAAAATCTCTGCGATGAAGACGATCCTGATTTCCCTTTTTATTCTCTTCTTTCTGATTGCGGTTCTCTTTGGAAGGAAAATGGCCAGGGGCATTACGAGTCCGATTGAGAAGCTGGTGGCAGCCATGAAAAATGTCCAAACCGGCGACTTTAAACTGGCGCCGCTCACTCGTGCTCCTTCAGACCGGCAGGATGAAGTCAGCGTCTTAAACCGCAACTTTTTTACAATGGTTGAACGGATCAATGAACTGATTGCCGAGAACTACGAGAAGCAGCTGATGCTGAAAGAGACGGAATTCAGAGCGCTCCAAGCGCAAATCAACCCCCACTTTTTATACAACACGCTCGAGTCGATCAACTGGCTGGCAAAAACGAACCGTCAGCCGCAAATTTCAAAGATGACGGAATCCCTCGGGTTTTTGCTCAGGAATGCCATCAATATGAAAAACGACGTGGTGACGATCGAGGAAGAAGCTGAAATTGTGCTCCACTATTTTACCATTCAGCGTTTTCGCTTTGAGGAGCGGCTCGTTTTTGAACTCGACATTGAGCCGGCGGTGAAAAAATGCCGCGTGCCAAAGCTTGTCCTCCAGCCTTTGGCTGAAAATGCGATTACATACTGTCTCGAGCCCTTCATTGAACCTTGCCATATTCACATTAAAGCATATAAAAAAGGCGGGTTTGTATATTTAACGGTTACCGACAACGGACCGGGCATGGATGAAGACTTTTTGGAAAAAGCGAGAAAAGAGCTTGTCCGGACAAGAGGCAGAGGAATCGGACTGCAAAATATCGATGAGCGCATTCAGCTGATGTTTGGCAAAGGGTACGGCTTGACGATTTCAAGCGAAAAGAACAAGGGAACCGAAATGTTAATTAAAATACCATTTCAAAGCGGGGTGTGATGATGTATAAAGTGCTGTTGGCGGACGATGAACGGATTATTCTCGACGGCATCTCCAGCATGATCGAGTGGAGTTCGTTCGAAACGTCTTTGATCGGAGCCGCACAAAACGGGATTGACGCTTACCGCCTGATTATGGAAGAGCGGCCGGACATTGTGATCAGCGATATTAAAATGCCCGGGATGGGAGGACTCGAACTGATCGAGAAAGTGTCCCGCGACTACCCGTCAATCCGGTTTATTTTGCTGACGGGCTTCGGCCAGTTTGAATATGCAAAAAAAGCGATGTCATACGGAGTCAGACATTATTTGCTCAAACCCTGCAATGAAAACCACATTACAGATTCGCTTCAAAGCGTGATCGGCGAGCTGAAAAAAGAGGAATCGGCGCAAAAAGTAAAAAATGATCTGGAGATGATGAAGCCGCATCTTATGAAGCAAATGTTAAAAGAGCTGGTCACGGGCAGCCGTATCGAGGATGAAACGTGCCTGCGCTTTTTTTCAGAGCAAAAGGTCATCAGACTGATCCTGTTTTCCGTCCGGGACGGGGATGACAAAGACTATGCCCAAGGTGTTGAGTCCATTGCGGATGAGGTGCTGAACGGTTCTGTCATCGCTTCGGCCTGCGTTCAACAAGTGCTTGTTTGTGCAGTTGACGGAAAAGTCGCTCCTGCCGTACTTGAGGAAAAAATGAAAAGCGTCCAAGAACTTTCACGCCATCTGCTTCAATTTGAACCTGAAGCATCACTCAGCGAAAGCGGCAGTATCAGCGAAGCCTCCGCTATGTACGAAAAGGCATACGCACAGATCGTCCAACATGAAGGAGAGACATCGGTTTTAATCGGGAGGATGCTCGATCTCATCGAAAAGGAGGCCTCAAATCCGAAGCTTTCGCTGAAATGGGCAGCCCGCAACATGCTGTACATGAATCCGGATTATCTCGGCAAGCTGTTTAAACAGGAAACCGGTGAAAGGTTTTCAAGCTATGTTGCAAAGGTGCGCATCGAAAAAGCGATCGCGAAGATGAAGAAGTCTAAAAACACGGCCATCGGCGCACTGGCAGAGGAGCTGGGGTTTGGCCACAATCCGAAATACTTCAGCCTTGTTTTTAAAAAATACACAGGATTCACCCCGTCAGAATTTCGAAAAAAAGAAGAAAACACGTTTTAATGCCGCCGGTATATTCGGCGGTTTTTTGCGTATTGACGGAATCTCTGTTTTTTTAACATTCTTCTCTGTTTTTTGAGTTTCTAGGACAAAAAGTTGAATTTAAAATGAAATATAAGCACTTACAAAATAAGGAGGGGAAATGTTGATGAGAAGATTTGTGTTTTTCTCATTTTGCGTTTTGCTGACGCTCGGCCTGTTCGGATGCAGTTCAAACACTGAAGAGGCGGCCGGTGCGGAGGGCAAAAAGAAGGTTACCTTGAGGGTCGCGTGGTGGGGCGGACAGCCTCGGCATGATTATACATCAAAAATCATCGAGCTGTATGAAAAGGAACACCCGCATGTCAAAATCGAAGCGGAGTTTGCGAATTGGGACGATTATTGGAAAAAGCTTGCCCCGATGTCTGCGGCGGGTCAGCTGCCGGATGTGATTCAGATGGATATGGCGTATTTATCCCAATACGGAAAAAAAGGCCAGCTTGAAGACCTGACTCCGTACGTCAAGGACGGGACCATCAATACCGAATCGATTGATGAAAAGACGATCAAAGGCGGCAAAATCGGTGATCAGTTATACGGCTTCCCGCTCGGTGTGAATGTGCTGTCGGTGATTACAAATGATGACATGCTAAAAGAAGCGGGCGTTGAAATTGACGACGGCAGCTGGACGTGGACCGATTTTGAAAACCTGGCGCTAGAGGTCGAGGAGAAGACGGGGCAATACGGTTCAAACGGCATGCATCCGCCTGATGTCTTTTTCCCTTATTACTTGAGGACGAAGGGCGAGCGCTTTTATAAAGAGGACGGCACAGGCCTTGCTTATTCAGACGACAAGCTGTTTGTCGATTACTTCAAGCGTCAGGTGAAGCTCGTTGATGAAAAAGCATCGCCGACACCTGATGAAAGCGCGCAAGTGAAGGGAATGGAGGACGATTTTATCGTTAAAGGCCGAACGGCTGCAACATGGAATTATTCAAATCAGTTTTCGGCGTTCGCACAGCTGACCGATGCACCTCTGTCATTAAATCTGCCTCCTGAACAGGCGAAAGAAAAGGCGCTGTTTTTAAGGCCGAGCATGCTGTTTTCAATCCCGAAAAGCTCCGAGCAAAAAAAAGAAGCGGCTGCATTCATCGACTTCTTTATTAACAATGAAAAAGCCAATGCCCTGATCAAAGGAGAAAGAGGCGTGCCGGTTTCCTCCAAAATTGCGGAAACGGTGAAGAAAGAACTGAGTGAAGAGGAGAAAAAGATTTTCGAATATGTCGAACGGGCTTCGGAGTCCGCGGGGGAAGCGGAACCGCCTGAACCGATCGGCAGCGCCGAAGTTATCAAACTGCTAAAAGACACATCAGACCAGATTTTGTTTAAAAAGATCACGCCTGAAGAAGGAGCCGCGAAGTTCAGAAAAGAAGCGGACGCGATACTGAAAAGAAATCAACAATGATAAGCGGGACAAGTGGAGGAAGGCCGCTCATCAAATGCAGGAGGAAGTGAACGTGAAGCGAAAAAATAGAATTGACAATTTGGCGGGTTACGCCTTTATTTCCCCGTTTATTATCGGATTTTTATGCTTTACCGTCATTCCGATGGGAGCCTCGCTGTTTCTGTCTTTTACAAGCTACGATCTGTTCACCCCGCCCAAATGGGTCGGCCTTGACAACTATAAGGCGATGCTGACAGATGATGAAAAGTACTGGGGCTCGCTGAAAGTGACGTTTTATTACGTGCTCGCGGGTGTTCCGCTGCGCCTCGCGTTTGCGCTTTTCATTGCGGTGATTTTGAACAGAGCCGAAAAAGGTGTCGGCATTTACCGGACGCTCTTTTATCTCCCGTCCATTATCGGCGGCAGCGTGGCGGTCGCGATTATGTGGCGAAATGTATTCGGCAATGACGGTGTTATCAATGCGCTTTTGTTCTTCCTCGGATTTGACAAGAAGATTCTTTGGTATCAGGATCCGACAAGCGCATTGTGGACCTTGATTCTTTTGTCGGTGTGGCAGTTCGGCTCTTCCATGCTGATCTTTCTTGCCGGATTGAAAAATATCCCGCCGATGTATCAGGAAGCGGCAAGCGTCGACGGTGCAAACAGATTTCAGCGTTTTTTTCTCATTACGCTCCCGCTTCTCAGTCCGATCATCTTTTTTAACCTGGTGATGCAGACCATTTCAGCCTTCATGACCTTTACGCCGGCCTACATTATTTCAAAAGGGGAAGGCGGTCCGCTTGACGGGACGCTTCTATATTCTCTCTATTTGTTCCAGCGGGCCTTCAACTTTTTCCAAATGGGCTACGCATCGGCGATGGCATGGGTGATGCTCATCCTGATCGGCCTTGTCACATTCATATTGTTCAAAACTTCATCCTTATGGGTGCATTACGAATCGAAGGAGGGGTAGCTGGTGGAGCCGGTAAAAGACATTTCGGGGCGGGCGGCGCCTGCCCCGCTTCCCGCAGGAACGGGAAAGAAAAGAGCCGGGCAGCTCGTGTTCCATATCGCGACTGCCGGTCTTGCGATCATCCTTTTGTATCCCGTTATCTGGCTGATCGCAAGCTCGTTTAAAGAAAGTGCGAGCATATTCGCTACATCCCATTCGCTCATCCCGGATCCTTTGATCCTGTCCAATTACACGGAGGGCTGGAAAGGGATCGCCGGACAGCCGTTCATCACATTTATTAAAAATTCGCTTATCATCGTCGGCCTCTCGACGGTCGGTGCGGTTTTGTCCTCAGCGTTCATCGCTTATGGATTCGCGCGGATTCCGTTTAAAGGAAAGGCGTTTTGGTTTAGCTGCATGATGGTGACGATGATGCTGCCGCACGAGGTGCTGATGATTCCGCAATACATCATTTTTGCAAAATTGGATTGGCTGAATTCATTCAAGCCGATCGTTGTTCCACAATTTTTCGGGCACGCGTTTTTTATCTTTTTGATGATTCAGTTCATCAGGACGATCCCGGTAGAACTCGATGAAGCGGCAAAAATTGACGGCTGCAGCCGTCTCGGCATCTTTTTCAGAATCATTTTGCCATTGATCGCACCGGCGCTCGCGACGTCCGCCATCTTCTCGTTTTACTGGAAGTGGGAGGAGCTGATCAATCCGCTTCTTTACTTGAACAAGCCGGAGCTTTACCCGGTTTCTCTGGCACTAAAGCTGTTTTTAGATACGGAAACGGCGTCTAACTGGGGGGCGATGTTTGCGATGTCAGTCGTCTCACTCGTCCCGGTGATCCTCGTGTTTTTCGTCTTTCAAAAATCGATCGTCCAAGGAATCAGCATGAGCGGATTAAAATAAAAAGGGAGAGAAGAGTGCATGACAAAGCTTGTTTTTGATGAAGAAAAACTGAATGAAGTGATCGACAGAATCGTCAAGCGGACATTTCAGATGGATTTCGAATGGGATTGGCCGGGCGGCGTCGCGTTTTACGGCGTCGCTGAGGCGTATGAAGCAACCGAAAATGACGAATACCTCGAACTTTTGAAAAACTGGACGGATGAAAAGCTTGAAGACGGCTTGCCTAAGCTGTCGATCAACGGGGTATCCATCGGCCATACCCTTCTGTCGCTCTACCAGGCGACAGGAGATGACCGTTATCTTGACACCGCCCGGCAAATGGCGGACTATGTGCTCCGCGAAGCGCCCCGGTTCGCAGATGGGATTTTGCAGCACACCGTCAACTCAGAGAAACATGTATTCCCTGAACAGGCATGGGTCGATACGATGATGATGGCGGGCTTGTTCCTTCTCCGAATCGGCAAAACTGTCGGCAGCGAGGCATATTTTGAAGACGGGCTGCGCCAGTATCACGGCCATGAGGAATTTTTGCAAGACATGGAGACCAATCTCTATTATCACGGATGGGACCATGTGGCCAAAAACAATCTGTCAGGCATATTTTGGGGAAGGGGAAACGGATGGGCCGCTTTGACAATGGCTAAAGCGCTCCCTTTGATCGATGTTACGCATCCTTCATACATGATCATTGACGGTTCACTTCGAGACTTGTTGAGCGCGCTTGTCAGGCTTCAGCATCCTTCTGGTTTATGGCACACCGTACTGACGGATCCTGATTCATATCTTGAAGTGTCGGGATCTGCGGGGATTGCTTCCGGCCTGCTGTCCAGAGGCTCGCTATACCACAAATCCGTTCAGAAGGCGCTCACAGCCATAACAGATGCGGTCGCGCCTGACGGAAGGGTGGAACGCGTTTCAGCGGGCACAGCAGTGATGCGGGATGCACAGGGATACAAAGACGTTCCGTATAAACGGATTCAAGGCTGGGGACAGGGGCTTGCCCTGACGTTTTTGGCAGACGTCGTCCGCTCCAAGTCGCGCGCGTTCCAATAGAAATTGAAAAAGAAACATTCTTTTCATTGCAGTGGGGGGAGAGGGATGAAAAAGCTGCATCAAAGATATGTTTCACGGCGAAAAGGAAGTTTTTTTAAAAAAAGCTTTGTGCTGATTCTGCTGATTGCGTGTATTCCTGGCTTATTGACGGGTGCAGGAATCTATTTGTTTTCCGCTGCAAAAATTGAAAAAGAGCTCCAACAAATGCACGAGAACCAGGTGAAACGCCAAATCAGCCAAATCGATGACAAGCTGGAAGGGCTTGAGATCATGCTCTCCCAGCTTGCATATGATCCGCGCCTGATGAACGGTCTGGCCGATGCCGATCTGCAAACGGATTTTCAAACGACGTACAGGCTCTCAAAATCGCTGTTTGTGCTTCAGGATCAAAATCCGCTCATTCACAAGGTTGAACTGTTTATTCAAGGGAAAGAGCCGATTCTTTTAAATCCGGAATACAGCGGAATGACCGACCGGAACATCTTAAAGGCCTATCATTCGTTGCTTGAAGGCTGTCAAAACGTTTATTGGAAAGACATGAGCGCCGCTCCTTACGGAATGGCGCTTGTCCACAAAATTCCGGGAGGCATCTCAGAGCCGTTCGGCGCGCTGATTTTAACGATTGACGAAAAAGAAATGGGGCATTTGCTGGAAAGCCTTTCACCGTATTCAAAGGGAACAGCGCTTCTTTTTCATCATAATCAAAAGCCTGTTTTTTCCGGGAGCAAACGCGGCAAAGCCAATTTTGAAAGCGTTTTAAAAGGGATGCTTGAGAAACAAAAAAATCAACAGGGCTCCTTTGTGATGGATTGGGACGGAGGGGCGTATTCCGTTTCATACGGACGAATGGACAGATTAAACCAGGAATGGACCTATGTCTCGGCTTCACCGATGTCGGCGATTACGGCTCCGGTGTTGTTTTTATCGAAGCTCGTCGCGTCGGTCAGCATCGCCGGGATCGTTCTTGCTTTCATTCTGTCATGGTATGCGTCACACAAAATTTATTCACCTGTCGCAAGGCTGATCAAGCTCTGCTCAGGAGAGGGTAAGGCCGCTCATTTTCCGGATGAATTTCATTGGCTCGAGAAGCGCTGGGAAGACCTGACTGAGGAAAGCGGCAGACTGAAAAAGGAAATGCCCCAGGCTGCAAACGTTTTTTTTCAGCGCCTTCTCGGCGGATACTTTGCAGATGAATCAGAGAGGAATTTGAGAGATCGTCTGAAAAGGTGGGGCTGGGAAGCGAAAGACAATGTGTTTACCATCATCGATATCCAGCTGACGGGACTTTACGAAGGGAACGGAGCTTTTACAAAAAAGGATGAAAGTCTGACGGGTTTTTTGCTGGGCAACATTACGCGCGAACTGGCTGGTAGGACTTTCAAACATATTTATATGACCGATGTCCGTTCGTTATCGCTTGCTGTGCTGCTGATGAGCGGCAGGAAAACAGCCTTCAAGGAAGAAACCGCCCAATTTGTCCGTGAGCTGACGGATGTGATCTGCGGCATATCAAGACTCCACGTCACAGTGACGGTATCAAAAACCGCTCACATGTTAAAAGACATTCCCGGCATGTATGAAGAGGTGAAAGAAGGCAGGCATTACAGACAGTTCGAAAACGCCAGCCAGGTGATCGATTTAAGCCGGAAGGAAGACATGACTCCCGTTGAATCATACTATCCGTTCACCCTTGAAAAAGAGGTCGTTAGGGCGTTACGGCTTGAAGAAAGGGATGAAGTCGAAAGGCGGATCAGGCTGTTCATCCGGGAACTGTCCGAAAAAGGAAAGACGGAAATCCGCATCCAGCCGGGCATGATGCAGCTGTTGGCAAAGATCCAGGAAGAGATCTTTCATTCCGGCCTTCACCCTTATGAATTGTTCAGCCGAAAAAATCTGCTGCAGGAGCTTTCAGAGCTGAGGGAGCCGGAAAGGGCCGTCGGCTGGATGATGGAGCGTGTCGTAAGCCCGTATCTTAAAGAAATGGAAGGCAGGAAAAACAGACAGCAAAAACGGCTTGTCGAACAGGTGCTTGAGATGATTCATCAGCATTATATGAACGATATCTCGCTTGAAAGCTGCGCTGATCAAGCCGGGACGAATTCGTATACGCTGAGCAAAGCTTTCAAACAAGTAACCGGCATCAATTTTATCGACTATGTTACCCGTCTCAGAATCGAAAAAGCGAAAGAGCTTCTTCTTGAAACGAATAAAAAAATCCATGACGTTTCTGAAGAAGTCGGCTACAGACACAGCTATTTCAACCGGATTTTCAAGAAGCAGGTCGGCATTCCGCCGAGCCGCTACAGGCAGATTCATCAGGAATCTTCGTGAAAGGGAGAGTGTTATGAAACGAACAGACGAAAAGCCAAAAGTGTCAGTATATTTGGCCGGGGATTCGACCGTCGCAGACTGTCCTCCGCATGAAGCGCCGATGGCCGGCTGGGGACAGATGCTTCCGCTGTTTTTCTCAGATGAGGCTGTGGTCGTGAATATGGCAAAAGGCGGGGCCAGTTCGAACAGCTTCATTGATGAAGGCCGGCTCGATGACATTACGGAGCGGCTTGGGCCTGATGATTATGTGTTGATCCAGTTCGGCCACAACGATCAAAAACCGTACGGAACAGACCCGTATACAACCTATCAGGAGCATCTTGTCCGCTATGTTGAAGCGGTTCGCGAAAAACAGGCGACTCCGGTTTTGATCACTTCCGCAGAGCGCAGACGCTTTGATCAAAACGGAAAGCCTGCCGACACACTCGGAGATTTTCCGAAAGCGATGAAGGCGCTCGCTGACCGCTTCGAAGTTCCGCTCATCGATTTATGGTCCAAAACAAAAGCGCTCTATGAATCTCTCGGAACGGAAGACTCAAAACGGCTGTTCGTCCACTTTCAGCCGCATGAACATCCTCATTATCCAAATGGAATTGAAGACAATACCCATTTTTCCGAGGCGGGGGCCCGTCAAGTCGCCTGGCTGGTAACAGAAGGAATCAGAGAGCTCGGCCTGCCTCTAGCGGCTTATCTTCATTGTGAAAGGAGCGACTTCCGTGCCGAAGTGTAATGCAAGAGAAGGAAGCCTGATTTATCAAAACCCTTTATCGTCTCCTGAAGATCTCCGCGGCTGGGTGATGGAAGGAAAAGGAATCGTTCGTTTTCCGAACGGCCGCCTGCATATGGAGAATGAACTCGATGCTGAGCAATATGGAGACGATGCCCATTTTGTTTACTGGTGTCCAGAGACATTCCCTGATGGAATAGTTGTGAAGTGGGATTTCTATCCTGTGCGGGAGCCCGGCTTATGCATGATATTTTTTGCAGCCACCGGGATCAATGGGGAAGATTTATTTGACGGGCGGCTGGCGGAGAGAACAGGGAAATATCCGCAATATCATTCAGGGGACATCAACACATTGCACCTGTCGTATTTCAGACATAAGCATGCTGATGAAAGAGCATTCCGAACATGCAACCTCAGGAAAAGCCGCGGTTTTCACCTCGTCTGTGAGGGAGCCGACCCGCTTCCGCCCGCTAATGACGCTTTGCCTCCCTATCGGATGAAGCTCATAAAAGACGGGGCATCCGTTCATTTTTCAATCAACGGGCTGCCCATTTTGGAATGGGAGGATGACGGCAGGCGTTTCGGCCCGGTTTACGGAGGAGGAAAAATCGGCTTCAGGCAAATGGCTCCGCTGAAAGCAGCCTACGCCAACTTTGAAGTGCGCAGGCTGCTGCGCGACTGAAAGGGGGATCGGACATGCGGGAAAAAGGCGTGATGGCGATGATGTACGGCGCTTGTGAAGCGATCATGAAAATCGCCTGGCTGAACGCGCTCTGGGTTTTATTCACGCTGGGAGGAGGCGTTGTTTTCGGCTGGGCTCCGAGCACGGCCGCGATGTTCACGGTCGTGCGCAAGTGGCTGCTCGGCCGGACGGACGCACCGGTATTCAAAACGTTTTATCAAACGTATAAAAAAGAGTTTTTCAAAACAAACGGACTTGGCCTCATCCTCCTCGCCGCCGGCACAATTTTATTAGTAAACTATCAATTTTTCCGCCTCCGTGAGGATTTATTTTCAATCATCATCAGCTATGCCACACTGATGGCCGGACTCATGTATGTCGTAGTTTTCGTGTATATTTTTCCGCTTTACGTTCACGTTCAGCTGCCGTTTGCCCGCTATTTTTCACAGGCTGCACTGATCGGTCTCGTTCGTCCTTTGACGACGGCCGGAATGGCTGCTGCTGGAGGTTTTGTCGTTTATGTGCTGTTGACGGTTCCGGGACTGATCCCATTTTATGGTGTCAGTTTGTTTGCTCTTGTATTAATGTTCATTGCACATCGCTGTTTTTTGCGTCTGGAAGGCTAGCTGAACCGTGCAAAAATGAGAAAAGTGAGCAAAAAAGTATCAATTGAAAAAGGAGAACCGCTTTAAATCGGACTTGAACACATCTTTTCCCTTCGGCAAAAAAGTGCAATTGAATAAAAATGGAAGCCATAATAGAATCCCTTTTAAGTAAGCGCTTACAAAAAAGGCGAAGGGAGAAGATGATGAAAAAAGGAAAGAAAAGGTGGAAGAAACTGTTGGCCGCGTCATCTCTTTTATTCATTACGCTTGTGACCGGCTTCTCGGAACAAGCGGAAGCAGACGGGCGGACGGCTGCGCAGGCAAGGCAAATGGAGTCGCTGAACCGGGGGCTTGTCGCTGTTAAAACGGGGAACGGTGTCTTTGTGAGCTGGCGGCTGCTCGGAACCGAGCCCGCTTCTGTTTCATTTAATGTGTATCGAAACGGAGAGAAGCTGAACGGTTCCCCGATTACATCGAGTACAAATTATCAGGATGCAGGCGGGGATTCGAATGCCGTTTACCAGGTGCGCGCCGTTTTGAACGGCGTGGAGCAGGCTCCTTCTGAAACCGCCGGAGTTTGGAATAAACCATACAAATCTGTTCCGCTGCAAAAACCGGCCGGGGGAAAAACGCCTGATGGGGTGTCATTCACATACAGCGCCAATGATGCGAGCGTCGGCGATCTTGATGGAGACGGCGAATATGAAATCATTCTCAAGTGGGATCCTTCCAATTCAAAGGATAATTCACAGGACGGATACACGGGAGACGTGCTGATTGACGCATACAAGCTTGACGGGACCATGATGTGGAGAATCAACCTTGGCAAAAACATTCGCGCCGGCGCCCATTATACACAGTTTCTCGTCTATGACTTTGACGGCGACGGAAAAGCGGAAATCGCCATGAAGACAGCCGACGGGACGAAAGACGGCAAGGGAAAGGTGATCGGAAATGCAAACGCCGATTATCGCAATGCCCAAGGCCGAATTTTGTCAGGGCCTGAGTATTTGACGGTTTTTAAAGGCGATACAGGCGCTGAGCTTACAACGGTCAACTACGAACCTGCCCGGGGAAATGTAGCCGATTGGGGAGACAGCTACGGCAACAGGGTTGACCGCTTTCTGGCCGGTGTCGCATACCTTGACGGGGAGCGGCCGAGTTTTGTCATGGCACGCGGTTATTACACGAGAACAGTGCTTGTCGCTTACAACTTTAGAGGCGGAAAGCTGACCAAACTGTGGACGTTCGATTCGGACGCTCCCGGAAATGGCGCCTATGCCGGTCAAGGCAACCACAGTTTGAGCGTCGCTGATGTTGACGGAGATGGAAAGGACGAAATCATATACGGAGCGATGGCTGTCGATCATGACGGTAAAGGCCTTTATTCAACCGGATGGGGACATGGGGATGCCATGCATACAGGAAACCTGGACCCCTCAAGACCGGGACTCGAAGTCTTTCAAGTGCATGAAAACAGCAATTCTCCCTATGGATTGTCTTTCCGGGACGCGAAAACGGGAAAGATCATCTGGGGAGTGCACGCAGGCAAGGATGTCGGACGCGGGATGGCTGCTGATATCGATCCGCGCTACGAAGGAGCGGAAGTATGGGCGAACGGCGGTCTTTATACGGCAAAAGGCGTAAAAATCGGGAGCACATTGCCTTCATCAACGAACTTCGGCATCTGGTGGGACGGCGATCTCCAAAGAGAGCTTCTGGACAGCAACAGAATTGATAAATGGGATTATCGAAATTCGCGAACCGTTAACTTGCTGACAGCATCTGGAGCTTCGGCAAATAACGGAACAAAAGCGACGCCGTCCCTGCAGGCTGACATTCTCGGAGACTGGCGCGAAGAAGTGATCTGGCGAGCAGATGACAGCAGCGAACTGCGCATCTACACGACGACAGATATGACGGAACACCGCTTGTATACGCTGATGCATGATGCCGTCTATCGCCTCGGAATCGCCTGGCAGAATGTCGGCTACAACCAGCCGCCGCACACCGGCTTTTATTTAGGCGAAGGCATGCAGACACCTGAGAAGCCGAACATTTATACACGCTGATGGAAAAGGGGAGCTGCATAATGAAGCGATATGTTCGTTGCGTATGGGCCATCCTTCTCCTTTTCTTCTTCAGCACGGGGATTGAGGGACCTGCGCAGCCGAAAGCCGCTGCCGCACATCACAGTCAGGATCTTTTTCTGTTCGATTTTGGAAAAGGTCCCGCTGAGAAGGATTATGTGAAAGTGAACGAGGCCTCCGCGTATCAAAATGGTAAAGGCTACGGGTTTTCACGGGCAGGGAACGCTGTGTGCAAAAAGACGCAAAAAAAAGAAGCGCTCAAGAAAGACTATTGTGTCGTGAACCGGACGGCTTTTCTGGCGGTTCTTTCTCCTGGCGAATACCGCGTAACCGTATTTGCCTCATCCCGCGGTGAATTGAAGCTTTATGCCGAAGGAGAGGAAATGGGAACGATCCCGGCCGGAGCAAAGGGAAGTTCAGCCGAAAAAGCGTTCACCGTTACGGTGGAAGACGGGCGTCTCGATTTGGAGTGGAAAGGACCTCAGCCAAAAGTGTATGCCGTCGAAATTTCGAAGGTGTATCGGTTTGATTTCGGTGACGGGCCTCTTGCTTCGGGCTTTATTCCGATAGACGCGCAATCGGCTTATACCCCTTTAAAAGGCTACGGATTTGACGACACAACAAAGGTGACTTGTACGGACCGCGGTATCGCCGATCCGCTTCGTTCAGACTTTTGCATACCGGATGGAACGGCGTTTACGGTCGATTTGCCTGACGGTCAATATCATGTCCGGCTGATAACCGGAGATGCCCGAGCAAAAACGAACATGGACGTACGGGCAAATGGCATGATTCAGCTCTATTCATTTGGAGCGGAAGCGGGCGGATACAACGAAAAAACGTTTCCGATTCATATTTCCGGCGGCCGCCTTTCCATTCAAGCCTTAGCAGCGAGAACAGCGCCGCGCCTCAATGCGCTGGTCTTGACGAAGACGGCTTATCATGTAACGGATGACAAGACGACGGTTTTTCTGGCGGGAGATTCCACGGTTTCCGATTATGAACCAGGTTATGCGCCGATGGCAGGCTGGGGGCAATTTTTAGGCGGCTATTTCTCGGATGAAATTGTCATCGACAACCAGGCGAAACGCGCGAGAAGCGCGAAAAGTTTTGTGGATGAACGGTCGCTGGATACGATTTTAAACCGGATGAAACGGGGCGATTATTTGTTGATTCAGTTCGGCATCAATGACGCCGGGCAAGATCCGGCCCGTCATACAGATCCGTATACGACATTTCAGGAATACTTGAGAACCTACATTAACAAAGCCCGCGAAAAAGGAGGACGGCCTGTGCTCGTCACTTCTCAAAGTAAACGAACCTATGATGAAAAGGGCGTTTTTTACAACAGCATCGGAGAATATCCGAACGCAATGAGACAGCTCGGACGGGAAATGAACGTTCCGGTGCTCGATTTAAATAAAAAGAGCATTGATTATTACAACGAGATCGGCGTTGAAGCGACTAAAAACGTATTTATGTTTTTAGAGCCGGGAGAAAGCCCGAATTATCCAGACGGAATCCAGGACAGGGTGCATGTTCACGAGTTCGGCGCCAACCAATTGGCAAGGCTCGTAACAGAAGAAATCGCCGATATGAACATGTATCCGCTGAAACATTCGCTCAAGAAATAAGGTGTCGGGAGAGCCGGTCTCCGGTTCTCCCGTTCGCCATTCCATACCGTAAAGGGGAGAGAGGACGATGGGAGAAAAAGACGTACATGCAGCAGCTGAACGCGTTCGGCCGGTGAAATCGACGGCAAAACCGAGGCAAATGGAACGCTTGAACCGCGGACTTGTGGCCGTAAAAACAAAAAAAGGGGTTTTTCTCAGCTGGCGGCTCTTAGGAACAGATCCGGAAGAAACGGCTTTCAACCTATATCGCAACGGTCACAGAATCAACTCAACACCCGTTTCATCATCGACCAACTTTCTTGATAAACACGGAAACGGAGAATCTGTCTATTATGTGACAAAGGTTCTCGGAGATCAGGAAGTCGAGCAGTCGCACAAAACAGCTGTCTGGCAGAAGCCGTACTTGGATGTTCCGTTAAACAAGCCTGACGGCGGGACAACTCCTGACGGCGTACAGTATACGTACAGCGCCAATGACGCGAGCATCGGAGATCTCGACGGCGACGGAGAATACGAAATTGTGCTCAAATGGGACCCGTCCAATTCGAAAGATAATGCACACAACGGCTATACCGGAGAAGTCATCATCGATGCATATAAGCTTGATGGGACATTCATGTGGAGGATTCATCTCGGGAAAAACATCCGCGCGGGCGCCCATTATACGCAATTGATGGTCTATGATCTTGACGGCGACGGGAAAGCGGAAATCGCCATGAAGACAGCTGACGGAACGGTTGACGGAACCGGTCGGGTGATTGGCGATCCTGCTGCCGATTACAGAAATGAAAATGGACGAATTTTGGACGGGCCTGAATATTTGTCGATTTTTCACGGGGAAACGGGAAGGGAATTGGCAACCGTGGATTACGATCCGCCGCGGGGCAGGCTTGAGGATTGGGGAGACAGATACGGCAACCGCATGGATCGATTTTTGGCAGGCATCGCCTATTTGGACGGTGAAAGGCCGAGTCTTGTTATGGCGCGCGGCTATTACACAAGAACGGTGCTTGCCGCTTACAACTTCCGGGACGGCAAGCTGACCAAGCTATGGACATTTGACAGCGACAAGCCCGGAAACGAAGGTTATGCAGGGCAGGGAAACCATAGTCTGAGCGTCGCGGATGTCGACGATGACGGGAAAGATGAGATCGTCTACGGTGCGATGGCCGTGGATCATGATGGAACAGGGCTTTATACGACAGGGCTTGGGCACGGTGACGCCATGCATGTGAGCGATCTTGACCCGGATCGACCCGGGCTGGAAGTCTTCCAAGTGCATGAAGACCCGCGCCTTCCGTACGGTCTCTCATTTCGCGATGCGGGTACAGGGGAGATCCTCTGGGGAGTGCCGGCCGATACAGATGTTGGGCGGGGAATGGCCGCGCATATCGATCCCCGCTATAAAGGCTCGCTTGTCTGGGCGATCGATCCCCCGGGTAATGAAGGGAAATCATACGGCCTCTATACGAGTAAGGGAGAAAAGCTCAGCGACGCCGCTCCGGCTTCGGCCAATTTTGCGATTTGGTGGGACGGCGATCTTCTCCGCGAGCTGCTTGACCACGATTGGAAAGAACCCGCCGGCATCCCGAAAATTGATAAATGGGACTATCACAGCGGCAGGCTGGTCAATCTGCTCACTGCTGACGGAACGCTGTCTAACAATTGGACGAAAGGGACGCCCGTGCTTCAGGCCAATCTATTCGGCGATTGGCGCGAAGATGTCGTATTCCGCACCACGCGAAGCGATGCTCTGCGAATATACACAACGACCGAGCTGACTGAACATCGTTTCTATACGTTCATGCACGATCCCGTCTACCGCTTGGGGGTAGCCTGGCAAAATGTCGCTTACAATCAGCCGCCTCACCCCGGATTTTATTTGGGAACCGGAATGGACAAGCCGCCCCGGCCGAATATTTATACCGCTCCCTGTAAGAGACATGAAGAGTGACAGAGATCGCCGGTTCATTCAGGTTTATTAAATATACAAAAAAGTATGATTGTAATCTCACAGCCTGTTCCCATAAAATGAATGGTAAGCGATTTCATTCCAAAATGAAAAGAGGGATTCATATGGAGTATCAGGCGAGTGATACACGCTATGAAAATATGAAATACAACCGCTGCGGGCATTCAGGTTTAAAACTGCCTGCTTTGTCTTTAGGGCTTTGGCATCATTTCGGAGAAGCCAATTCGTTTCAAAATGCCAAAGCACTGTTAAGAAAAGCATTCGATCTGGGAATCACCCACTTTGACTTGGCGAATAATTATGGTCCGCCCCCCGGTTCTGCCGAAGAAACTTTCGGAAAAGCGCTGAAAACCGATTTTGCCCGCTACCGTGATGAAATGGTCATCAGCACGAAAGCCGGCTATACGATGTGGCCCGGACCATACGGCGATTGGGGGTCAAAAAAGTACCTCGTCGCAAGCCTTGATCAAAGTTTAAAACGAATGGGCATAGATTATGTCGATATATTTTATTCGCACCGCCCTGATCCCCATACACCGCTGGAAGAGACGATGGGAGCGCTCGCCCATATCATCAGGCAAGGAAAAGCTTTATATGTCGGTCTGTCGAACTACAGCGCCGAACAGACCGAAAAGGCGGCCGATATTTTGCAAGAATACGGGGTTCCGCTCCTCATCCATCAGCCCAAATATTCAATGTTCCACAGAGAACCGGAAAACGGCCTGCTGCAAGTGCTGCAGAAAAAAGGAGCCGGGGCGATCGCGTTTACACCTCTTGCTCAAGGGCTTTTATCAACGAAATATTTGACTGGGATTCCCGCCGGGTCAAGAGCCGCAGATGTGAACAGTCCGTTTTTGCAGGCCGAGAGCATCACAGAAGACGTGCTCGGCAAAGTCCGCAAGCTGAATCAAGTGGCGGCCGAACGCGGCCAATCCCTGCCGCAAATGGCGATAGCCTGGCTTTTAAAAAATCCGCGCGTCACCTCGGTGCTGATCGGTGCAAGCAAAACCGAACAGATCGAAGAAAATGCCGCTGCTCTTAAGTCCGCTCGATTCTCAGCTGAAGAGCTCGACACAATTGATAAAATTCTTTCATAAAAAGGAGTGGTCGTGATGACAATCAGCATCTATCTGGCCGGCGATTCGACCGTGCAAAATTATAAGGCGGATTCGCCTCAAGGAGGCTGGGGCGAATTTCTCCAGTCTTATGTATCCGGAAATGTACAGGTGATCAACCGGGCCATCGGGGGCCGAAGTTCAAAAACGTTCGTTGAAGAAGGAAGGCTTGCATCGATTTTAGATGTAATCAAACAGAACGATTGGCTGTTCGTTCAGATGGGGCACAATGACGCGTCGAAAGACAAACCAGAACGCTATACTGAGCCGTATACAACGTATAAACAATACTTGAAAATGTACGTCGACGGCGCGCGTCAAAAAGGAGCTTCGCCGCTTCTCATCACGCCTGTCGCAAGGCTCCATTACAAGGACGGCGTCTTTTTGAACGATTTCCCGGACTACTGCATCGCGATGAAGCAGGTGGCAAGTGAAGAAAACGTCCGCTTGATCGATTTAATGGACAAAAGCCTGCAGCATTTTGCAGAAAAAGGGTACAGCGAGGTATTTAAATATTTTATGATCTCGGAAAATGTCAACGACTACACACATTTTACGAAAAAAGGGGCCCGGGAAATGGCGAAGCTTGTCTCTATCGGCATTCGAGAGCTCGGTCTGCCGTTTGTTAAAGAGACGGTATGAAGATGAACGGAAAACTGTACCACGGCGCTTGCTTTTATCCCGAATTATGGGATGAGGACGTGCTGGATGAAGATATCTGGATGATGAAGCGAGCAGGGATTAATGTCGTCAGAATCGGGGAGTTTGCCTGGTCAAGGATGGAGCCGGAAGAAGGAAGGATCGATGTCGGATTTTTTGCCGGCGTCATCCGAAAGCTCCACGATAACAAAATTGAAACGGTCATGTGCACACCGACTGCGACACCGCCGATCTGGCTGACCCACGGGCATCCGGAAAGAATGCATGTGAATGAAAAAGGAGAGACGATGGGACACGGTTCGAGGCAGCATGCCTGCACAAACCATCCGTATTTTAGAGAGCGGGCCCGCCTGATCATCAAACATATCGCCAAAGAGCTCGGAGAACTGCCGGGATTGATCGGGTGGCAGCTTGACAATGAATTCAAATGCCATGTCGCAGAATGCATGTGTGAAACGTGCAACACATTATGGCACAAATGGCTGGAAGACCGCTATCAGACGATTGACCGTCTGAATGAGGCTTGGGGTACAGGCGTATGGAGCGAAACGTATCAGCGCTTCGAGCAAGTTCCGCAGCCCGGACCGACCCCGTTTTTGCACAATTCTTCTTTAAGGACGATGTATCAGCTGTTTTCGATGGACAAGATTTCTGAATTTGCGCGTGAGCAGGCTGAGGTGATCAGAACATATTCCAACGCCCCGATCACCCATAACAGCAGCGTCATGTTCGGCGTTGATCATGAAGATCTTTTCAAGAGCCTTGATTTCGCCTCGTTTGATACGTACGCCAGCCAGGAAAACAGTGACGCCTTTTTGTTTAATTGTGATTTATGGAGAAACATTAAAAAAGGACGGCCGTTCTGGATAATGGAAACGAGCCCTTCCTACAGCGCTTCGCTTGAAAGCTATGCCGTGCCTCATCAAAACGGCTATTTGAAGGCTGAAGCGGTCTCTTCTTATGCTCTTGGCGGAGCCGCGTTCTGCTATTGGCTGTGGCGTCAGCAGAGAGCCGGATCTGAACAGCCGCATGGATCAGTGATCAGCGCATGGGGGGAGCCTGATGTGGGATATGATCATGTGCTCGAAGTCGAGCAGGCGAGACGGGAGGTTGAGCACATCATGCTGGCGACGGACCCTTTGCAGGCTGAAACAGCCGTCGTCTATTCGGATCGTGCAAAGGTGTTTTTGAAAACGGAGCCACATCGGGGTCTTCACTACAGAACACTGATCACCGAGTTTTATAACCGATTGTTAAAGATGGGCATTCACAGAGATGTCATTCTTGAAGGGAGCTCGCTTGACGGCTATAAACTGCTGTTTACGCCGTTTATTCACTATCTTCCGCCTGCGTTTATCAAAAAAGCCGAAGCCTTTGCACAAAGTGGCGGCATTTGGATTGCGGGTCCGCTGACGGGCGGAAGAACAGAAAATCATACGGTTCACACTGATTGCGGATTAGGGGAGTTGGAAAAAAGTTCCGGAGTCAAAACGCTTTATACATTTCCGATGGATGAGCGGAACTCGAGTGGAGCGGCGTTTGGCGTAAAGGCGCCGCTGAGTCTGTGGAGCGCTGTTTTTAAAGCCGGCGGCACCGAGGCTGTCGGGATAATTGAAAAAGGCCCGGCGTCAGGAAAAGCGTTCATCACAGAGCATAAATGCGGAAAAGGAAAAATCGTCATGCTCGGGTCGATGCCGGCAGGCGAAGCGGGTGACATCATGATGAAAAAGCTGATCAGTCATTACGCAGAAGAAGCGGGTGTTACACAGAAAACCGATGCCACTCCCGGAACAGTCGTCGCGCCCCGGAAAGGAGCAGACGGTCTTGTCTGGGTCGTGATCAATATGGACGGCAAAGGAGGCGCAGTGACACTTGACGGAAACGGAACCGATTTATTGTCCGACAGGCCCGTATCCGGACGCGTGACACTCGGCCCGCACGAATACCGCGTGGTTTTGTTTTCAGAGAATAAATGAATCGCCGCAGGCGCTTGCCCGCGGCTTTTTTGTTTCGTTTTGCTAAAAAAGGGATGATGCCTGCAAAAAAAGGAGCAGACACCTCTCCAATATAAGCAAAAAAGGAATATTGACGGTCAAAAGGCTAAACAGGAAAATATTCACTGACCAATCGGTTAAACAGAAAGGAGGAACACTTATGAAAGCACAGACTGAACTAAAATGGCTGAATAGGGCGCCTGCCGCGTTCGGCGGGGTGACCTGGGGAGTTCCTTGGGCAAAAGGAGTGCTGCAAAAAGGAGAGACGGTCGCCATTGCTTCGAAAAACGCCCCGTGTTTGCAAACATGGCCGCTCGCGTATTGGCCTGACGGCTCGCTTAAATGGACGGGGCATGCCGCAGTCTTCCCTAAAGAAAGCGGTAGCCGATTTACATTGAAAAAAGGGGGGGCCGGCGTCCCTAAAACCGTCATGAATGTCAGTGAGCAGAAAGATGAAATCACGGTGAATACGGGCGCGATAGTCTGCAGGCTTGGAAAATCGGGGACGGAACTCATCCGTTCGATTTCCATTTCCGGGGAAATGATGGCGAAAGAAGGGCGGCTCATCGCTTTAAAAGAAAAAAGAAGCGGCTCAGATTCACAATGCATGTATCATATTGAACGGTTTGAGAGCATGATCAAACGTACGGCAATCGAACAAAACGGTCCGGTTAAGACAGTCGTCAAGATTGAAGGCGTCCACCTCGGCGGAGGCATCGATGTTTGGCTCCCTTTTACCGTCAGGCTGTCTTTCTATGCCGGTGATCCGTCCATCCGGATCGTGCACACGATCTTCATCGACTGTGAAGCAGAAACAGAATGGATCAAAGGACTCGGTTTCGAGATGAGCGCGGTTTTGAGCGGAGCGCCGAGAAACAGGCATATCCGCTATGCGGCCGACGGAGGGATTTACGGAGAGGCTTCTCAGCTGCTTGTGACGAGAAGATTCAATGAAACAAACGGACTCTATGAACGACAGATTGCGGGACAGCCTGTACCGGAAAAGTCGGCAGTCGTGCGCGATGCTGAGAGAAACGCCGTCTGGAACGATTTCAAGCTCATCCAGGATTCCCCTGTTCACTGGCGCTTAAAAAAGCGAACCGGCAAAGGCTGCGCCTGGGTGGACGCGATTCATGGGGAGAGAGCGAAAGGGCTGATGTATGCAGGCGGGGAAAACGGCGGCATCGCACTCGGGCTCAGGAACTTCTTTGAAAAATATCCGTCATCGCTTGAAGCGAAAGGTCTTGCCGGCGGGGAAACGAAATTGGCGGTATGGTTTTGGCCTCCTGAAGCTGAAGCGATGGATTTCCGTCATTATTCAAAAGACACTCATGTTGAAAGCGCATATGAAGGGTTTGCCGAAATGAGGTCAACGGCCGTCGGCATTGCCAATACGAGCGAAGTCAGCCTCGCCTGTTTTGCAAATCCGCCGATCGATGAAGAGCTGAATAGAGCGGCGGACGAATGGCAAAATCCCCCGCTGCTTATTTGTGAGCCTGACTATTATTATCACACCCGCGTGCTGGGCGTTTGGAGCCTGAAAGATAAACGGCGCCCGCTCTCGGCTGTGCTTGAAGATCAGCTTGACGAGGCTCTCAAGTTTTACATGAACGAAGTCGATCAGCGGAGCTGGTACGGCTATTGGCATTACGGTGATGTGATGCATACGTACGATGCCATCCGGCATGTATGGCGGTACGACCTTGGCGGCTATGCATGGCAAAATACGGAACTCGTTCCGAACCTCTGGCTTTGGCAGTCTTTTTTCAGATCCGGTAGGGAAGACATCTTCAGAATGGCGGAAGCGATGACCCGTCACACTAGCGAAGTCGACTGCTATCATTTCGGGGAGTATAAAGGCCTCGGTTCAAGGCACAATGTCCTCCATTGGGGCTGCGGGTGCAAGGAAGCGAGAATCAGCATGGCCGGCCTTCATAAGCCTTATTACTTTTTGACGGCGGACGAGAGAACGGGAGACGTGTTATCTGAAGTAAAAGATGCCGATCGAGCGCTTGAGACGCTTGATCCGATGAGAGCTTATTATCCAGAAAAAGAGTTTCCCGCCCACGCAAGAGTAGGCCCCGACTGGGCGGCGTTCTGTTCCAACTGGCTGACGGAATGGGAGCGGACAGGCGATGAAGCGTACCTTGATAAAATCAAACGGGGGATCGGCCGGCTTAAAGCGCTGCCGCTTCGTCTGTTGTCCGGACCGACTTTCGGATACGATCCTGAAGCTTCAGATCTGCTTCATATGGGGGACGGGAATCATGGCGGCTATCATATGGTCATCGCCTTCGGCGCTCCGCAAACATGGATGGAGCTTGCAGAACTGCTTGAGGATGTGGAATGGAAGGAGATGCTAGGGGAATTCGGCGAATTTTATTTGCTGACTGATGAAGAAAAGCGCAAAAGGAGCGGCGGGAAGCTTCACGATGATTTATTTCACTGGCCGATGTTCTCCGCTGCCATGGCCGCTTACGCTGCCCGGCTCCGCCAAGACCGGAAGCTCGCCGAACAAGTGTGGCGCCTGTTGCTCGATGAAAAACAAAGCCATACACCGCTGCCGATCACTCCAAAACAAATCCATGCCTGGAAAACGATCACGGAAATTCCCTGGGTTACAACAAACTGCGTCTCACAATGGTGCCTAAACTTGATAGCCGTGCTCGAGCTGCTTAAAGATATGCCGCCCGATCTGGACATGCAAGAAAAGATCATCAAGGCAATGAAAGAACATCCCGCTCGCACATGAAGGCAAAAAATGAAGGTTGTCGGAAAAATGTAAGCGCTTTAAATTTAAGTGGAACAATTGAGACGATCAAAAGGGGGAATTGTACAATGGCAAGACTGAAGCTGAAGGGAAACAAATGGCTCGCTGCACCCGCTGTTTTTTTGCTCTTGATGGGGTGCAGCGCAAATGAGACGGCCAATCAAGACGGGAAAGGAAAAGAAAAGGATGCCATTCATATTATGGCTCCGCTCCTGTCGCCGGAAAGTCCGGGAGAAAACAGCCCGTCTTTAAAAGCGCTCGAAACATACACGAAAAAACAAATCAAAGTGACATGGGTTCCGAACTCTTCCTATAATGATAAATTCAACATCGTCATGGCCTCGGGAGATTTGCCGCAAGCCATCGTCGTCACGGACAAGTCCCCGGGGTTTATCAAGTCTGTCAAATCAGGTGCGTTTTGGGAGCTTTCACCTTATTTAAAAGACTACCCGAACCTCGGAAAGGCCGATAAAAAAGTGATGAAGAACAGTTCCATCAACGGCGAGATTTACGGTATTTACAGGGCGAGGGACCTGATCCGCGCTTCGATCATCATCAGAACGGACTGGCTCGAAAATGTCGGTCTGGAGATGCCGAAAACAATCGACGAATTTTACGACGTGCTGAAAGCGTTTAAAGAAAAAGACCCCGATGGAAACGGGAAAGACGATACGTACGGCATGGTGGTGCCGAAATGGATGGGGCTTGGCAACGGGAGCCCGTGGGATATTATGCAGACGTGGTTCGGCGCACCAAACCGCTACGGAATAGACGAAAAAGGTGAACTCATTCCGGACTTCACGACAGAAGAGTATATGGAAGCGCTGCGGTTTTTCAAAAAGCTGTATGATGAGGGACTGATCAATAAAGACTTCGCCGTCATGGATTCAGCGAAGTGGAACGATCCAATCGTCAAAGGAAAAGCGGGTGTCATCGTCGATACAGGTTCGCGGGCCTCACAAATTCAAAGCGCAATGGAAGAAGCAGATCCCGCTAACAAGGATGTGATCGACGTCACCGGAACGGTCAAAGGCCCGAAAGGAACGTATACATTCCCGACATCGGGATACGCCGGAATGATTGCCATTCCGAAAGCGAGCGTCAAAACGGAAAAAGAATTGAAAGAAGTGCTCAGCTTCCTGGATAAAATGAACGATGAAGAGGCACAAATTATTGCCAACAACGGTATAAAAGGGCGCAACTATAAGCTTGAGAACGGAACGTACACGTCCCTTGAAAAAAATAATAAAAAACTGCTTTATGAGCACGAAGGTCTTGCGCAGTTCAGCATGGGCATTCCCGAACAAAGATACCATGTGGAAAAACAAGAATCAAAGCTGTTCAAACACCGTGAACAGATTCTCAAAGAAGGGGAAAAAATCGCCGTATTCAATCCGGCTGAATCGCTCGTTTCAGATGTTTACACCCAAAAAGGGGCACAGCTTGACAATATCATTCTCGATGCCAAAACACAGTTTATCATCGGCGACATCGATGAAAAAGGCTTTCAAGATGCCGTGAAGCTTTGGTATAAAAGCGGTGGTGAAGATTTGATGAAAGAACTGAACAAACGCTACAAGGAGACGAAATAGCTCAGATCTTCAACCAGTATACGAAAGGGGGGATGCAGCACGTGGAAATCACCGCTAAAACAGGGAAAACCGCTGTTGAGACAGAAAAGAAACCGACTGGGCTGCAAGCTGTAAAACGGGATAAATGGCTTTATCTTCTGCTTGTTCCCGGTGTTTTATATTTTCTCATATTTAAATATTGGCCGATGTGGGGCGTGTTCATTGCTTTTAAAGATTATTCGCCTTATCTCGGATTTTGGCAGAGCGAATGGGTCGGGTTCGAGTATTTTAAAGATTTCTTTATGAACCCTGACTTTTTCCGCCTGCTCCGCAACACGCTCATGCTCGCCGCTCTCGATTTGATTTTTGCATTTCCGGCTCCGCTGATTGTCGCACTCATGCTGAATGAACTGCGACATGCCATCTATAAACGGTGCATTCAGACGTTTATATATGTTCCGCATTTCGTCTCATGGACGATCGTCGTCAGCATGACATTTGTCTTTTTTACAGTTGATACGGGCGTGATGAATAAAATGCTGCAAAGCATAACGGGCAAAGAGATTGCATTTCTCTCGGATCCCGAATGGTTCAGGCCGATGATTGTGCTGCAAAGCATATGGAAGGAGACGGGCTGGGGAACGATCCTGTTTCTGGCGGCGCTCGCTTCGGTTGACCAGGAGCAGTATGAAGCGGCAGTGATGGACGGGGCAGGCAGATTAAGGAGAATGTGGCACATTACCCTTCCGGCCATCAGAAGCACGATCGTCGTGCTTCTCATCTTAAGAATCGGCAGTTTTTTAAACATCGGCTTTGAACAGATTTTTTTAATGACCAACTCTTTAAACCGGAGCGTGGCTGAAATTTTTGACACGTATGTCTATGTTGTCGGAATTACGCAAGGCGCATACAGCTATAGTACGGCAGTCGGGCTTTTTAAATCGGTTGTCGGAATCATTCTGATATTCGGCGCCAATTATATCGCGAAAAAGTTTGACCAGGACGGTCTGTTTTAATGAATGGAGGTGAAAAGGATGTCCGGTGCGGAAACGATCCATAACACAAAAGCGGGGCGGGTATTCGATTGGTTTAATGTACTCTTTCTCGGCTGCTGCGGGCTGATAACCGTCTTGCCTTTTCTGTATATTATCGCGGGATCTTTTGCAACGGAGGCCGAGCTGGCGGAAAAGAGCTTCTTTATCTTTCCTGAGACATTCTCGCTTGACGCGTACCGCTATATTTTTTCAACGCCGACATTTATCAGGAGCATGGGGGTGTCTGTGTTCATTACGGTTGTGGGAACGATTGTCCAGCTCTTTTTTACATTTACGATGGCCTATCCTCTTGCGAAACGGCACATTAAGGGAAGAAACCTGCTTTTGAATCTCGTTATTTTTGCGATGCTTTTCAGCGGGGGAATGATTCCGACGTATATTGTCGTCAAATCACTGGGACTGCTCGATTCGTACTGGGCGCTAATATTGCCGATGGCGATTAATCCGTTCAATCTTATTATTATTAAAAACTTTTTTCAGCAGCTTCCGAAAGAACTTGAGGAGTCGGCAAAGATTGACGGCTGTTCAGAAATCGGCGTGTTCTTAAGGATCGCGCTGCCGCTGTCAAAGCCGATTATTGCAACTTTTGCGCTGTTTTATGCGGTCGGGATTTGGAACGACTTTTTCCATGCTTTGCTGTACATCAATGACAGCGCGAAATGGCCGCTGCAAATGGTGCTGCGCCAAGTGACGATTCTTTCGGATCTGACAGGGACGACGAATGATATGATGGAAACGGTGCCGCCTGAACAATCGATTAAACTGGCCGTTATCGTCATTGCGACGCTGCCGATTTTAGCCGTGTACCCGTTTTTGCAGAAGCATTTTGCCAAAGGCATTCTGATCGGGTCTGTGAAGGGATAAAAAAACCGCCTGGCTCATGAGCCGGCGGCTTACGGCTCAGGCGGCTGAGCCGTTTTTATTTCTTTTTTTCATCCAAAAATAAACCGGGAGACCGACGAGGCCGATCAAAATTGACCACAGGCAGCTGTAAAAGTCAGTGATAAGCGTGCTGACAAGAACAAACAATGACCCGAGAATAGCCGCAACAGGCAGGTAAGGGTAGAGCGGCACGCTGTAAGCTCTCCCTTGGCCGTTCTTCCGTCTCCGCAAAATAAACACCGCGAAAAACGCCATGACATAGAAGATGTAAATCATAAAAATCGAAACCTCTGACAGCTTTTCCGGATTGCTGATGATCATTAAGATGACAGCGAACATCATCTGGACGATGACCGCGATCCAAGGCGTATGGAATGCCGGATGAACATGCGAGATCCAGCGGGAGAACGGAAGCTGTTTTTTCTCAGCCATCGCAAAGATCACGCGCGGAAAAGACAGAACTTTTCCGTTTAAGCAGCCGAAGATGCTGACGATAATTCCGATGGAGATCAGCTTGCCGCCGATCGGTCCGAACAGCATTGTAGCGGCTGTGCTTGTCGCATTTTCGCCAAGCTTGACAATCTGATCGGCAGGAAGAATGTGAAGCAGCGCCAAGTTAATGAACAGGTAGCAGGCTGTGACGATCAGTATCCCGCCTGTCATCGCTTTCGGGAGCACTTTTTCCGGGTTCTTCATTTCTCCGCCGAGTGCCGCAAGAAGGATCCAGCCGTCATACGCGAAGAGCGTCGCCAATACCGCCGCTCCGAAGTTTTGGCTGGCGATGCTCTCCGTAACTGTACTGAAAATATGTTCATTGCCCTGCCATAGACCGAACACAATGATACATACAATGGGAATCAGCTTTCCGATCGTTGTGACCGTCTGTACCGCTCCGCCGTATTTTGTTCCGACGATGTTGACGATGCATAAAAAGGCGACGGTGATAATGCCGATGAGTGCAGTCCATGATTTATCCCAGGAAAACAAGTTGGCCACTAGCGAGCCGAAATATAATCCGAGTGCGCCGATGATGGCCGGTCCGTAGATGATAATCTGCACCCAGCCGCATAAGAACCCCCAGAACTCGCCGTAAATTTCTTCAAGATATGTGTAAAGCCCGCCCGTTTTCGGAATTTGAGCGCCCAGTTCGGCGATTGTCAGCCCGCCTGCTAGCGTCAAAATTCCGCCAAGGAGCCAGGCGAAAAGAGCAATTTGTGCGTTTCCGGAATAGGAAAGCACGCTGCCGGGCTTCATAAACACGCCGGAACCGATGATCGTTCCAATCACAAGAGATAGCGCAAATAACAAGCCTATCTCTTTTTTTAGTCCGTTTGCTTCTGCATTCATTGCGATGCCTCCCATTGATGTAATCTCTTTTATAGAAAACTATTTTTATATTGTAATACCTTTTTTAAAAAAGAAAAATTAAATAAATTTTCAGATTTTCGCATTTTTTGTGTATGTTAAACATTTTAAGGTCGTAAAACCCGAAGGGGGCAGGAATAACCGAACCTTTTTAAGTCATTTCGGAGTTATTGTTAGTTTTTAGGAGCAGACAGGAAAGAAGGTCCTGTAAAACGGTTTGGTTGACTTTTCAAATCAAATCGCCTATTTTTGAGAAAGAAGAAATCTCGAATTCGAGATATTTAATGAGGAGATGATAGAATGAACGTAAATGGCATCCACCACGTATCTGCTTTAACTGCCAACGCTCAACATAATCTGGATTTCTATGTCAAAGGGCTTGGCATGAAACTGATAAAAAAATCAGTCAATCAGGATGAGCCGACGATGTATCATTTGTTTTACGGTGATGAAGTCGCGTCGCCTGGTTCAGATTTGACATTTTTCGAGATTCCGATGCTTGCCCGGAGGCGGGAAGGGACGAACTGCATTTCGTCCGTATCACTTCGGGTTCCCGGTGAACAAGCACTCGAATTTTGGAAGAAGCGGCTTTATGAGCTCGGCGCAGAGACTTACGGCATCGAGACGCGTGCGGGGCGGAGTGTTCTCCGCTTTTTAGACCATGAAGGACAGAACATGATGCTTGTGGCTGATGAAAAGGGAAAAGATCATGGAGTGCCTGTGAAAAACGGCGTCATTCCTGAGGAGGTCGCGATCAGGGGGCTCGGCCCGGTCGAATTGACTGTCAAGGACGCCGGTCCGACAGCTGCGGTGCTGACCGATATTCTCGGCTTTCATAAAATCGGTGAGGAACAGGCTGAGGAAACCGGCCGTACGCTTCACATTTTTGAATCGGGTGAAGGAGGAGCAGGCGCGGAGGTGCATGTGAAAGAGTCAGATGACGGCAGAAGAGAGCGTCCCGGGAGAGGAAGCGTCCATCATGTCGCTTTCCGCGTCAAAGATGAAGAAGAACTTAAGCGGTGGCATGAGATAATCAGTGAGAACGGCTTTTCGAATTCAGGGATTGTGGAGCGCTATTATTTTAAGGCGCTGTATTTCAGAGAACCGAACGGCATACTTTTTGAACTGTCGACTGACGGGCCTGGCTTTGCCGTTGATGAATCGATCGATGAGCTCGGCCAAAGCCTTGCCCTTCCGCCGTATCTCGAGCATCGGCGGAAAGAGATTGAAGCGCGGCTGAAACCGATTCAATAGAAAACGAGGTCCTGAAAAGGACCTCGTTTTTTTATATAAAAGGCATCCGGCGCAGCCGACAGCCTAAAAGGGGGGCATGCTGTTAAGATGATGCGGATTCTTTTTGGTCAAGCGTCATTTGTTTTGTCATTGTTTTGCCATTTCGAATGAGGGTAACCTTTACCGTATCCCCGATTTTTGCATCGTTGTAAAGAAGGTTGCGCAGCGCGCTTCCCGTATCGGTTTCTTTTCCGTTAAAGCTGACGATGACATCGTTCTCTTTAAGGCCCGCTTTATCAGCAGGGGAGCCTGAAGCGACCTGGCGGATGTAGACGCCTTTGTTTAACTGGCTGCCGCTTAATCCGAGGGTGCCTGTTTGATAGTTTTCCGGCACCTGCTCAAGATCCATCATGCCGATTCCGATAAACGGACGCTCAATTTTTCCTTTAGACATCAGCTCTTCTGCAATCGGTTTGACATCATTGCTTGGAATCGCAAATCCGATGCCTTCCACTCCGCTTTCACTGATTTTCATACTGTTGATGCCGATCACTTCGCCCTTTGTATTCAAAAGGGCGCCTCCGCTGTTGCCGGGATTGATGGCCGCGTCTGTTTGAATGACGTTCATCTCGGTTTGGCCTGCGGACGTATCAACGGAAACGGTCCGATCAACACCGCTGATGATGCCTTGCGTCACCGTGCGGGACAGATCTTTGCCGAGCGGATTTCCGATTGCAATGACCGATTCACCCGCTTTCAAGCTTGAAGAATCGCCGAAAGATGCGACTTTTTCGACGTGTTCAGCGGAAATTTCAACAACGGCAAGGTCTGTCAAGGAATCGCTGCCCAGCAATTTTCCTTCCACTTCTTTGCCGTTTGACAGGGAAACCGTCAATTTAGATGCGCCTTCGACAACGTGGTTATTTGTAATAATGTATGCTTTGCCGTTTGCTTTTTTATAAATGACACCTGAGCCTGTGCCTGTTTCTTGTTCGCTTGAACTGCTGTTGTTGCTGTTGCTTTCAAACCCAAACATACCGCTCTCCGTTTGTTTTTGATAGTTTGAAATACCGACGATGGCGGGAGATACATTTTCCACCATTGTTGAAATGTCAGACGAATTCGTGCTGGACAATTTTTCGGTATTCGCTTTATTGGAAGAAGCCGATGAGTTCGCAGTCTCATTAGTTTGTGTTTGGACAGATGTATTGGCCGTTTCGTCTTTGCTATGCTGGTATGTCGTGACACCGAGAACGAGGCTTCCCCCGATGATGCCGCTGAGGATTGGCGTCATCCATGAGAGTCTCCGCTTTTGCTGTTCTGCTTTTTTTATCGCCTGGTCGGGCTTTTGATCGGAGACGATGAGTTCGTTTTTCGTTTCAAGCTGATCTTCTCTATTATATTCCATCATTTTCACGCTCCTATTGTTATCATATCCTTTGATGCCTCAATCATAATCAAAGACTGTGGGATAAACATGAAAACATTGTGGGAAATTGTCAAAGAAAAAGGATAGAATAAATAGGGTGCTATTTATAATATGACATGTCAGAGGTGTTCTAAACGTTGAAAAAGATTGGATTTATCGGATACGGAAGCATGGCGCAGATGATTGCGGTGAAACTGCTTGATCAGGAGAAAATCAGCGATGACATGGTGGTCGTCAGCTCAAGGAATGATGGGAAAACAGGGGAGCTGAGAAAACTTTACCCGAATGTCGCCTGTCAATCAGCCGAAGAGCTCGCCAAACAGTGCGGCCTGATCTTCATCTGTGTACCGCCGATGGCGGTCAAGGAAACGCTTGAGAACATACAGCCGTTTCTTCAGGAGGATGTCCACATTGTTTCGATTGCCGCGGGGGTCGAGCTTGACCGACTTCACGACTGGACAAGCGGACAGGTGACGAGATACATTCCGACCCTCACATCTGAAGCCGGGATCGGTGTTTCGCTTGTTGTCCACGGCGAGCGGGTTGCTGAGGCGGACAAAAGCCGGCTGGAAGAATATCTTTCCGTTTTCAGCACAGTCAAACAGATACATGAGAGAGATATTGACGCTGCGAGTAATTTAACAAGCTCTTCACCAGGGTTCATCGCTTCGATCTTTGAAGAATTTGCTCAAGCTGCCGTCAGAAACAGCAGTCTTACGAAAGAAGACGCGTTTCAATTTCTGATTCATTCATTGCTGGGAACGGGCAAGCTGTTAATGGAAAAAGACATGACGTTTACACAAACACTTGATCGGGTGGCGACAAAAGGCGGCATAACCGGAGAAGGGGCGAAGGTCATTCAAAATGCCATGCCGGAAGTCTTTGACGAGCTGTTTGCCAGAACGATGAAGAAGTATGAAGACATTAAAGACGCTGTCCGCCGGCAGTGAGCTGCGGCATTTATCGACATATCCGGACATCCCAAAGCTGCCTGATCAGGCAGCTTTTTTATTTGCATTCGACAACATTCATCAAAATTCCAATTTTATATTAAATTTCTAAAATTACCAATGGTTATTGCATTTCTATTAAAATTCTAATATAATTTGTTAGAATATTCCCAAAATAATAAAAAATTTGAGACGTTTTTCATAAGGGGTGGTTTTTTGTGAAGCTGTATATGTCTGTTGATATGGAGGGGATTTCCGGACTTCCGGATGATACGTTCGTCGATTCAAGCAAGCTGAACTATGAGAGAGGCCGGAAGATCATGACGGACGAGGCCAATCATGTGATTGACGAAGCGTTCAAAAGCGGATGCAGAGAGGTGCTTGTCAATGACAGCCACTCTAAAATGAACAATCTGTTAATTGAGCGGCTCCATCCTGAAGCGCTGCTCATTTCGGGAGATGTCAAACCGTTTTCGATGGTCCAGGGACTTGACGATACATGCGATGGTGCCGTGTTCGTCGGCTACCATGCGAGAGCATCGATGAGAGGCGTGATGTCTCACAGCATGATTTTCGGCGTCAGACATTTTTACATAAACGATCAGGCGGTGGGCGAGCTGGGGTTCAACGCTTATGTTGCCGGTTATTACGGCGTCCCGGTTATCATGGTTGCCGGTGACAGCGAGGCGGCAGCTGAGGCGGAGGAACTGATTCCGAACGTAACGACAGCGGCCGTCAAGGAAACGATATCCCGTTCGGCGGTCAAATGCCTGACGCCGGAGAAAGCGGGGCAGCTATTAAGAGAGCGGACGGCATATGCGATTCAAAACCGCGATCAAGTCAAGCCGCTCACGCCTCCGGACAGGCCGGTGCTGCGGATTGAGTTTGCCAATTACGGGCAAGCCGAGTGGGCGAGTCTGATGCCGGGTGCTGAAATCGAACCGCAAACGACGACTGTCCGCTATCAAGCGAAAGACATTCTTGAAGCCTATCAAGCGATGCTTGTCATGACCGAGCTTGCGATGAGAACAACATTCTCCTAGGAAGGTGGGATGAAAATGGCGGGTTACATCATGAAGCGGCTTCTGTCGATGCTGGCGACCATTTTGGTGATCACGACATTGACCTTTGTGATGATGAAAGTGATTCCGGGCTCTCCCTTCAATGAAGAAAGAAACACGAATGAAGCGGTTCAGCGCAACCTTGAGGCTTACTATCAGCTTGATGAGCCTCTCTTTGTTCAATATTTGTATTATGTCAAGTCGATCGTTACCTTTGATTTCGGGCCATCGATCAAGCAGCCTTCACAAAGCGTGAACGATTTGCTGTCAAGAGGGTTCCCTGTTTCATTTGAGCTGGGGATGACGGCGCTGATTATGGCGGTCATTTCCGGGATCGTACTCGGAATCTTTGCCGCGCTGCGGCAAAACGGCGTCATCGACTATATAGCAATGACCATTGCCGTTCTCGGCATTTCGGTTCCCAACTTTATTATGGCGACTTTGCTGATACAGCAATTCGCCGTCAATTGGAACATATTCCCTCCATCGACATGGACGAGCCCGCTTCATATGGTGCTTCCGACTGCAGCTTTGGCAATGGGGCCGCTGGCGATTATCGCCAGGCTGACCCGTTCCAGCATGATTGAAGTGCTGACACAGGATTATATCCGAACGGCCCGGGCTAAAGGGCTTTCCCCTTTTAAAATTGTTATGAAGCACGCCCTGAAAAACGCCCTTATGCCAGTCGTAACGATTCTCGGGACGCTTACCGCTTCGATTTTAACGGGCAGCTTCGTCATCGAAAAAATCTTTGCGATTCCGGGCATGGGAAAATATTTTGTTGAAAGCATCAACTCCCGCGATTACCCCGTGATTATGGGCACCACCGTTTTTTACAGCATCATCCTCATCATCATGTTGTTTCTTGTCGACATGGCCTACGGAATCCTGGATCCGCGTATTAAACTGCATAAGAAAGGGTGAGCATATGAGCCTTCCAGTCCGCACAGAAAACGAAGCGTCTTCAGCCAGTGATATCCCTGTTGAATGGTTTGCCCCGCTGAAACAAAAGCAGGATGAGCGTGAATCCGTTGCAAGGCCGAGCCTGTCATACTGGCAGAACGCCTGGCGGATTTTAAGAAAAAACAAGCTGGCGATGGCGGGATTGGGCGTGTTAATCTTCCTGTTCATCATGGCTGTACTCGGACCGGTTCTTTCTCCGCACAGCGTCACCCAGCAGACGCTTTCCGAGCAAAACCTGCCTCCGTCGATGGAGCATTGGTTCGGAACCGATGAGCTCGGCCGCGATGTGTTTACAAGAACGTGGTATGGAGCGAGGATTTCACTGTTTGTCGGCGTGATGGCGGCTTTAATCGATTTTGCAATCGGCGTCATCTATGGCGGTATCTCCGGCTATAAGGGCGGCAAAACAGACCATGTCATGATGCGGGTCATCGAAGTGCTGCATGGACTGCCTTATTTATTGGTCGTCATTCTTCTCATGGTCATGATGGGGCCTGGACTCGGGACGATCATCGTTGCGCTGACTGTCACCGGCTGGGTCGGCATGGCGCGGATCGTCAGGGGTCAGGTTTTGAAGGTGAAGCATGATGAGCATGTTCTCGCATCCAAAACCTTCGGAGCGAAAACGGTAAGGATCATCAGGCGGAATCTCCTTCCGAACATGATGGGAGCGATCATCGTCCAGATGACCTTGACGGTGCCGTCGGCCATTTTTGCCGAAGCGTTTCTCAGTTTCCTCGGTTTGGGCATTCAAGCCCCGTTTGCGAGCTGGGGTGTCATGGCGAACGACGGCCTTCCGGTGATCTTATCGGGACACTGGTGGCGGCTGTTTTTTCCTGCTTTCTTTATTTCATTAACAATGTTCGCTTTTAATGTCGTTGGAGACGGACTGCAGGATGCGTTAGATCCGAAGCTGAGGAGGTAATGTATTTTTGCGGAAAAAAGTATTGGAAGTCGAGAATCTGCATGTTTCATTTACGACATACGGCGGCACGGTCAAAGCCGTCCGCGGCGTGAGCTTTGAGTTATATGAGGGGGAGACGTTTGCGATTGTCGGTGAGTCGGGATGCGGAAAAAGCGTGACATCGCAAAGCATCATGCAGCTTTTGCCGAAGTTTTCGGCAACGATCACAGACGGTGCGGTCCGCTTTAAGGGAAAAGACTTGCGCCATCTGTCCGAAAAAGAGATGAGAAAGATCAGAGGGGCCGAAATCTCAATGATCTTCCAGGATCCGATGACAGCCCTGAATCCGACCTTGACCGTCGGAGACCAGTTGACAGAAGCGCTTTTGGAACATCGGCCCGTGTCTAAAACAGACGCTCGAAAAGCGGTCATTTCGATGCTTGAGCTCGTCGGGATTCCGAATCCGAAAGAGCGTTTGAGGCAGTATCCGCATCAATTCAGCGGCGGGATGAGGCAGCGGATCGTGATCGCCATGGCGCTCATCTGTGAACCGGAGATTCTGATTGCGGATGAACCGACGACCGCGCTCGATGTTACCATTCAGGCGCAAATTCTTGAGCTGTTTAAAGACATTCAGCGGAAAACCGGTGTATCCATCATTTTAATCACCCATGATTTAGGCGTAGTCGCACAGACGGCGGACAGAATCGCCGTGATGTACGCCGGGAAAATAGCGGAAACGGGAGCGAGGAGGGATATTTTTTACCGTCCGCAGCATCCGTATACAAAAGGCTTGCTGCATTCCGTTCCGAGGCTTGACCTTGAAGGTGGAGACCTCGTTCCGATTGACGGGACGCCGCCAGATTTGTTTTCTCCGCCTGAAGGGTGTCCGTTTACGGCGCGCTGTTCCCATGCAATGGAAGTATGCGGCAAGGTTTATCCTGCCGTTGCAGAAGTCTCGGCGGGGCATCGTGTGTGCTGCTGGCTTCAGGATGAAAGGGCGAAACGGGCTCTGCTGACAACATAATCATGAAATCGATTTTCAATGGGGGGATTTGATGAAAAGGCTAGCGAGCGTATTGGCTGCCGCAGTTGCGGTCATTCTGCTGTTCGGATGTACGGCAAATGAACAGGCTGGGCAGGAAACGAAGAAGAAAGCGAAAGAAACGGCTGGAGAACAAGTCCTGAGGCTGAACAATGAAAATGAACCGACATCTTTCGATCCGCCGATCGGCTTTAATAATGTCTCATGGCAGGCGCTGAACAATCTGATGGAAGGTTTGACTAGGCTTGGCGCAGACCATGAACCGGAAGCGGCGTCCGCCGAAAAGTGGAACATTTCCGACGATGGGAAGACATATACTTTTACAATCCGTGATGATGCCAAATGGTCGAACGGAGACCCTTTAACCGCTGGGGATTTTGAATATGCGTGGAAGCGTCTGCTCGATCCGAAAACGGGCTCTTCCGCCGCGTTTTTAGGCTACTTTATCGAAGGCGGCGAGGCCTTTAACAGCGGAAAAGGGGCGAAGGATGATGTCAAAGTCAAAGCGGAGGATGAAAAAACGCTTAAGGTGACACTCGAAAGTCCGCAGCAGTCGTTTTTAAGCATTGTAGCCAATCCGGCTTTTTTCCCGGTTCCTCAGAAAATCGCCGAAAAAAATCCGAAATGGCATGAAGAAGCTGCTACATTTGTCGGCAACGGTCCGTTTAAACTGACAGAATGGAAGCATGATGAAAGCTTTACGATGGTAAAGAGCGATACGTATTGGGACCGGGATACTGTGAAGCTTGATAAAGTGACATGGGCGATGGTCGATGACAGAAATACCGACTACCAAATGTTCGAGTCGAATGAGCTCGATACGGCTTATGTCCCGGCTGAAATGAGCGAGAAGCTGATAGGTTCTGACGAGGTGAAGGTGTTCGATCAGGCAGGTCTTTACTATTACAGATTCAATGTCAATAAAGAACCGTTCCAGAATGAAAAGATCAGAAAAGCGTTTGCGATGGCCGTCGATCAGCAGGAAATCGTCGATTATGTCACAAAAAATGGTGAAAAACCGGCCCGCGGGTTTGTGTCTTCGGGAATCAAAGGGCCGAACGGCAAGGATTTTCGCGAGGAAGGCGGCGATTTGCTCAAATATGACGCCGATGAAGCGAAACAGCTGCTCGAAAAAGGCATGAAGGAAGAAAACTACGAAAAGCTGCCCGCCGTTACGCTGACATACAGCACAAAACCGGAGCATAAAAAAATGGCGGAAGCGATTCAGCAGAAGCTGAAAAGTACGCTCGGCGTCGATGTGAAGCTCGCCAATATGGAATGGAATACATTCCTTGAAGAACAGAAGGCGCTCAAATTTCAATTTTCCCAAAGCTCTTTTCTGGCTGATTATGCGGATCCGATCAACTTCCTGGAAAGCTTTCAAACGGGTAACGCAATGAACAGAACCGGCTGGAGCAATTCAGAGTATGACGAACTGATCAAGGCGGCGAAAAATGAAGCTGATGAAGAAAAACGCACAGAGCTGCTGCATCAGGCTGAAGAACTGCTGTTTGAAGGGATGCCGATCATACCGATCCACTTCTATAATCAAGTCCATTTGGAAAAGGAGAATGTGAAAGGCATCGTCCGTCATCCGGTCGGCTACATTGAACTGAAATGGGCCGAAAAAACGTCATGATCAAACTTGTCCGTCTGCCACTTTCTTTGTGCACGCCACCGCACAGAGGCGGGCGGACTTTTCATAAAGGGGGATGTCTCAGTTGAATATTGCGCCTCAAAGATTAATGCAGGGAGATACAGTCGGTGTGATTGCGCCGGCCAGTCCGCCCGTCCCCGAAAAGCTTGACCGCGCCGTCCGGTTTTTAAAAGAACTCGGGCTTGAAGTCAAAGTGGGACGTTCAGCCATTGAAAGACACGGCTATTTGGCGGGGAACGATGAAGAGCGCTTGGAGGATCTGCACGACATGTTTGAAGACCGTTCGGTCAAAGCTGTCATCTGTGCCTGCGGAGGTTACGGCACGGCGAGGATTGCCGAGAACATTGACTACCGACTCATCAAAAGCCGCCCGAAAATTTTTTGGGGCTATTCAGACATCACTTTTTTACATACAGCGATCAGGCAAAACACCGGACTTATTACATTTCACGGTCCGATGCTCAGTTCGGATATCGGCAATAAAGACGTGCATCCGCTCACCCGGCGCTCTTTCCGGCAGCTGTTTCAAAAAATGACGCTCACCTATACAGAGGAGCTGTCGCCTTTGGAAACGCTCGGAAACGGTGCGGCGAAAGGGGAGCTTGTCGGCGGAAACCTCGCTCTTCTGGTGACGACGCTCGGTACGCCTTATGAAATTGATACGAAAGGAAAGCTTTTGTTTATCGAGGATGTCGATGAAGAGCCTTACCGAATTGACCGGATGCTGAATCAATTGAAAATGGCCGGGAAATTATCGGACGCCGTCGGCATCCTGCTGTGCGATTTTCATAACTGCTCCCCGAAAAAACGCGGTGAGTCACTTACATTAAAAGAAGTTTTCCAAGATTATATCGCCGCTGCAGGAAAACCGGCGCTGTCAGGCTTTAACATCGGCCATTGTTCACCGAATATCGCCGTTCCGGTGGGGGCGCAAGCCGTCCTTGACGCCGACAAAAAACAGCTTACGATCGATCCGGGAATTTCTTGATGGAAAAAGGAGGCTGCTATGAAGATTGCCGAAATGACGACAAACCGTATCGCCGTACCGCTGAAAAAACCGTTTAAAACAGCGCTTCGAACTGTCCGCACAGCGGAAGCCATCATTGTCAAATTAACGGCTGAAAACGGGATGACAGGCTGGGGCGAAGCGCCTCCGACTGCCGTTATTACCGGTGAGACGCTTGACAGTATTGAGGGGGCAGTCAACACGATATTCGCACCGGCGCTCTCCGGGCGCAACTTGCGAATGGCGGAGGCGATATTTCATGACATCGACAAGCTGATTGTTGGAAATACAAGCGCAAAGGCCGCTGTAGAAACAGCCGTCTACGATTGCTTGGCGCAGCTTTGCGGTCTTCCCCTGTATCAATTGCTGGGCGGATACAGGCGGGAGATCGAGACGGATTTTACTGTCAGCGTCAATGACCCGGAAGAAATGGGGAAAGACGCGCCCCGTTATGTAAAAGATGGGTTTCGTACGCTCAAAATTAAAGTAGGAAAAAACGATATGGCAACAGACCTCGAACGGATCAGGGAAATCCGCAAACAAGCGGGGGGCGCTGTCCGGATCCGCGTGGACGCCAATCAAGGCTGGACGGCGAAACAGGCTGTCAAAGCCATTCGGAAAATGGAGGATGAGGGGCTTTCGATCGAGCTTGTCGAACAGCCGGTTCACCGATGCGATCTCGAAGGCTTGAAACAGGTGACAGATGCCGTCGATACGCCGATTATGGCGGACGAAAGCGTGTTTACCCCAAGGGATGCTTTTCACGTGCTGAAAACGAGAAGCGCCGATCTCATCAATATTAAACTGATGAAAGCGGGCGGCATCCGCCAGGCGTTGAAAATCAACGCCATGGCTGAAGCGTGCGGAGTGGAATGCATGGCCGGAAGCATGATCGAAACAAGGGTCGGCATCACAGCAGCCGTCCACTTCGCAGCAAGCCAGAAAAATGTGACAAAATTCGATTTTGATGCGCCGCTCATGCTGAAGAAGGATATTGTTGAAGGCGGCATCCGCTATCATGGAGGAACGATCACGATACCGGATGCTCCCGGACTCGGTATCACGAAAGTCAACCATTGAGAGGGGGAAGACGAATGAGCCTTTATACGACAACCGTCTCGGTCGCCAACGTCTGGACCAGTCCGGAAGCACCGCGCCGCATTGACCGGTTGATGCTGGCAAATCCCGTACATGTAAGAAGCTGGCTTGACGCAATGTCCTTCGATGAGCGTCTTGAGCTGTGTACGGCAAACCTTGTTCAAACACAGGTGCTTTTCGGAGAAGATGTGCAGCTTATAAAAGAGCGGGAAGGCTGGGCTTTCGTCATCATTCCCGGGCAGCCGTCTGCAAAAGACGAACGTGGCTACCCGGGCTGGATACCAAAGGAATGCCTGGCCGAAAAAAGCCCGGCGAAGTCTGAGACAAACGCCGTCATTCAAAAACCGACGGCTTTTCTATATGATGACAAGAAAATGAAAGTTCTTGAACTGAGCTTTCTCACTAAGCTGCCCGTTTTGTCTTCGGACGGTATTTGGTTTGAGGTTGATACACCGCTCGGACGCAGATGGCTGAAAAAAGAAGATGCGGATATCGAAACACCTGTAAAAGGCAGTGGAGACGACATCGTTCAAACCGGTGAGGCGTTTTTGAACCTGCCCTATCTTTGGGGAGGAATGAGCGGTTTTGGCTACGATTGCTCAGGATTTGTCTTCAATATGCTGAAGGCGAACGGCTGCTCAGCGCCGCGCGATGCCGGCGATCAGGCGAACAGCGGAAAAGAGGTGTCCTTCAGCAGCCCGAAGCGGGGCGATCTACTGTTTTTCGCATATGAAGAAGGCAAAGGGCGGGTTCACCATGTCGGCATTTACTGCGGAAACGGAGAGATGCTGCACTCTCCAAAAACGGGAAAATCGATTGAGGTCATACCTCTTAAAGGCACAATTTATGAAAAAGAGCTGTGTGCCATCAGGCGCTATTTTTAATTAAAACGGGGGGATTGGCATGCAAACCGGCGCTTTATTGAAAGTCAGCCGTCTCAAAATGCACTTTGACGCCGGAAGGGGCAAAACGGTCAAAGCGGTCGACGGCATTTCATTTGATATTAAAGAAGGAGAGACGTTCGGACTCGTCGGAGAATCGGGCTGCGGCAAGTCGACTTCCGGAAGGGTGCTAATGCGCCTTTATCAGCCGACAGAGGGCGAGGTTACATATCGGGGAAAAAACATCCACAATTTGAGCGATGATGAATCATTCCAGTACAACCGCAAAATTCAAATGATTTTTCAAGACCCCTATGCTTCACTAAATCCGAGGCTAACGGTCAGGGAGATTATGACAGAGCCCATGGAAATCCACGGCCTGTACGGAGGGAAAAAGGCGCGTCTTGAAAAAGCGGACGAGCTTCTGGAAGCAGTCGGCCTGCACAAAAGCTTTGCCAATCGCTATCCCCATGAGTTCAGCGGCGGACAGAGGCAAAGAATCGGCATCGCCAGGGCGCTTGCGCTTGAGCCTGAATTTATCGTCGCTGATGAGCCGATATCCGCACTTGATGTCTCCGTCCAGGCGCAAGTCGTCAACCTTTTGAAAAAGCTGCAAAAGGAAAAAGGGCTCACGTTTTTATTTATCGCCCACGATCTTTCCATGGTGAAGCACATCAGCGACCGGATCGGCGTCATGTATCTCGGGCACATGGTCGAGATCACCGACAGCAGCCGGCTTTATCAAGAACCGCTGCATCCTTACACCCAGGCGCTTTTATCGGCTATCCCGATTCCCGATCCGGATGTGGAAGATAAGCGGAAACGAATCATACTGAAAGGCGAGCTGCCAAGTCCGATCGATCCGCCGAGCGGCTGCGTTTTCAGAACGAGATGTCCCGCCGCGACGGACATTTGCACCGCCAAAAAACCGCTCTTAAAAGAAGCCGATGACGGTCATTTTGTCGCCTGCCATCTGTATGACAGCGACGCGAGAAATGAGGAGGACGGCCTGAAGGTGACGCTGCAGGCGAGGTGAATATAGAAAGAAGGAGCCCTTGTTACAGGGCTCCTCAGTTTGCCGGCGACTTTTCAGAATCGCTCAGCCGCTCATGCCAAATGAAACAAGGATCAGGCGCCGCCTTGGTGACATCCGGTAGAAGTACGCTCAATCGGCAATGTACAGCATCTGAAAGACCCGCCGGATTTTATGATCTCGGATAAGTCGATTTCGATGACCGTATAGCCCCTTTTTCTGAGCTCCTGATTCACGTGGCGGTTAACAGGCAGGCTGATCACGGTTTTATTGCCGATGGACAGAACGTTTGTACCGAGTTGGAACTGTTCATCATCCGTAATTTCGATCATCTCATAGCGTTTTTTCAAGACGTCGTATTCTCTTTCTCCTAAGGCTTTTGGATAGACAAGCGCTTCTGTCGGCGAAAGAATGTTGAAGACGCAATCCAGATGAAGGAACGTTTCTTCAAACGGAACCGGTATGACTTCATAAGAGGGAAGCCTGCGCTTCAGTTCTTGGACGGCCGAGAACGTCGTTCTGTGGCTGATACCGGCATATATGGTATTTTGGTCGACGAGGATGTCGCCGCCTTCGATTTGATAGCCTTCATTAAATGTGGCCCAGGAGATCTGTTCTTTTGCCAGCCATTCCTGCAGGACGTTTTCTTCGCCCTGGCGGATGTCGGCTGATAGCTGCGCGGAAAACACAGTGTCTCCGATCGTAAACCCGATATCGCGCGTGAAAACCTGTTCCGGAAATTGGCTTAAAGCAGGCAGAATCACGACTTCAATACCCCGGCTCTCCAATTCTTTTATCAATGTATGATGCTGGCGGACGGCCAGCGTTTTATCGATATTATCTTTTTGAAAATACTTTTGTGTTTCATTGATCACTTCTGCAATCTCCATATATTCCGGTCTGCATAACACCACTTTTTTTAAGACGTCGTATTCGCTTGTACAGCCCGCCCCGCGGTTTTTTTTCGATAATGCTGAGTCCATTTTGATTCCCCCGTCCTCTCTTTAGTCATTTCATTATTCCCTTCCCGCAGCGAGAAATAAACCTTTTAGCCAGAAAATCTGACAGTCAGCCGGATAAAAAAGTTTAGACAAATGAATTCTAATAGTGTTTAATATAGAAAAAATCCACTTTACAAACGCATCTTAGTAGACATCAAAGGAGTAATGGATGATGAATGGACCTGAAAAGAGATACTGCAAAGAATCAAAAGTTGTCAAAACAAGCAGGGTATTTCCGCTTGATACGAACAATCACAACACCTTGTTCGGCGGCAAGCTGATGAGCTATATCGACGATATCGCTTCGATTTCGGCAGCGAGACACTCGAGGTGTGAAACCGTGACAGCTTCCATGGATTCCGTCGATTTTCTCGAACCGATCCGCCAGGAGGATTCAGTCTGCCTTGAATCTTATGTGACATGGGTCGGCAGAACGTCAATGGAGGTATTCGTCAAAGTCATTAAAGAGCATTTGCTGACAGGCGAACGAAAGCTTGCGGCGACATCCTTTTTAACCTTCGTGGCGCTTGATCAGGACGGCAATCCTCAGGCCGTTCCCCAAGTTGTACCGCAGTCTGAAGAAGAAATCATGCTGCACCAGACCGCCCGGCAGCGCGCCGAAGAACGGAAAAACCATCGCAAACACAGCAAAGCACTGGCTCAGGCGCTGGCTGTTGACAAACCTTGGTAAACATACGAACAAAACCCCGGCTCAGCATCAGTTTGCCGGGGTTTTGCTGTGCAATGAATACACAACCCAATATTTGTTCAAAATAAATGACAAAAAACGGAAAGAAGTTTTGGGTGAAATGCTTGAATTTGTATGGACTTTTTTAGCCAAACCTGCTTTAGTGTTCTCTATAGCTTATATTCTTTTTCGAATCGCAGGGAAGAAAGCAGTTTCGCAAATGACGAACTTCGATCTTTTGCTGACATTTGCGATCGGAACGATCATCAGCGAACCGATTCTTACTTCTAAAATCTCAATGTCCATTTATTATGCCCTTTCCTTTCTGATCTTCTATTTGTTGATTGAAAAGCTGTCATTACACAATAAATGGCGCTGGTTTCTTGTCGTCAGCCCGACTGTGCTGATTCGAAACGGCAATATTGATGAAGGGGGATTAAAAAGAGAGCGGCTGACCGTCAATGAACTGCTCGGCAAATTGCGCGAAAAAGGCTATGCCGATCCGAAAGATATCGACATCGCCCTGATTGAAGAATCGGGCCAGATCAGCGTGATTCCCAAATCGGAAGCGAGGCCTGTACAGCCGCGGGACCTCAGCTTGGAGACGAAGCGGAATTTCGTGCCGATTCCGCTTATTTTAGACGGCGAAATCATCGAACACAATTTAAAATACTTGAAAAAAACGAAAGAATGGCTGTTTCAAAAATTAGAGGATCAAGGGATTAAGCAAGCGATGCTGCCAACCATTACGCTCGGCACCCTGAACGAAAAAAATGAGATTATGATTGATAGGGAAGATCCCGGCAGCCCGTTAACTGATGATCCATATCTTTATAAACCGGGGCAAGACCATTAATTTTCGCCGAATAGGCGATTTTTTTATTTTGTGTTATTTCAGAAAAATATTAAGAGTCTGTTCTTTGCTACATCTGTAAAATGAAACGGGTCATATGTCATGAAAGTTGAAAATGGTGTCACAAAAAATAGGAGGAAAATATGTTGTTTTCTGTATTTTTATAGCATATATTAGTTTTTGTGAAAAAATTTTGATGGTAGGTGCAATTGATGAAAAGGTTTTTTAGTGTAATAATTTTGGGCGCCCTGCTGCTGCTCGGCACTTCTGTGCCAATCGAAGCGGCAGACTACGGACGCGACGTCCTCGGCTCAAAAGACGGCTGGGGCGCTTATGGAAAAGGAACGACCGGAGGCGCTGACGCTTCTTCTGATCAGGTATATACGGTCAAAAACCGCAAGCAGCTTGTTGAGGCATTAGGGGGAGACAATAAAAAGAACAGCGAAAATGATACGCCGAAGATCATCTATGTGAAGGGAACAATCAATCTTAGTGTTGATGATGACAACAATCCTTTAGGCTATGAAGATTATAAAGACCCTGAATATTCGATCGAAGCGTATCTCAAAGCTTATGATCCGAAGAAATGGGGGAAAAAGGAGCCGTCAGGAAAGCTTGAAGAGGCAAGGCTCCGCTCCAAAGACAATCAGAGGGAGCGTGTCTTGATCAGAGTCGGTTCAAACACGACGATAATCGGGCTCGGAGATGATGCGAAAATCGTCGGCGGAGGCCTTTATGTCAAAAACGCGGAAAACATCATTATCCGCAATATCGAATTCGAAAACGCGTACGATTTCTTCCCTGGCTGGGATCCGACGGATGGGAGCAGCGGAAACTGGAATTCAGAATATGACAACCTGCTGATTGAAATGTCCAAAAATATTTGGATCGACCACTGCTCATTCAATGACGGAGATCAGCCTGATGAGCTGAACGAAACGTATTTCGGGCGTGAATTCCAGCATCACGACGGACTGCTGGATATCAAAAAGCAGTCGGATTTTATTACGGTATCCTACAGCATATTTTCAGGACATTCTAAAAACACGATTATCGGATCAAGCGACAGCTACAAAGCAGACAACGGTCATTTAAGGGTGACATTCCACCACAATCTCTACGAAAATATAAAAGAGCGGGCACCGCGCGTCCGCTACGGAAAAGTGCACATTTACAACAACTATTTTAAAAGCACGAAAGACAGCTACAATTATTCATGGGGTGTAGGCTATTCTTCAAAAATTTATGCTGAGGACAACTACTTCGACCTGCCGGAAGGAACGAAGCCTCAAAAATTGATGAAGGTCTTTAAAGGTGACGCTTTATATGAAAAAGATACGGTCGTAAACAACCAAAAAAGCGTCGCAAAAATCGATGTTGTCAGCACATACAACCAAGCAAACCATGCGTCTGTCAAAAAATCGGCCGGCTGGAAGCCGACGCTGTTTGAAAAAATCGACGACGCAGAAGATGTGCCGACAATCGTTGAAGCGCAGGCAGGCGCAGGAAAACTGAAGTAATATACGCAAAGCGGACATGGTGTCCGCTTTTTTTGTTCGGGTATCTTGCAATACAAAATACCATATGTTATGATTTATCTATCTTGTATTGCAAGATACATAAAAGAGGTGGCTTATGAGTTCAACGCAAATGCTGAAAGGGATTTTAGAAGGATGTCTGCTTGCTGTCATATCCGAAGGGGAGATATACGGCTATGAAATGACAAAGGTGCTTGCAGGATACGGTTTTTCGGATATCAGCGAAGGAAGCATTTATCCGATTCTCCTGCGCATGCAAAAGGAAAAATGGGTGGAGACCGAACTAAAACGGTCGGCGAGCGGCCCGAAGAGAAAATATTACAGACTGACACCCCTTGGCGAAGCGGAGCTTCGATCGTTCATCGGGCGTTGGAAGGCATTATCCGGGAACGTCAATGCGCTGCTCGAAAAAAAACTGAAGGAGAAGTGAAATCGTGCTATCAAAAGACATGCAAAACGTATTGGACGACATGAGATTGTATTTAATGTCTGTAGGAAAAAGCGACAAAGAAATCGAAGGGATCATGAATGAGCTGACAGTTCATGCCTTGGAAGGGGAAAAGGAAGGAAAAACCGTCCGGCAAATTTTTGGGGATTCTCCCAAGTCATATGTTCAAGCGCTGTCAAAAGAGCTTTCATCAAGGCCTGGGGAGATCGCCAAGTTGTTCTTTGCCATTTTGATCGGCGCGATATCCTATTTTATATTCAGTGACGCCGTGAACGACAGCCTCAATTATTCGGTCTATGTACTGGCAGGCTATCCGCTTTATATTTTGCTGGCAGCGGCTATGTTACCGCTGTTGGGCCGCGTTTCAGCGTTTAAAGGGAAGAAAACGGCCTTCATGTATACGGTGATGTACACCGCTTTGACGTTTTTTCCGATTTTGGCGATTATTTTTATTGATCGGCAATTCGGGACACCTATTCTTTCGTTTGACGGGGGAAGCCGCTGGCTGATTATGGCTCTGTCGTTTCTCGTGATCGTACTTTTGTCTTTCAGGTTGAAAGCTGCAGCCTTGTCCATATTGCCGCTGCTTTTAGCCGGAACGCATTTTTTGTTTCAGTATATGAAGTGGGATTCAGCCGGAGCCATGCTGGCAGAAACTTATATTCCCTATATCGGGCTGTTGCTCGTCATGTTCATTGAGACAAAGCGTGCCAAAAATACGGCTCAATATGAATGAAATACGGAAGAGCATGATATTTTTTAAGGTAAAGACTCTTGCCTTTTGGCGATCACAATGTTTATGATCAGAGCATGAAAGGTGGCCGATATATGGATATGATGTGGGGCTATGTACTCGTCTTTATTTTGGCTGCGATTCCGTGGTTTGAAGTGATCGGTGTCGTGCCGCTAGCGATCGTTGCCGGGCTTAAACCGGTTCCGTCCGCTATTATCGCACTATTCGGAAATCTGTTAACTGTACTGCTGCTTATTTTTTTAATTGACAAAGTGAAGGCGTGGCTTGAAAGAAAACGCGGGGAGCGGGGAACGGAGACCGATAAGCTCTCAAAAAGGAAAAGCAGAGCGAAAAAAATATGGCTGACCTACGGCATCCCTGGCCTTTCTTTCGTCGGACCTTTCTTTATCGGCTCCCACTTAACCGCGTTTATGTGCATGGGCTTCGGGGCCAAGCACAGGAAAACGGCGCTCTGGATGACGGGGAGTCTCACGGTATGGACAGCGGTGTCGGCTGTCGCTGCCTACTACGGTTTCAGTTTCCTCGCTCCTGAAAATGAAGGGCTGCTGAAAAATATCTTTAAACAAGAGGAGTGAAGTTATGCCGTTTTTAAAGGATTTATCTCCAGTTGAAGAGATGGCGCCGACAGTCGGGGTGCTTTTTTCGGCGGTCAATGAAAACATCGAACGGCTGAAATCAATCGTCTCCGGCATCAGCCGGGAGGAGCTGGAATATAAAGGGGAGCATGGCGACAAAAACAGCATCGCCCAGCTGATCTATCATTTAATCAATGTCGATATTCGCTGGGTATACAGGCTGAAGGGAAGCGAATTTCCCAGAGAGCTGGAAGAGAAATACGGGCCGATGACAGATGAAAACGGACGTTTGCCTGAGGTAAAAGGCTTACCCTTATCCGTGTTAATCGAGTGGTATGACGAGGTGCTGGAGATGTTGAAGTGCACCGTTAAAGGCTTCTCGGAAACAGACTTGTTGAAGAAGGTTCCGTATGAGGGAGGGTTTTCGACCATCCGCTGGGGAATCTGGCATATGTCTGATCATAACCGCTATCACCAAGCGCATATCCAGGCCTGCTTAGGGGAGTACCGCAAGCAAAACAGTTGATTTTTTCGAATGATTTGGTATGATGCTAATTAGCAAACTTCATAGCGTTAAAGTTTTCTAGGGTTCCGCACATTCGGATGTGGTCTGGTCCGAGAGAAAACACATATGATTTGTTCATATGCACACGGAGGGATAAAAGCCCGGGAGTATCGTTTTCATCGATAACCCGGGTTTTTTCTTTTGTTGAAAATGAATTGGAGGGATTTTGATGAGATGGGGCAGTGTCATACTTGCAGCCTTGTTTGAAATTGGCTGGGTCATGGGGCTGAAACACGCTGATTCGGCTCTTGAATGGATCGGCACGGCGACGGCCGTCGTGATGAGCTTTTATATACTGGTGAAGGCGGGAGAGAAGCTGCCGGTCGGAACCGTGTATGCCGTATTTACCGGTCTCGGCACAGCGGGAACGGTCGTCTGCGAAATCGTCTTGTTTCATGAGCCGGCAAATATCGCCAAGCTTGCTCTGATCGGTGTTTTGCTATGCGGCGTGATCGGCTTGAAGCTTGTAACAAATGAAGAGAAAGGGGAGGCGTCATAATGGAATGGATCTGCCTCATCGCCGCCGGTATACTGGAAATGCTCGGCGTGACGATGATGAACCAGTTTCATAAAGACAAGCGGCTGAGATGGATCTTATTGTTGATCATCGGTTTTGCCGCTTCGTTTTTCTTGCTATCCCTTGCGATGGAGACGCTGCCGATGGGAACGGCGTATGCAGTTTGGACAGGGATCGGCACGGTTGGAGGTGCGCTTGTCGGCATCCTGTTTTACGGAGAGCCGAAAGACGGAAAACGCATCTTTTTCATCGCGCTCATTTTGGGATCAGCCGTCGGACTGAAACTGATAAGCTAGAGTCCGGCCCGTGCACTTCATGGCAAATGGGCGTCCGTAAATTGATTTTTCAATAAACTCCAGTATAATGAAAAGATAGTTTACGAATTACAAGCAAAGAGGGTTTTACGAAAATGAATGCATATATGAAACAGCAGTTATCGCAATATCAGGAAATCAATAACGATAAGGCCCGCCTTCTGGTCAGCTGTCCGGATCAGCCTGGAATCGTCGCCGCCGTTTCTTCCTTTTTATTTGAAAATGGCGCGAATATTATTGAATCGAGCCAGTATACGACAGACCCTGAAGGAGGCCGGTTCTTTCTGCGGATTGAGTTTGAAGCCGAAGGCATCCGCAAAAAGATCGAACAGATGAAAGCGACATTCGCCACTGTGGCGGAGTCCTTCCAAATGACGTGGAGCATGAATTTGGCGAGCGAACTGAAACGCGTCGCTATCTTCGTTTCAAAAGAGCTTCACTGCCTGCATGAACTGCTATGGGAATGGCAGAGCGGCAATTTGATGGCGGAGATTGCAGCGGTTATCAGCAATCATGAAGATGCAAGAGAAACTGTTGAATCCCTGAATATTCCGTTCCTTTACATGAAAGCGAACAAAGACATTCGTCAGGAAGTGGAAAAACAGCAGCTGAAATGGCTTGAAGAGTATCGTGCGGATGTCATCGTTCTCGCCCGATATATGCAGATTTTAACGCCTGATTTTGTCTCGGCTCATCCGAACAAAATCATAAATATTCACCACTCCTTCCTGCCGGCTTTTATCGGGGCGAATCCGTATAAACGGGCATATGAAAGAGGCGTTAAACTGATCGGAGCAACATCGCATTATGTGACAAACGAATTGGATGAAGGGCCGATCATCGAACAGGATATCGAACGGGTCGACCACAGAGACAATGTGGAAGCATTGAAAAACATCGGCCGCACGATTGAGAGAAGCGTTTTGGCAAGAGCGGTCAAATGGCACTTGGAAGACCGGATTATCGTGCATGGAAACAAGACGATCGTCTTTAATTAAATTGTTTGATCTGCCTCTTGACAGAGGCGTTTTTCCTAGGCATAATAATAAAAAATCACGAGCGTTGAAGAGGGCCAGTAAGCAGTTCTTTCTGTGAAAGAGAGTGAAATGGCATGCTGAAACATTTCACCACATGAAACCTGCCGAACCTGCCTCGGAGTCCCAGGGGGAAAACCTGGGCGCATACCCTGGCGTTAAAGGGGAAAGAGGAGTGCGCTTTATTTTCTCGCGCATTCAATGAAGGTGGTACCGCGGAAAGCTCTTTTCGTCCTTTTTTACTTGGACGAAAAGGGCTTTTTTTATTGGCCTTCTGCCAGATCATCTCGGAGGGAAAAAACGTGAAAAAACAACGGATTGTCATTAAAATCGGAAGCAGTTCATTAACCAACTCGAAGGGCAGCATCGATGAGGAGAAGATCAATGACCATGTTCGGGCGATAGCTGCTCTGAAAAAAGAAGGCCATGAAGTCATCTTCATTTCGTCGGGGGCTGTCGCTGCGGGATTTTTACAGCTCGGCTATCCCGCAAGGCCTGTGACGCTAAAGGGAAAACAGGCTGCAGCGGCCGTCGGCCAGAGCTTGTTAATGCAAACATACATCGAGCATTTTGCAGACCACGATATCAAGCCTGCGCAGATCTTATTGACGAGAAACGATTTTGCCAAACGGGAGCGCTATCGAAATGCATATGCGACCATTATGGAACTGATTGAACGGGGGCTTGTCCCGATTATTAATGAAAATGATTCGGTATCTGTTGAAGAATTGACGTTTGGGGACAACGACATGCTTTCCGCCCTTGTAAGCGGACTGATTCATGCCGACAAACTCATCATTTTAACGGATATTAACGGCCTCTATGACTCGAATCCGGCTGAACATCCCGATGCCCGCCGTTTTGATTACATTCCCGAAATTACGGACGAACTTTTGGGCTGCGCCGCTTCCGCCGGATCAAAAGTCGGGACGGGCGGGATGAAGTCGAAGCTTTTGGCGGCAAAAACCGCTCTTTCACTCGGCGTCAATGTTTTCATAGGCGCCGGAGAGGGAGATGATAAGCTGATCCAGATTTTAAAAGGAAACGGGGACGGCACCTATATCGGCCAATCCGACCTGTCTTCCGTCAACAATCATAGGCAGTGGATCGCCTTTCATTCACCTGTTTCAGGGAAGATTACCGTTGATGAAGGGGCTGAGCTGGCGATTACCGAAAACGGCGGGAGCCTGCTGCCGGCCGGCGTAACAGCGATATCCGGAGATTTTCCGAAAGGGGCGGTTGTCGAAGTTTACGGACCGAACGGCTTGGCCGGGAAAGGCCAAACGCTGTACTCCGCCGCAGAGCTTGAAGAGGTAAAAGGGAAGCGAAGCGATGAGTTCCATCATGAAGAAGGGATAGAAGTCATCCATCGAAATGATTGGGTAAGCATTAAAGAATAAGGGGATGAAAGAATGAGCGAAGTGATTGAAAAAGCAAAAAAGGCCAAAGTCGCAAAGGAAGAACTGGTTCATCAGCCGACTGAAAGGAAAAATGAGGCGCTTTCCTTTATCGCCGAGGCCATCCGCTTTAAGCAGGATGAGATATTGGCAGAAAACGAGAAAGATATCGTCCGCGGCAAAGAAAAAGGCTTTTCGCCTGCGCTGCTTGACCGCCTTGCCTTAACGCCGGAGAGGCTGAATGATATAGCAGACGCCGTCATGCTGCTCACAAAGCTTGAAGACCCTGTGGGGGAAACGCTTGAAACGATCCGCAAAGACAACGGGCTTTTCATTGAAAATGTCAGGGTCCCGCTCGGAGTCGTCGGAATGATCTATGAGGCTCGTCCGAATGTAACGGTCGACGCCGCAACCCTTTGTTTGAAAACGGGAAATGCCGTCATCCTGCGGGGCAGTTCGTCAGCCATCAACAGCAATAAAGCGCTCGTCCGCGTGATCAGGGAAGCGCTCGAACGCTCGGCGCTTCCAGAGGATGCCGTTCAGCTCATTGAAGATACAAGCAAAGAAACGGCAAAACAGCTGTTCACTTTAAACGACGGCTTGGATGTGCTCATCCCGAGAGGAGGGAAAAACCTCATCGATATGGTGGTGCGGGAATCCACAGTGCCTGTGCTTGAAACAGGCGCGGGGAACTGCCACATATTCATTGATGAATCGGCTCAGCCAGACATGGCTGAGCAGGTTGTAATCAATGCCAAAACGCAGCGCCCTTCTGTCTGCAATGCGATTGAAACGGTGCTCATCCATAAAGGCTGGGCGGAAGAGCATACGAAAGCGCTTCTTCAAAAGCTTGAAGAAGCGGGCGTTGAAATCAGGGGAGACGAAGCCGTATGCACGATGCTGCCTTCTGCGGTTCCAGCTCGCGAGACCGACTGGGGAACCGAGTTTCTTGCGCCGGTTGTCAGCATCAAAACCGTTGCCGGAATCGATGAAGCCATCCGGCACATCAGACAGTACGGCACACGTCATTCGGAAGCGATTCTGACTGAAAATCAGGAAAACGCCCGGTATTTCTTAACGTCTGTTGACGCTGCAGCTGTTTACCACAATGCTTCAACACGTTTTACAGACGGCTTTGAATTCGGCTACGGCGCCGAAATCGGCATCAGCACGCAAAAGCTTCACGCACGGGGGCCGATGGGCCTTAAAGCGCTGACTTCTTCTAAATATATCATTAAAGGAAACGGACAAATCCGGATATGAAAGTGTGGCATCCTGTCTCGAATGAAGACAGGATGTTTTTTGTTGTGTTATCACTTTTAATTTTATAAAATTAAATTGTTCACAATATAAATTAAAGGAGACGATAAATCATGAAACCGCTATTTACCTCGCAAGCCACTGCCAATGGTGGCAGAGACGGACAAGTCACCTCATCTGACCGCGTCCTTGAGCTGGAGCTGGCCATGCCGGGAACGCCAAAAGCCAAGGAAAACGAAAATGCCACCAACCCGGAGCAGCTGTTTGCCGCCGGATACGCGGCATGCTTTGACAGCGCATTGCAATTGACCGCCCAAAAGGCGCGTCTTCGAATGGAGACAGAGGTGACGGCGAACGTCAGCCTTCTGAAAGATGAAGCAGATGGAGGCTATAAGCTCAGTGTCACACTGCAAGTAAAAGGAACCGGCGTTGAACAGAGGGAGCTCGAAAAACTCGTCCATCAAGCTCATACCGTTTGCCCGTATTCAAAAGCAATTTCCGGAAATGTTGATGTCAACCTTGAAGTGATGTCTTAAAAAAGAGGCGCCTTCGATATGAAGGCGCCTTTTTGCTGTCTTTACAGCACATCTGTTTTTTTCGTCAATGAAGCAAGAAGGGATTCAAGCGTTTGCTTCAAGTTTTTCAGTTCGCCAGCCGACAGATCGGTCTGGGCGATCATGTGCTGCGGAATGCTGCTTGCTTTTTCTTGGAGTGCCTGGCCGCCTGCTGTCAGTCTGACAATTACAGACCGTTCATCTTCAGGTGACCGCTCTCTTGTTAAAAGCCCGTGCTGCTCCATTCTCTTCAGCATCGGCGTCAGTGTGCCGGAATCGAGATAAAGGAGCTTGCCCATTGTTTTGACGCTTAATTCCCCGTGTTCCCATAATAAAAGGAGCGCGAGGTACTGCGGATACGTAATATTGAGTTCATCAAGCAGAGGCTTGTAAAGCTTCGTCATTTCACGCGAGCTTGCATAAAGGAGAAAGCAAAGCTGTCTGTCAAGCCTCATATGTTCAAATTCGTTTGCCATCGTTTCACCAACTCTTTTTTATGTTCCTTTTTATTGTATAAGATTTTGCGTTCTTTTCCCATTGATCGGCTGAAAACCCGAAAAAACAAAAACGGATGTTTAAAAAACTCATTTTGTGAAATATAAAGAGTAGAGGAAAAAACGTAAGGAGGAATCAGGATGACTGCATTGTTTACAGCAAAAGTCACGGCAAAAGGCGGAAGATCCGGACATGTCAAATCAGATGACGGGGTTTTGGACCATAACATTGTCATGCCAAATGAAAAAAAAGAAGGCGAATCAGGGACAAATCCTGAACAGCTCTTTGCGGCGGGATACGCGGCGTGCTTCGGCGGCGCATTGGAACATGTCGCAAAACAAAAAGGCATTGACATCGATTCTGAGGTCGAAGGCCATGTGAGCTTGCTGAAGGATGAGAGTGACGGCGGTTTTAAAATCGGCGTCAAGCTAATCGTCACAGCAGGCGGGGTAGAAAAAGAAAAAGCGAAAGAGCTGGTCGAAGCCGCTCATGACTTTTGCCCTTATTCAAAAGCGACGAGAGGAAATATCGACGTCAATCTTGAAGTAAAATAAATAAACGGGAAAGATGAAAACGAGAAAGCAAACAAAGCTTGTTTGCTTTCTTTTTTAGAAAGGAGCAGCATATGGCATATCTTAAAAAAGCGCTTGTGTTCTCCGTGCTTTCTCTCGCTATTGTCCTTGCAGGATGCGGAACCGGAGCGGCGGAGAAGAACAACGGCAATCAATCCCCGGCTGATACGGCCAAGCAGAAAGCACCTGATTTGAAAACATATTCCCTTGACAAAAATATCCGGTCTGAAGAAGATTTTGATTTGATAGGCAAGTATGTTCATGCTGAAGATGACCAAATCACGCTCGAAATAAAGGATAAGGAACTGATTGTTCCGAAAAGCAGCCGCTTTCACAGCGAAGAAGACCATGATGACTTAATCGGGAAGCTTGTGAAGGTAGAGGTGGATGGAAAAACGCAAGAAGCGGAAGAAGCCGAGCTTATGCCGCAGTCAAAAGCCGACCAAAATGGCGTATATGAGGAGGAGAAAGACGGCAGCCGAAAAATCATCGCCACGTTTGTCAGCGAGTCGGAGCAAAACATTACAATCAAAACAAAAGCAGGGGAAAAAACTTATCAGAAAACAGCCGATTTTGAGAGGGATGTCGCCGAAGCACCTGAAAAACTGAAAGGGAAAATTGTCAGGCTTGAAATTGAAAAGGATGGAAAAGCAGAAAGCCTTGATTTGGAATCGGAAGATCAAAAGCTTGAATGGTATGAGCCGTCTGCTTCAAAATAAAAAAAGCTTCCTGATGAAGGAAGCTTTTTTTAATATTCCACTTTTTGATCGGTCTTTTCCCATGTGAGAAAAGGTTCAAGCTTTGCTTGAAGGTCCATTTTATAAAAAGGAATTTTCCGTTCGCTTTTCGTTTTGGTGATTTCTTCATAAATAAAAGAGTCGTCAAAACCGGCCGATGCGGCATCCGAATGCTGAGCGGCGAAGTAAACTTCCTTCGGTCTCGCCCAGTAGATGGCTCCCAGGCACATGGGGCACGGTTCACAGCTTGTATAAAGAATGCAGTCGTTCAGCTGATAATCGCCAAGTGCTTCACAGGCGAGCCGAATAGCCGTTACTTCCGCGTGCGCGGTTGGATCATTGCTTGTTGTGACATTGTTTTTTCCCTCGGCGATAATTTGGCCGTCTTTGACTATCACAGCGCCAAAAGGTCCGCCTGTGCCGCTTTTCACGCTCTCCACCGCAAGGTCGATGGCGCGCTGCAAAAATGCTTCATGATTCATTTCTGTATCCTCCTTGGTTGTCTTGCCTTCTTATTATAGCTGATGGACCCGGCAAAATAAACACATGTCAGAATATTCAGCATATTTGATTTCAAACCGCACATCGCATACAATGAATGCTAGAATAATGAACGGGGGATGATGTTTTGCTTACATTGTATATTGCAAGACACGGTCAGACGGAATGGAATATTGAAAAAAGAATGCAAGGCTGGGAAGACTCCAATTTAACGGCTTTGGGACTGGCAAACGCAAATGCCCTCGGCGAACGGCTGAAAGATGTTCAATTCCAAGCCGCATATTCCAGTCCAAGCGGCCGGGCCGTTGATTCTGCGCGGGCTATGCTGCAGAACCGCAGCATTCCCTTTATAACAGACGACAGATTAAAAGAAATCTCGATCGGCCGCTGGGAAGGGAAAACGTATGATGAGATCAAACAAAGTGATCCTGACTTGCTGGAAGCGTATTTTAATACGCCTGAAACATATATGCCCGATGAAAGCGAGAGCTTTTACGATTTTGAAAGGCGGGTCAGTCAGGCGTATCAATTCATTCTCCGCCGCCATCGGGAAGGCAATGTCCTCATTGTCAGCCATTCCGTGTTTATATTGATGCTCTTGAATCTTATAAAAAAGAGGCCGGTCGGTGAACTATGGAACTCAAGCTATGTTCATGACACAGCTCTTGCGGTTGTAACGGTTTCCGAGGATGGAAGCGCCGCGATTGAAAGAGAAGGAGACGGTGAACATAGAGTAGAAGCAAAGAATGCCACCTGGTAGGCATGCCAAAAAGCCTGATGTTGGAATCAGGCTCCGAGGCTCCTAGCCGGAATATATTTTGGCACTGAAGCTGTGAAGCGTGTCGGCGGTAATTGTTTTGTTTTTTGAAAGACAAACGGTTTTGACATCTGCCGCATCTGCTTCCGCTTTTTTTCCGAAAAGTAAGACTGTAAGAGAAAGCGGGCCTTTTGCGATTTGCTGATATGCCAGAATGCAAAGGTTGTCGGCGATTGTGCGGCTGATCATGCGGCGCGCCGACCACAGCTGCTGCTGTCCCTCTTCATCAAACTGAATATATGCTGCGGCTCGTTTTTTTGTAATGAGTCCTGACAGACCGTTTTGTTTGATCTGCTTCATGAGAGCGAGCGGTTCAGACAGCGGCGGTGCGGTCAGTTTATAGCTGCCAGGGGAACATTTGGCTGCAGCCAAAGAAGACATGATCGGCAGGTAGCCGGCCAAATGCCCGCCGCTGTGAAAGAGCTTCTCCGCAAGCATCTGATCGGTCTTTTTCATGCGGATTTCTGTAAAGTGCAGGAGATGCTGCAAATCATCGAGCGTGTGTAAAAATCCTTTGAGTTCATGTTCCATTTCGGATTGCGCCTGATCGATGCCGCATGTTCTTGCTGTTTTCACGCTGGAGAAAAGAACATGAAAATGACGGTTCAAAAGGCGTATTAAATCGCTGATTCGCTGGTGGGAATAGCGAAATTGGCGGGCGAGGGCGTGCAGATCATTGATGTTCAGCCGGATCGTCATATCAGCTCCTCGGCTTTCAGCTGAAGCCGTTCAATTTCTTCGTCCGCCTGCTCTTTAATGGTCCTCAGCTTGTCATACACGCGCGATTCCGCCCGGTCGAGATCGTCCAAAAGCGCGTCATACATTTCGCGCGCCTGTCCGCGCCATCCGTTGATATACGTTTGGTGTGCTTTTAAAATAGAAGAACTTTCCTGCCTCAGCTCATCAATGGCGGCATTCACATCTTTTACGTATAGCTGAAGAGAGTGAATGTCTTCCTGATATATTTTTCGCTTGATTTTTCGTTCTAACGCTATTCCATCGTCAATCACTACATATTTTCCTTCCCTTCCATCATCTACTACAAATATGTTAAAAGAAAAGGATACGGAAGGAAATCGTACGAATGAATCAAAAGTCTTAATGTTTTTTGGGCGGACATACCTTGTATAACGGTTCTTTTGGCCTAAAAAGGGCTGGAGCCATGAAAAGAGCCGCCCGTGTGAACAGGCGGCGTTTGTAGTGGATTTTTTGTGAAATTAAACAGTCTGAGCCAGTTTGCCTCTTGCTTGTTTGGCTGCTTCAACCATATTCTTAAGCGCTGCGATCGTTTCCTCTGGCTGTCTCGTTTTTAAACCGCAGTCAGGGTTTACCCAGAAGCGATCAGCCGGGCAGACTTTCAGCGCGTCTTCTATGATCGTGAGCATTTCATCGCTGGAAGGGACGCGAGGGCTGTGAATATCATATACGCCAAGACCAAGCCCTTTCAGGTAAGGGTGCTGTTCCAGATAATCAAGAAATCCGCCGTGGCTTCTGCTGTGCTCGATCGTAATGACGTCTGCGTCAAGATCTTCGATCGCGTCTACGATATCTTCAAAGTTGCTGTAGCACATATGCGTATGGATTTGCGTCGTATCTTCCACAGATGAAGTGGACAGTCTGAACGCTTCTGCAGCCCATTTGAGATACTCGTCCCAATCCCGTTCTTTAAGCGGCAGGCCTTCTCTCAAGGCGGGTTCATCGACCTGGATGATTTGAATGCCTGCTTTTTCGAGCGCTTCAACCTCTTTGCGGAGAGCTTGGGCGATTTGGAAGGCAATCTCTTTTCTCGGCAGATCATAGCGGGCAAAGGACCAGTTTAAAATGGTAACAGGACCTGTCAGCATGCCCTTGACTTTCTTCGAGGTCAAGGATTGGGCGTAAACTGTTTCTTTTACCGTCATCGGCTCTTTAAACTCGACATCTCCGTAGATGACCGGCGGACGGACGCAGCGGGAACCGTATGACTGAACCCAGGCGTATTTGGTAAAGGCGAATCCTCCGAGCTTTTCACCGAAATATTCAACCATGTCTGTCCGTTCGAATTCTCCGTGAACGAGAACGTCAAGTCCGAGGTCTTCCTGAATGTCAATCCATTTCTTTGTTTCTTTCTGAATAAATACTTCATACTGCTCGTCAGACCATTCTTTTTTCCGCCATTTTTGCCGCGCGCTCCGCACTTCCGCTGTCTGCGGGAAGCTGCCGATCGTCGTTGTCGGCAATAGAGGAAGTCCGAGAGATTCATTTTGGATCCGCAGTCTTTCTTCAAAAGCTGTCGGGCGTTTAAAGTCTTCCTCGGTCAGCTTGTCTATTTCTTCGGCAAAGGCCGAATTTGTCGCTGCACCGTATTGTTTGAGAGCTTGAAGGTGCCCGTGAGCTTCATCGATTTCCGTTTGGATGGCCGCTTTTCCGGAAACAAGTCCGTTCTTCAGCAGTGTAAGCTCCAGAAGCTTTTCTTTTGCAAAAGATAAACCGTTCAAGAGATCATCGGCAAGCTGCTCGTCCGGGTGTTTTGCGACAGGGACGTGAAGCAGGCTGTTTGAAGACTGAATCCAGACTTCGTCAACACCCGCACTCTGGATCAGCTCAAGCGTCAGGTCCAGGCGTTCTTCGAGATTGGCTTTCCAAATGTTGCGCCCGTCTAAAATACCGGCGGCAAGGACTTTGCCTTTAGGAAAACCGTGCGCTTTTAAATGCTCGAAGTTTTTCCCTTTATCATGAACAAAATCAAGACCAATCCCGGCGACAGGAAACGATATCAGCTCTTCATAAGCGTCAACCGAATCAAAGTAGGTTTGCAGAAGGATATTCACTCCAGGGACTTCCTCTGTAATCGTCTGATAGATTTCTTTGACTGCAGCCGCTTCTTCATGTGAAGCCGTCACTAGAGCAGGCTCGTCGATTTGCACCCATTTGCCGCCTTCCTGCTCAAGCTCTTTCAGAACTTGGATGTAAAGAGGCGTCATTTGGCTATAAATATCTTTGATATCTTGTTGTTCATAGCCTTTTGCAAGGGCTACGAAAGTGTAAAGGCCGAGTATGACGGGCTTCGTTTCTGTTCCCAATGCTGCTTTTGCTCTTTTATAATCTTCAAGCGGTTTGTTTCTCGTCACGCGGTATTGTGCGCCTTTTTCAAATTCAGGCACAATATAATGGTAGTTTGTGTTAAACCATTTTGTCATTTCACACGATACAGCATCTTTCGTGCCTCTCGCCATTGCGAAATAAGTATCTAACGGATCATGTACATCCTTGAATCTTTTTGGAATCCAGTTGAACATCACCGCCGTGTCAAGAACGTGGTCGTACAGGGTAAAGTCGGAAACCGGTATGATATCGATTTGCTGATCAAGCTGGGTCTGGAGGGCTGCTAAAAATTGTTCGTCCATTTCTTTTAAAAAGGTCTCACGGTCTGTGTTTCCTTTCCAATAAGCCTCAAGCGATTTTTTCCATTCTCTGTTCAAGCCGATTCTTGGAAATCCCAAGCTACTCGTTTTTACATTTGTCATTCTGGTCTCCTCCTTTAGTGTTCAATAAAAAAAGACACTCACACTTCGGACAATGAGAAGGTGAGTGCCTGAAAACAGCATTTTGCGAACGAGAAATAAACGTAGCGATTGTTACGTCAACTCGAACACCTCCTATCGACCGTAGGTTGATGGTGCGTCAGAACAGGCAGGTCTCCTGGCTCATGAATCGACGGTTATTTCCCCCTTCCCGTATAGAAACAGTGGGTTTTATGAAATAACCTCCTCATTCACAGTGGCGGGACCGCGTCGGATTTTCACCAAACTTCCCTTTTAAAATCTAACCTCGTTAGATTACCATGTTCCCGGCGATGAAATTGTTTAGTAGATTATATACCGTCACGATCTTTTAGTCAAAATAATTTTTGAATTCTTGCAATTAAAAAGATTCGGCCTTATCGATAGCCATGAAAAAGGCCGCCGACATTGTCGGCAGCCTCCTTAGGCTGTTAAAGGGAAAGAAGTTTTGCTTCGCCGGCTTTTTCCGCCAGTACCTCCGGCGCCGACAAATATAAGAATCCATTGCCGATCAGCGCTTTTGAGTAATCAAGAGGAAGCGTGCGGCGGATTAACTGAGCATACAGTTCCGGTTCTGTCAGCTTCCGTTTAAACGCCTCTTCTTCAGCTGACTTGATGAGAGCGAGCGCGCCGCTGACGTGCGGTGTGGCCATCGATGTTCCCGTCAGCTTTCCGTATTGATGATCGGGCAATGTAGAGAGGATTTCTTCTCCTGGTGCAACGAGGTCAATTTCTTTGTTCGCATTTGAGAATTCGGAAGACTCCCGCGTCAATGACACAGACCCGACAGCGATGACTTCGTTGTATGCAGCAGGGTATGAGTACTCCTCTGTACGGTCATTGCCGTCGCCTTCGTTTCCGGCGGCGCAGACGACGAGCACTCCGTTTTTCACGGCGTTTGTCACCGCTTCTTTCAATTCCGGAACGTCGGCAGGTCCGCCGAGCGACATTGAAATGATATCGGCTTTTTGTTCGACGGCGTAGTTGATCCCGTTGATGATCCATTCATAATCGCCGCTGCCGTCTTCACCGCCGAGCACCTTGACGATTAATAGGTTCGCTTCAGGTGCCACGCCGGAGATGCCGCCGTTTTGATCGTTTGCGGCAATCGTACCCGCCACATGGGTGCCATGTCCATTATAATCATGAAATTGATCTTCTTTTCCATTGTCATCATCAGTAAAGTTTCTGCCTCCGATGATTCGGTCTGCCAAATCGGGATGGGTTGCGTCACAGCCTGTATCAAGCACTGCGACAGTGATATCTTTTCCTTTAAAACCTTGTGACCACAGCTCCGGTGCCTTAATCGCATCGATTCCTTCCGGCAATTCGTTCACGTCCATCAGCTTTGTGTCAGTGACATAAGGAATTAATCGCATTTGCATTTCAAAGCCCTCCCTGTTATATGCTGCTTTAGATGGGTTACAAGGTGCGTGATTTTATTGTAAAACATTCACTTTGTTAAAAAAAGGTTCATTTGTATGAATTTTATGAAAAGTTAAAAAATATAGATAATAGAGGAGAAAAGTCGAATAACTGCGAACAATGCTGGAATTGTAAGCGAAAAGACCTGTGAAATCGGCGAAAGGGCGAGAGAATCACTATATATATGAGATTTCGCTTCATCATATTATCCCGGCAAAAGGATATCCTATTATAAAAAGGAGTTGATACAGGGTGAAAGAACAAGAAAACGAAAAAAGAGACGAATTGTCAATCGAGCAGGCGGAGTTTGTGCCGCATCCAAAATATGAAGGAGAATACGCGCTTTTGCTGCACGAAAACTATCACCTGCTGTCAAAGGACGACCTTGAACAGGATAGCGAAAAGTAAGAACGGAGCTCGGCATCTCGGCGAAAGAGCTGGTTTAATTTTGACGAAAAAGGGAATCAACCATAATAGAGAGCATTAAGTTTGCTTTTCTTATTGACAGTTATCCTTTTTTTCTGTAATCTCATTGTGTCCGGTAAATACAGCTCTTCGTTAGGTGAGGCTCCTGTATGGAGATACGCTGCTGCCCAAAAATGTCCAAAGACGCCAATGGGTCAACAGAAATCATCGATCTAAGGTGATTTTTAATGCAGCTGGCATGCTGCCTATGCCATACAGTGCTAAAGCTCTACGATGGAAGGCGTTAGGGTTTTATTTTGTATGGCTTTTAACACCTTCATTTCAATGAAATAGGTGTTTTTTTATTTTTTGAGGAAAGTGAACTTTCCGTATTAAACAAGGAGGTGGAAGTATGGATTCTCCCCATTCGAGGCGGTTTAATCATACGAGAAATATTTTACAGCATCACACATTGATTGATGAGGAGATCCTTATACTTCACCCCTTTTGCTATGGTGATATAAGGATCTCCTGAAAAGGGAGGTACAGATTGCCATGGTAAAAAACATGACATATGATGAACTGATTTTACGCATTATTATTTTACTGAGAGACGGAAAACGAAAAGAGTTTCAAAACGTTTTAGAGGAACTGCAGCCTTATGATATGGCGATTCTGTTTAAGGAAATGCCCGAAAAGCACCGCGGCCGGTATCTGTCTTTTTTAACGGTTGAAGACATTACCGATCTCATGGGCGAACTGGACAGAGAAGAGCAGCTTGTCGTTCTGAACAAGGTCGGCAAGGAAAAGGCGATCCATGTGATGAATAAAATGGACAACGACGACCTTGCCGCGCTCTTCGAGGAAATGGACTCAGAGCTGAAAGACCAGCTTCTTTCCAGTATGGAAGCGGAAGAATCTGAAGCGGTCCGCGTTCTGATGAACTACCCACCTGAAACAGCGGGAAGAATCATGACAAACCGCTATGTCTGGATTCCGCAGCATTACACGGTAAAAGAAGCGGTTGTCAAGCTGAAAAGCTTTGCGGAAATCGCGGAGTCGATCAACTATTTATACGTTATCAATGAACAAAAGCAGCTTGTCGGGGTTATCTCATACCGGGATCTCATTTTGGCAGAACCCGATGAGAAGGTTCAGGAATTAATGTTTACAAGGGTCATCTCGGCGGACGCTCTTCAAGATCAGGAAGAAGTCGCAAGGCTCATTGAGCGGTACGACTTTCTGGCGATTCCCGTTGTAGAAAAAAACCATGAGCTTGTCGGGATCGTAACGGTCGATGACATTATTGACATCGTCATCCAAGAAGCGAATGAAGACTACGAAAAATTTGCTGCATCAGGTAAAGCAATCACGTTTGATACAAAATCGTATGTCGCTGCATATCGACGTTTGCCGTGGCTGATCTTGCTTCTGTTCATCGGTTTGATCTCAGGCAGCATCATGAGCTATTTTGAAGACACACTGCAGCAGGTTGTCGCATTGGCCTTTTTTATGCCGATGATTGCAGGAATGACGGGTAACACCGGAACGCAGTCTCTCGCTGTCGTCATCAGAGGGCTGTCAAAAGAAGAACTCAATAAAAAAACGATTTTCCGCTTGATTTTCCGGGAGCTCAAGGCCGGCATTATTATCGGCGTTGTTTGTGCGGTCGTGATTACAGGAATCGCGATTGTATGGCAGGGGAATCTGCTGCTCGGATTTGTGGTAGGGACTTCGCTCTTTGCCACACTGATCATCGGAACGATGGCGGGAACGATCGTCCCGATCATCCTTCACAAGTGCAACGTCGACCCTGCGATTGCATCGGGTCCGCTGATCACAACTTTAAATGACATTTTGTCACTGCTGATCTACTTCGGTATTGCAACTGCATTCATTCATTCACTGTAAGACAGCAGCCCTCCTTTTTAGGAGGGTTTTTTGCTTGCCAGAATCCGTAAAAGCCTATATATTTTAGGCAGAGATCAGGGGGGATTGGTATGAGAAGATTTGCAGCTGTGCTGATTTGTTTAGCCGTTGCAATGGTTGCTGCCGGCTGTCAGAATGAAGATGAAGGAAAAGACAGGCGGCTCGTCGCAGTCGAGGGTATGCTTGAGGCGATATTGAACGATGATGTGTCAAAGATGAAGCGGTTGTACGTGGAGGGCGCAACCCCCTCTCCGGAAACAATCCTGGAAAACAAACAGAAATGGGGAATTTCCGGGCTTCGTGCTGATGATTTTCAAATTTCTGAAGCGAGCATCCATGTGTTTCATGCCGCTTACAAGATGGAAAATACCGGTCAGCCCGGAACGATCGCGTTTCGGATACGCAATGATCCAGATAAAGGCGTTATGATTGATTTCATCGGATACATAAAGGAAACGAAACAGCAGGAAAACAGGTGACGAATCATCCGGAGGGTATGATTCGTTTTTTTAGCGGTTTTTGTATTTAAAATGAGCGTTAAGCTGTCCTTCGAGCATTTTCTTTCTGAGCTGCTGGTCGTTTTTCAGTCTCTGTTCTTTTTTGCGCATATCTTTGAGGATTTCTGCCGTCTGAACACCGTCTTCCCGCTTGTTTGCGATTTCCATCAGCCGTTCGACGTCAGCAAAGGAATACTTGCGCGTGCCTCTTGAAGAGCGCTGCGGATAGATCAGCTTGCGTTCTTCGTAATAGCGGATCTGCCTGACCGACAAACCCGTCAGCTCGCTGACAATGCCAATAGAAATCACTTTTTTATCTTTATAAGAAAGATCTTCGACTGTCATTTTCCCACCCCTAAGATGACTTTTTTTGTATTATATAAGAAAACGCGCGAAAAAACCTGACGTTTGTTAGAAAATCTAACATTGTTGAAAAACTTTTAAAAAAATCGCGGAAGAAAAGTTTACAGGAACCATGCGAGGGGTAAAAGTGTTTTGTATACTGTAGGTACAGACTGATGAGGAGGAATCGTTGGATGAAGGAACACAAAGCCGTCACGCTCGCCAAAGAAATCGTTGCTTTAGACATTAAGAGAGACGAATTGCTCGAGACATTCATGAAGCTTGCCGGAAAGGATGCGTTTCCGCTGCTGAGGGCGGTGCAGAACGGCTTTTATCAAAAGTCCTCTTAAATCCGGAAGCGGGCGTGAAAGCAAACTTTACACAGCCTTAAAGCCTGGTTAATAAATAAGGTCTATTCTTATATTACAACACACGAAAATGAAAGGAGAAAATCATGAGCAGATTGTTAAAAAACGCTTTGGAAAAGGAAAGAAACCACTATTTAAAAAAACTGAACTCACTCGGTGAGTATAATCAGGATGTTTTGCAGAGGATGACGATTACGGAGCTCAGAAATGAATATTTTTATTTTTTCCGGAAAAATAAAGCCCGTTTTCAAAATCGGCCATTTTGAAAAAAACGGGCTTCTTTTTAATATCTTAAAAAAAATAAGCAGGAGTTTTCTTTCGGATAACGAAAATATATACATATAGAATATGGGAAAAGCATGACCCTTTCTTTTTCTATATTTGTAAGGGTTTTCATTTCCCGGGTGCATTTTAAGAAAATAGTATAAGAGGTAGATGATATGAGACTTTCGTTTAATGAGGAAGAAGTACACCGTGCTATGTCGCTGTACAAGGTTTTTGCCAGGGCTTTTAAAAGCGTTTCAGAACATAGTATTCGGGACAGCAAGGAACACGGCTTTAATCCTACAGAATTTGCTGTATTGGAGCTTTTGTATACGAGGGGAGCCCAAAAGCTGCAGCAAATCGGCTCGAGGCTGCTCCTTGTAAGCGGAAACGTAACCTATGTGATCGACAAATTGGAAAAAAACGGTTTCATCAAACGAGAGCAGGACCCGAAAGATAAACGGTCTGTCTATGCGAATTTGACAGAGAAGGGAAAGGCATATCTCGATGAGATTTATCCGATCCACTCCCTGAGAATTGCGCGGGCTTTTTCAGGCTTAACAAAAGAGGAACAGGAGCAGCTGATGGCCCTTCTGAAAAAAGCCGGAATCCACAGCCAGCACCTATTGTTTCGCTGAAAAAGTCAGTTTTCCGTACGGTCATTTTCTTTTAAGTGATCGAGAATAGCTTTGATCTGTTTGTCTTGGGGCTGTCTGAAGAAGCTTTCGAAAGGGCATCCGAGTTCCTTTGTGCGTTTGATGACAGCCTCCATCGTAAAATTTGAGGGTGCCAAGTCTGAATGGACTTCATCCCAAAACAGCGGTGCGGCCACTGTGCCAAGCTCATTGCCTCTTGTGGAATACGGGCAGATAATCGTTTTTCCCGGAGCGTGCTGCACATAGTCAATATAGAGTTTTCCGCCCCTGTTTTTAATCAGGCGTTCGGTTGTGAACAGATCGGGAAAAAGCGAGACACAATAAGAAGCCGCAAAGCTTGTGAAAAGGCGGGTTTCTTCATAAGTAAAGGCGTTTTTTGAAATCGGAATATAGATTTGTATCCCTTTATTTCCCGACAGCTTTGGAAAAGATAAGAGGCCGAGCTGATCAAATAAACGGTGAAGCTCTTTCGCGGCTCTGACGGCCAGCGGAAACGCCGACCTTGAAGGCGGATCGAGATCGAAAACGATTTCGGTCGGACGGGTCGTATCCGCTGTTTGAAAAGGGATATGGAACTCCAGCGCAAGCTGATTGGCAAGCCACAGCAGAACCGAATAATCGCTGCAGATGATATGCTCGTGCTCGTCATCCCGAATCGACGTGATAAATTCGGGTGCGTAGTCGGGCTTGTTTTTTTGAAAAAAAGATTCTCCGCCGGAACCGTGCGGATAACGGATAACGGTAAGCGCCCGATTGTCGAGAAACGGAAGCAGAAAATCGCCGATTTCATTCAGGTATCCGATGTAATCCGCTTTTGTTTTATTGCTTTTAGGAAAGATGACTTTATCAAGGCTTGTCAGCTGCAAATCGGGGTGGACGTTTCTTGAATGAAGCAGCAGGCGCTTGTAAGTACAATCTTCCCAAGCCATGTCAAATTCAAAAGAAACAAACGACACCTCGCGCAATGTCCCGTCATGAATCGTTAAATAATGGACCGTCATGCAAATCGACGGATCTATGGTATATTCGCCGGGCTTTGTTTCGGTTCCGTACTGCTTGACGATTGAAAGAATGGCGTTTCTTTCCTGTTCTCCAAGTCCGTGGGAAACCGAACCGACTTCTTTGATTTGACCGCGGTCATAGACGGCGATGGTCAAATAACGGTTTGCCATGTTGTAGCCTGTCATAAATACAGCTGCTTTTTTGTAGTTTTTGAGCTTGAGCCATTCGGCTGTTTTTTTACTTTCAGCCCAGCGGCTGTCTTTTTTCTTCGCGACAATTCCCTCGCCGTCAAACCTTTTAACAGCATGCCAAAGAGCATGGAAATCTGAAGTGTCAGGGATGTATTGAATTCGTGCGTAAGCCATCGGATCGGGAGCCATCGGCAAGCCGAGTTCTTTCATCAGGTCGGAAAGCATGCGTTTTCGTTCGGTATAGGGGAGCGGGGTTACACTTTCTCCTTTAAAGACCAGTAAATCAAAAGCGAGGTACTGACACGGTTTCTTCGCGGCAGCTTGTTCAATCGACTCGGTCTTTTTGCTTAACCCTCTTTTTTGGACGTATTCAAACCGGGAACGAAAACGGTTTGTCAACGACACAATTTCCCCGTCAATTGTGATCGGCAAGTGTTCTTTGAGATTTTCGATCATGCTTTTTGCAAACTCCGTAATTTCCGGAAATGTGTTTTCGAGCGGCTGCGCGTTTCTGCTGATGAGCGAAACGTCGCCGGCCGCGGAAATTTTTAAAAGCCCCCGATACCCGTCATACTTGGCTTCATATCGCCAATTGCCGCCTGAAGGAGCGGATGTGGTCAATACGGGCTGCATCGTGATTCCCATTTTTTATTTTGCCTCTGAAGCTTTTTTGCGCGACGTTTTTTTCTTTTTTTCCCCGGTTCCTTTTGCAACAGGCGCTTTTGCCGCTTCCCGGTCAGGCGCTTTTGTTCGTTCGATGCTGGCTTGGAGAGCGCTCACGAGATCGATGACATCTTCGCGCGGAGCGGCGGCCCCGGCATTTGGCGTGACACCCTCATGATGATCGATTTTCTCTTTGATTTTATCCATCAGCGCAAGTCTGTACGTATCTTCATATTGTTCAGGCGCAAATGTCGTCGTCAGCTCGTCTATTAGTGAAATCGCGGTTTGCAGCTCTTTTTCGTTGACCGCGGTTTCCTCCGGAACACCGGGTACGTGGGCCGCGTTTCGGACTTCATCAGGGTAGTGGATGGACTCCATTAAAATACAGTTTTCGTAGACGCGAAGAATGGCGAGCTGTTTTTTTGAGCGGATGGTCATATGGGCGATCCCGATCTTTTCTGTTTTTCTGAGCGCTTCGCGCAAAAGGGAGTACGCTTTTACACCGTTATCTCCCGGTCCGACGAAATATGAACGGTTGAAATAGATGGGGTCGATTTCCTTTAGCTGGACAAAATCAACAATTTCGACAGCTTTGTCTTCCTGCTCTTCTTTGAGCTGTTTCAGCTCATCGTCCGATAAGACGACGTATTTGCCTTTAACATATTCGTAGCCTTTGACGATGTCGTCGGGCGCGATTTCCTGGTGGCAGTTTGTGCACTTTTTCTCATACTGAATCGGGGCGCGGCATCCTTTATGAAGCGACCTTAATTTAATATCCTTATCCTCTGTCGCTGCGAACAGTTTAATGGGGATATTGACAAGGCCGAAGCTGATTGAGCCTTTCCACATCGTATGCATCGGTTCGGTTCAACTCCTTTTCTTTTATTGATGCCTCTCTGCAGATTGTTTCATGAATAGCAACTTATGGATAACAGCGCGAAAAAAAGCATCCAGGCTTCGGCCCGGATGCTTGCGGCGATACAGTGATTTGCTTGGGGAAAGCGCTTAGTTCGGCTCGGGTTCCTCCTGCAAAGACGGCCTGTTCTTTCTGGCGAGAGAAGAAGAAAAATATTGATATCTGCTTTTGCTTTTGTGCTTCGCGGCGTACATGGCCATGTCGGCTTTTCTCATCAGCTCATCACCGTCTGTTCCATCGGCCGGGGAAACGGCGATTCCGATGCTGACGGATGTTTTGAGACGGTGCTCTTTAATGTGAAAAGGCGTTTCAAACTGACTGATCAATTGCCTGGTCAGCTGATCGGTTCCATGTAAAGGGGCGACAATGATAAATTCGTCACCGCCTAACCGGGCGATGAAGCCTTCATCAGGCACACAATGCGCCAAACGCTGTGCTGCTGCCACCAGCAGCAGATCTCCGACGTCGTGGCCAAGGGCGTCATTAAACACTTTGAAACGGTTTAAATCCAAAAACAATACGGCCGTCCCCGTCTTCTGCCGCTCCAGAGCATTTGCGAGATGGTCGACTGCATACCGTCTGTTTGGCAAATCTGTCAACGCGTCATAGTGAGCCATTCTATGGATTTTGCGTTCTGCTTCACGCTGGTTTGTCATATCTTTACAAATGACATAAATGCTGTCAAGCTGCTTTCTGACGTACACCGGTATCAGCGTCACATTTACATCAAAACGCTTTTCAGCTATTTCGATTTCCGTGTCGCGGTTGAGGGCCTGTTTTTCATTTTGGACCTGAAGAAACCAGTTGAGCAGTCTGTCATGATCCTCCTGTCGAAAAAACGAAGACAGGCGCTCAGGCTCAACTCCCATTTTTTCAAGAAGGCTGTATCCCGATGAATTGGCGGAAAGCATTTTGCCTTCAAGTGAAAACACGTAGATCGGATCAATGTTGTGGTTAATTAAGGACTGGAACCGTTCCTCATTATCTTTGATTTTCTCGATATGAAACAGCAGACGCTTGTCAGTGAAGGCGCCGAAAATCAAGAAGCATTGAAGCATCAGGCTGACAAGTACGATCATAATGCCCAGTTCAATTGCATCGATTCCTTCGCGGCCTGTATCACGGCCGTCAGTCATGAAAAGAGTAGCTGCTGCCATTCCTGTATAGTGCATGCCGGAAATGGCACCGCCCATTAAAAGCGCGCTTCCGATTTTAATGAACAAGATCCGAAAGGAGCCGGTTTTTTTGGCGAATACCACCGACAGTTTTAAGGCAGCGAAGGAGGCGAAAATGGCGATTGCAAAAGAGGCGGCATAAAGAACGGGATGATAGACGATTGTCATATTCTCCATCGCCTCCATCCCGAGAAAATGCATGGATGCGATCGCACTTCCCATTGCAAGGGAGCCCGCCGCCAGTCTTGCATTCGTCGGTTCTTTTCCATTCACAACATAAAATGAAATGAGCGAGCCTGCGAAAGCGGCAACAATCGAAAGCAAGACGAATCTCAAATCGTATTTCATTTCTTCGGCTGTCTGAAATGACAGCATCCCGATAAAGTGCATAGACCAGATACCAAGCCCCATCGTGAGGGATCCGGCCAAAAGCCATCCGATATTTTTCCTGCCCTTTGTATGGACGACCCGTTCCGATAAATCAAGGGCTGTGTATGCTGCCAAAACCGCAGTGATATAGGATAAAAGAACGAACCATCCATTATATTCACCAAAAACTTCTGTCACTTTCTTCTCCGCCTTTTTGTACTATGATGAAAAATCTGAATTTCTATACTGTATTATGAAAGGCCAGACTGCCGTACTCTTAACCGTTGACATAAAAAAAGCGGCAATAGCGCTACATCCGGTATAATTCGTGAATTATACTATATATAATGAAATTCGCCAATAAAAAATGATATCCTTCTGCTCTTTCTAAGGAGGACTTCCCATTTTGCTCTTCAATTTTCCTGAATTGTGTTAAAATCGTTTTTGTACGTTCTTTGGAACTTGAAATTATCAATCGTCAAAGGTTGTGGTCGATATCGAGGAGTTTATTTTATCATTGGCTGAGGCGTTTAAGAGCCTCTCGTATTTAGGGATTTTTCTGGCGCTGTGCATCGAATTCGTGCCGGCTGAAATCGTTCTGCCGCTTGCCGGCTACTGGGTGTATCAAGGCGATATGTTGCTGATCGGGGTCGTTGCCGCAGGTTCACTGGGAGGTGTCGCAGGTCCGCTGACGCTTTACTGGCTCGGGAGGTACGGGGGGCGGCCGTTTTTGGAGCGCTACGGCAAATACTTCTTCATTAAGCCTGAAGCGCTCGAAAAATCGGACAGGTTTTTTGAAAAGCACGGGGGGTTTGTCGCATTCAGCGGCCGGTTTATACCGGGCATCAGAACGCTGATTTCCATTCCGTGCGGACTCGCTAGAATGAACGTGTGGGTGTTTTGTATTTATACATTCCTTGCGATCACGCCGATTACGTTCGTCTATGTCTATTTAGGCTTTTACCTCGGCGAAAACTGGAGCAAGGTCGGCAGCCTATTGGACGGATACCTTCTTCCGGTCGGCATCGGATTCATCGTTTTGTTCGTTCTTTACCTTTGGGTGAAAGGCAGGCGGAAGAAAGTCAAATCGCAAAGCGTTTCAACTTTTTTAAATAAAAATAAGGATTGACAGCCGGGCGCATATGAGGTTAATATTATCTTATAATTCAATATTTTCTTTTATCCCAAAGGGGAGTAGCGTCCGGATGTTAAAACCGGAAACAAAGTCGTCAGTTCATGGATGTTCATCCATCGGCTTTGTTGGCATGATTTAATCAATGATAACCATGTCTAGCAAGACCTTTGCCTAATGTTGGCAGAGGTCTTTTTTGTTTTCTGAAAATACCCTGCTGCATTAGCGGGAATAAGAGAAAGAGACAATCACTTAGGAGGAATTATAAAATGGATGCAGCATTATTACTTGAATATTGTTGGGTTCTTCTCATCCTAGTCGGGCTGGAAGGTATTTTGGCCGCGGACAATGCCCTCGTCATGGCGGTCATGGTTAAACACTTGCCTGAAAAAGACAGAAAAAAAGCGCTCTTCTACGGGTTGGCCGGCGCGTTTGTGATGAGGTTCGGCGCTTTGTTTGCGATCTCTTTTCTTGTCAACGTCTGGCAGGTGCAGGCGATCGGCGCCGTCTATCTGCTTTACATCTCCATTCACCATATTTTGAAAACCCATGTTTTCAAAAAGGACGAAAAGGTGAAAGAGTCGAAGCAAAGCGGTTTTTGGCCGACGGTTATCAAAGTTGAGCTGGCGGACATCGCGTTTGCCGTCGACTCGATTTTGGCGGCGGTTGCGCTGGCTGTCACACTTCCGGCAACGAACCTGCCGCAAATCGGCGGACTTGACGGCGGACAGTTCATGGTGATTTTAGCCGGTGGGATTATCGGACTGATTATTATGCGTTTTGCTGCAAGTCAATTTGTGAACTTGTTAAAGAAACGTCCGAGCCTGGAAACGGCTGCTTTTCTGATTGTCGGCTGGGTTGGTGTGAAACTGACGCTCTATACGCTCGCACACCCGCAAATCAACATCGTCTCTGAACATTTTATTCATTCAGGTACTTGGAAGTTCATCTTCTGGGCGGTGCTGATCGCTATTGCGCTCGGGGGATGGTTTATGACAAATCCGAACAAACACGAGAATAAAGCTGCAGAGGAGTAAACAGCTTTCGCCAGACTGCCGGTCTTTCACCGGCGGTCTTTTTTGTTTGCCCGCACTGGGAAGCACTAGGGATGATTGCCCTAGTCCAACCGAAATAAGATTTCATTTTATTAACAGGCGTGTTACAAAAACGGCGGGAAAACCCCCTTAATCGTCAAACAGATCACGAATTGTTCTAGGAGATCAAACAAATCATTGTCACAATTGAAAAATTAGAAATGAATACCGCGTTTTCTCCTTTGCGAATCCCTATCAAATTAGCTATCATTAATGAGTAGTATAGGGAGGAACTGAGGTGAAACCAGTGCTTAGCCTTTTGTTTAAGACAGGAAAAAAGAAACAACAATCATTAGAAGAGTCTGTAATAAGCATACAAAAAGGAAATCAGCAGTTGCAAAACGAGCTTATCCATCAGTATAAGCCTTTTGTGGCTAAAACGGTTTCATCCGTGTGCAAACGATATATAGATGAAAAAGATGATGAATTCAGCATCGGCTTGATTGCATTCAATGAAGCCATTGAAAAATATTCTTCAGATAAAGGAAATTCTCTGCTGGCATTTGCAGAGCTGATCATTAAGCGCAAAGTCATTGATTATATCAGAAAAGAAGCGAGAAATGCCCAGAATATCAATATGGACATGCAAGAAGGAGAAGAACAGGAATCCTCTCAAAGCATGATTGAAGCGGAGCTTTCCATTCATGAATTCAACCGCATGCTCGAACAGGAGCAGAGGCGGGAGGAGATTTTCCATTTTAAAGAAAGGCTTAAAAGTTTTGGCCTGTCTTTTTCCGATTTGCTGGAGCATTCGCCGAAACATACGGATGCAAGGCAAAACGCCATCAAAGTGGCATATACGCTAGTCGAACATGAAGAGTTAAAAAAGGTCTTGTTTGAAAAAAAGCAGCTTCCCGTCAAACAGCTTGAAAAGCTGGTGGCTGTCAGCAGAAAAACCGTAGAGAGAAACCGCAAATATATCATTGCTATGGCGATCATTATAACGGGCGATTATGTTTACCTTAAAGATTATCTAAAAGGGGTGCTCAATTCATGAGAAGAGGAATTATTGTAGAAAAAAATAAAAAATTCGTCACATTGCTAACCCCTGACGGACAATTTTTAAAAGCAAAGAGCACAGAGGAAGATTATGAAATCGGTCAGGAAATTGCTTTTCCCGCGGAGACGAGAATGTCGAGGAAGCGTGCGGGCTTTTTTGATCTGCTTTCGCTCCGTCCGCTGAAAGCAGGCGTTTTTTCAATCGCGGCGATCATGCTGCTCGCTTTCATGATCATCCCTGATGTTTTAAACAATAAAGCATATGCCTATATGACGATCGATATCAATCCAAGCTTTGAATTGACACTCAACAAAAACTGTGAAGTGATCGATTTGGTGCCGCTGAACGAGGATGGGAAGGACTTAATGAGCAGTATAGAAAATTGGGAAAAGTCTGACTTTAAAGAAGTGATCAGTGAAATTGTCGAAGACAGCGATAAGAGCGGTTATGTCACCGAATCAAAAGAAGTGCTTATCGCCACCGTATATGAAAACAATAAAGATGACACATATAAGGCGACGGTAAAAAGCGAAATCGATCATGTAGCGAAAAAATACGAGCAGCAGAACTATAAGATGGAAGCGGTGGAATCAGACCTTGATACGCGTGCAAAAGCACAAAAAGAAGGCATCTCAACAGGCCGTTATATCCGTTCCCACAAAGATGAATTAGAAGACAAAAACAAAGATGATGACAATGAAGATAACAAAGATGATCAAAATCAGGGAGAAGATACAGGAGAAAAAGAGAAAGCTGTGAAAGAAGAAGATCAGCCGGAACAACATACGGATGATGAAGAATCAGATACGGAAGATCATCCGGACGGCGAAAAACCTTCAGATCAAGATCACTCTCAATCTGATCAAGAAATGGAAAAAGAAAAGGAGTCAAAATCCCCTAATACCGAAAACCCTCAAGAACATAACCATAATGACAAAGACGGTCAGCAGTCGGAGGAAGGAACGCAGAGAAGCGGTTCCGGCACAAATCAAGAGAGCCCTAAAACTCCTTATCAAAAGGAGAAAAAACCTTCTGACCAAACAAATCAACAAGAATATCCGCCGAGCGGGCCCGGCGAATAAACCATAGAGTATTTATTTGTCAGTATGCCCATTCATTTGAGCTTGTGCCTGCTGTACAAGTCGTTTTGTCATTTCCCCGCCTACAGACCCGTTTGAGCGAGCGACCGAGTCCGAGCCGAGCTGGACGCCGAACTCCTGGGCGATTTCATATTTGAACTGGTCTAAAACCTGCTCCGCTCCGGGAACGACGAGTTTATTCGTTCTTGCCATGATTCTCAACTCCTTTTTCAATTGGTACTGCTTGTTTAGTTTGAAATGGACTGAGGCTTTTTATGCTGGCAATTGTTGAAGGTGTAAAAAACGCCTGGCTCAATAGCCAGGCGCACCGGTCAGCGGCGATTACTTCATACCATATTTTAAGAAGACGCTGTCAATCATGGAATGGGCGGTTGCCTGTATGTGCGAAGCGATAACGGATAGCACAGTGACAGCGGTGATATCTCTCGCTTTGTTCCATTCGGGATCGGCCAGATCTTGATAAAAACCGCGGAGCTGTCCAGTCTGCTCGATGACGATTTTTTCGAGCGCCGATTCATTCAGCGTATAGTCTTTGATCCGGTACACATAATCGAGAACCCGCGCATACCCTTCATAAAAGCGCAGCGGACTCACCACATCATCTGAGCGGTCTGTAATCGTATTAAAAACCGTTGTTAAGATTGGACGGATCGTTTCGAAGTCATAAACCGATTTTAAGTCTCGTACAATGAGAAGGATGACGGCTTGGTCGATGGAATATTTTTTGCCCAGTTCCGGATGTCCCATCAAATCTTTTATATCGCGTTTGATCCAGTTTTGGATGGCTGTCGATTTTAAGGATGTCAGTTCGCACAAATTCCCAAGTTCAACAATTTCATTTGTGGAAAGCCCGTGTTCCGTTTTTGGTTTTTTTCGTTCGTACCGGACAATGAATTCGGGGATGTCCAAATTGTCTTCCGGCTTATCGGGCGCCAAATCGGCCGATCTCAAAAGAATCGCAAGCGGACTGACATCCAGCTGCCCTTTTAAAGCGTACATCAGTTTGGCCATTTCCAGGCGAGTCAGTTTAAAAGGTTTCATCATTCCACCTCATTATGTATTAAAATGAAATAGCAAACAATATAAACATTATCTTACGTCTTATCACTTGCATTTTCAATTCTATGCCGTATAATTTTATTATACGAGTTCATTTGATCTTATTATAACATGGAGGTAATCATGGGAAAAAGAATCTTTCTCTTTCTTTTATCGAACATTTTAGTTATTACGACGATCGGTATTGTGCTGTCCATTATCGGTTCGCTGACAGGCGTAGGCACGTATTTCACGGCTGGCGGCGGCATCAATATTGTTGCGCTTCTCGTATTCAGTGCGGTTGTCGGCTTTGTCGGCTCCTTTATGTCGCTTTTGATGTCAAGATGGATGGCGAAAATGGCGATGGGCGTTCAGGTGCTGAATCCTGATAAGCAAACGCTCAGCTACGAAGAGCAGCAGCTCGTTGACCGGGTATATAAGCTGTCCCGCGCTGCCGGACTGACAAAGATGCCTGAAGTCGGCATCTACAATTCACGCGAAGTGAATGCCTTTGCGACAGGGCCGTCCAAAAACCGCTCGCTTGTCGCTGTATCGACGGGTCTTCTTCAGGAAATGGATGACGACGCAGTGGAAGGCGTTCTTGCTCACGAAGTCGCGCATATCGCAAACGGCGATATGGTGACAATGACGCTCCTTCAGGGAATCGTCAACACGTTTGTTGTTTTCTTCGCCCGGATTGCGGCATGGGCTGTTTCACGCGTTGTCCGTGAAGAGCTGGCGCCGATCGTTCACTTTATCGCGGTCATCGTATTCCAAATCGTGTTTTCCATTCTCGGAAGCCTTGTCGTGTTTGCGTACTCCCGCCACCGCGAATATCATGCGGATAGAGGAGGAGCGGACCTTGCAGGCAAGGATAAGATGATTCACGCGCTCCGCTCGCTTGAGCAGTACACTTCAAGAGTCAAAGAAGAGCAGGCATCTGTTGCCACTTTGAAAATCAACGGGAAAAAGCACACATCGCTTTTCTCAACACACCCTGATTTAAGCGACAGAATCCGCCGTCTGGAAGCAAAATAATCAATATGCAAACCCCCTTTTTCAAGGGGGTTTACTTTTTAAATTTAAAAATCGAAAATCGGCTGTACATAAGAGCATGTTTCCTTTAAAATGGAACACGTTATACACAAGAAGCGCAACTTTTGAATATTGAAAAGAAGGAACGATTATGAAGGTTTTATTGAAAAAACTACTGCGCGTGCTGTCTCCTGTACAGCTGATCGCGCTCTATTATTTTTTGGCGGTGACGGTTTCCGTTATATTATTAAGTCTGCCCGTTGCACACAAGAATGATGTGGAATGGTCATTTATCGATGCCCTTTTTACTGCGGTGAGCGCAGTGAGCGTAACCGGTTTGACGGTTGTTGATACAGCTGATACATTCAGCACAGCCGGAATATGGATTTTGGCGTTTGTTTTGCAGTTTGGCGGGATCGGTGTGATGGCGCTCGGAACATTCGTCTGGCTGATTTTCGGCAAGCGGATCGGTTTGAAAGAGCGCCGGCTGATTATGACCGATCAAAATCAATCCAACTTATCGGGCCTTGTCAAGCTGATGAAGCACGTGCTCGGCTTGATCCTGCTGATCGAGCTGTTTGGCGGGCTGATTCTCGGCACTTACTTTTTAAAGTATTTTGATACACCTGGGGAAGCCTTTATACACGGGTTTTTTACGAGTATCAGCGCAACGACCAATGCCGGTTTTGATATTACCGGCAACTCGCTGATTCCGTTTCAGCACGATTATTTTGTCCAGTTTATCGTCATCATGCTGTTGATTTTGGGTGCGATCGGCTTCCCGGTGCTGATTGAGGTAAAGGATTTTCTGCTCAGCAAAGAGCGCAAATTCACTTTCAGCCTGTTTACCAAACTGACATCAGTCACTTTTTTCCTTTTAGTGATTGGAGGCGCGATCGGCATATTCGCCACGGAAGCGCGCTTTGCCTTTTCAGGAAAATCGTGGCACGAAGTCATATTCTATTCGTTGTTCCAGTCGACGACGACCAGGAGCGGCGGACTCGCGACGATCGACATCAGCCAATTCACGCATACGACCATTTTGTTTATGTGCATGCTCATGTTCATCGGCGCTTCGCCAAGCTCTGTCGGCGGGGGCATCCGGACAACGACCTTTGCCTTAAACCTGTTGGCGCTGTATCACTTCGCGCGGGGAAATAAATCGGTGAAGATTTTCAAACGTGAACTGCACCAGGCGGACTTAATGAAGTCATTGATTGTGACGCTGATGGCGGTTATTCTCGTTTTCGGCTCGACACTCATTTTGACAATGACGGAAAAACATTCTTTGCTTGAACTGCTGTTTGAAGTGTGTTCTGCCTTCGGTACGACCGGCTTGTCGATGGGCATTACTTCAGATTTGAGCACGATCGGCAAAAGTGTCATCATCCTTCTGATGTTCATCGGCCGAATCGGCATTGTCACGCTGCTTTATTTATTCGGCAGAAAAGAAATCGAAGCGAACTACCATTATCCAAAGGAAAGAATAATTATCGGATAAGAAAGACAGTTTAGTTAAACTGTCTTTTTTTATGATCATAAAGTCGGTCGCTGTATTTATTTGTATGATATAATGCTTAAATGGCGGATTGAAAAAAAGGGGGAAGCAACGATGAAAATGAGAGTCATCCATTTGTTTATAGCCGCCGGATTTCTATTGCTCGCCGGAGCCTGTTCTAACGAGCCGACAGCAAAAGAAAGCATGGATCAATATGTAAACAAATGGAACGATCAAAAATTTGAAGAAATGTATGAACAGCTGTCGGCTGAAGCGCAAAAATCGATTTCAAAAGACGATTTCATCAAGCGCAATCAATCCATTTATGAACAGATCGGAGTTTCCGATTTGAAGGTTTCAGCCGTCGATAACGATGAAGATGAAAAAAATAAAGAGAAAAAAGATGCAGTGACAATACCGTATAAAGTCAGCATGAATACATTGGCCGGCCCCGTTTCTTTTGAAGGGAAGGCAAAGCTTGTCAAAGAAAAAAAAGACGGTGACACGTCATGGAAAGTCAACTGGAACCCATCCTTTATTTTTTCACAGCTGAAGGAAGGGGAGACCATCCGGATTACCGCCAAGGAACCAGCGAGAGGCATCATTTATGACAGAAACGGAAAGAAACTCGCTACGAATGCGACAGTGCCTGAAATCGGCGTCGTTCCGGGGCAGCTCGGAGATGATAAAGATGGTGTCATCAAAAAGCTCGCGAACATGCTTGACATGGAAAAAGAAGACATCGAAAAACAGCTGTCCGCAAGCTGGGTGACGGACGAATCATTCGTTCCCTTGAAAAAAGTGAAGCCTGGTAGCACAGAGCTTCTTAAAAAAGCGACCTCTCTTCCCGGGGTTTTGAAACAAGACACGCAATCAAGATACTATCCTTACGGTGAAAAAGCCGCACATCTTACCGGTTACATACGGCCGATTACCGAAGAGGAATTAAAGCAGAATAAAGAAGGCTACAGCGAGCATTCACTGCTCGGAATCGTCGGTCTCGAACACATTTATGAAAAAGAACTCAGAGGAGAAATCGGCTGGACGATTTCGATTCCTGAATCAAACGCGACAGTTGCCTCAAAGGATGCAAAAGACGGAAAAGACATCCATACCACGATCGATATCAACAAACAGGAAGAACTGTACAACCAGTTAAAAGATGACTCCGGTGCTGCCGTTGCGTTAGAGCCGCAGACTGGAGAAACGTTGGCGCTTGTCAGCGCGCCTTCATACGATCCGAACGGGTTTTTGTTCGGCTGGAAAAAAGGAGAATGGGAAAAACTCAACAAAGATGCGTCTGCGCCATTCACCTCTAAATTTAATAAAACCTATGCTCCGGGTTCAACGATCAAACCGATCACGGCTTCAATCGGTCTGAAAAATGACGCGATCAAAGCGGATGAACCTAAGAAGATCGAAGGGAAGGAATGGCAGAAAGATTCGTCATGGGGCGGATATAAAGTCACACGGGTTTCCGATCGATTAAGCGATGTCAACCTGGAAAACGCGCTGATCACTTCCGACAACATTTATTTCGCGCAGACCGCCCTTGACACAGGGAAGGATCAATTTGTCGAAGGCCTGAAATCATTCGGCTTCGAGGAAAAACTTGATTATGAATTCCCGACGAAGTCTTCCTCCATATCAAACGAAGGAATCGACTCGGATATTCTCCTTGCCGATTCAGGATACGGACAGGGGCAAATGCTGATGTCGCCGATACACCTCGCGGCAAGCTATACGCCTTTCTTGAACGATGGTAATCTGATCAAGCCGCACCTGATCAAAAAGGACGGCGAAGAGAAAGAAATATGGCATAAAAACGTACTGCCCACAGGCGGAGCAGAAGCGATTACAAAAGGATTGAAAGGCGTTGTAGAAGACCCTCGCGGCTCGGCTTACAAGCCGGTTGTCAAAGGGCTCACGATCGCAGGGAAAACGGGAACGGCCGAGCTGAAAACGAAGAAAGACGAAAAAGGTAAAGAAAACGGCTGGTTCACCGCTTATGATTACAAAAACAAAAACCTTTTAATCACGATGATGATTGAGGATGTGTCAGATCGCGGCGGCAGCTCATATGTCGTCAATAAAGTGAAAAAAGTGTTTAAATAAGCACCCTTCAGGGTGCTTATTTTTTTGCCGAAAACTGGATGTGTGGAATGTACGGAAACGGAAAGGATATGGATGAAACGACAAAAGAAAGGAATGTCATCATGAAAAGAAAAGTTGCCAGAAATGAAGCGGCTCTTAACAATAAAACGCCTGCTGAAAGCATGCATGATCATCAATACATGACCCAATATGATGCCGAAAACGGAGACAGGGGCGCCAACCGCAACTCGAAACAAGGGAAGCAGGGAGAATCGCGCCAATGAAAAAACATCAAAAAAGCAAGGATATGCAAAACCATAAAAAACCGATGAATCCAGATGTGCTTCAAGAGGAATTTTCAAACGAACTGGGCGATGTCAACGCCTTTAAATTGATTGATGTGATCGAGAACAATAAAAAGAAGAACAAAAAGGCGGACGGACAGCAGCGGGATAAAGATTAAAACTGCGGATCAAACGAGAAAGGTGCAAATCGGAAACGATTTGCACCTTCCAGCGTGTCGCCAGTTGTCAGGCCTGCGCGTCGGTGCTCACGAATTCTAACATTCGCTCCGCTCCGATGCTCGGCCTTCCTAGACTGCAAGGGTTTTCAATCACGCTGATGGGATGAAAAAATCTGAAAGGTCCAAATCGGAAACGATTTGGACCTTCATTTATTTTAAATAAGGGTTATATCCGTTGTCTTTTTTCAACATCCTCATTAAATTCGTCATTTTCAATTCGATGAACGGCTGGGCGACCGTTTTCACAAATCCGCTTGATAAGCAGAAGGTTAAAATCGCCGTGGCGATGATTAATAGCGTCAGACTTTGATAATCGGCAAGCCATTCTTCCGCTCCCGTTTTTCTGAACGACTTGATGATAAAGCCGTGCAGCAGATAGACATAAAATGTGCGCGTTCCCCACAGGGTAAAGAAATACCGCCTTTCAGGCACAAGCGCCATGAACGCGAAGGTTGAAGCGAACGTGATGACGAGGAGCGCCACTCGGTTTAACCCGCTTTTTATCCCGACATCGCCGAATTCCGAATAGGGTTTGGACCCGAACAGCCAGGAGTAATCGAAGTCTACAAAAAAGTAGAAAACGAACGTTGCTGCTAAAACGGCTAGAGCGGCCTGCTTGCCTTTCCAGCCTCTCAGTATTTTAAAATGGTCTTTTTGCAAATAATAGCCCGCCAAAAAGACCGGGAAGAAAACAAACGTGCGGGACAGGCTGAGCGTGTTGCTGATCAAGTCGATATATCCGACAAGAACGGCGATCGCAAAGCTTGCGGCAAACGCCCATTTCGCCGGCAGTTTTGTGAATGGAAACAACAGGATATTCCAAAAGAACAGGCTCAGCAAAAACCAAAGCGACCATTGCGGTTCAATCGGATTTGCGGCCGTTAAGCTTTGATCATCGATAAAGGAATAAAACAGCGTATAGATTCCCTGGAAAATCAAATAAGGAACAATCAGCTTCCAGGCGATTTTTTTGACATAGCCGTGGCGGTTGAACCCTTTTGCAAAATAGCCTGATATGAGAATAAAAGCAGGCATATGAAACGTGTAAATAAATTTATAAATATGAAGCAGAGCATCATTATCATGAATATAGGACCTGATTATATGTCCGAATACGACGAGAAAAATTAATAGGAATTTTGCATTGTCGAAATAGCTGTCGCGCGAAGTCGCCATAACATCACCCTTTCACAAACATTTTCAGGAGACGCCGGTGCGGGAAGCGTCTGAACCCCGGAACATTCTTTCCGGAATGACGTCTTCCACCAGTCTGGCCTCATTTTAAAATTTTAAAATAGAAAGCATGTGTTTTCCTATGCATTAAGTCTTATTGTTAGGTCGATGTAATTGAACAGTAAGGAACTTTTATATCGTCATCTTCCTGTAAAATAGGCGGAAAGGTTGTAAAAGTTCGAAACAAATGAAGGAAGATTTTCCGGTTTGTAGAATAATTGGAGGACAGGTTTTCAAGAAGGAGTGTAATAAATGGAGGAAACTCTTGATTTGAATGAATCCTTAAATCTGCAAAACCAGCTGAACAGACTGAAGAAAGAGAACGCCAAGCTGAAAGCGGATTTGTATCAGTATGAGCTGCTGTTTAACGGGACGCTGGACGCTATTTTTATATTGGATAAACAGATGAACATCATCCAGGCGAATGATGCCGCCTGCAAAATTCTGCAAAGCCAAAAAAAGAATTTGCTGGACCGGTCGGCGCTCGACTTCCTGCACGCCGTCCCGCCGGATGAACTGAACCAGAGCATTCAACGCTTTTTGGAGCGGGGATATGCGAAAAAAGAAGTGGCCATCAGGCTTGACAACGGATCTGTCAAATATATCGAGTTTACTGCAAGCAAAGGAATCGGTGAAGACTGCTATTTTGTCGTCATGAGGGACATTTCATCGAAAAAAATATTGGAGCGGGAGCGCACCATTAATGAAAAGCTGTTTAAAGATTTGTTTCACCGCGCGGTTGAAGGAATCGTCATCTTTGATAAACAAGGCTGTTTCATCGATGCGAACCATTCGTTTTGCCAGAGCTTCGAAATTGAAAAAACAGAGCTTTCAAAACTGAAGCTGTCTCAATTCGTATCCCCTGAAAACAAGGGGCGGCTCGATAAAATCTGGAATGCTCTTTTCAGAAGAGGGAAAGCAAAAGGGGAGCTTCCTGTCCGGCTCAGATCAGGAGAAGACCGGCTGTTTGAGCTTACGATAACCTCGAACATTTTAAACGGCTTTTACATGTCGATTATGAGGGATATTACCGAGAAGCGCTCGATGGAAAAACAGCTGTTTAAAAGCGAAGAACGCTTTAGAGAAGTCTTTGAAAATGCGATGGATGCCATTATACTGATGAATAACGACGGCCGCATCGTCAAAGCGAACCAGTCGGCCTGCAAAATCTTCGAACTGCCGATGGAACAGCTTCTCAACAAGAAGATGACCGATTTTATTGATCAAACCGATCAGAGGTACCATGCCATTCAAAAGCAGTATGATCAAAAAGGGGAAATCCGGGCGGAACTGCTGTTTCGTATGGCAAACGGACAATATAAAGAGCTTGAGTTCACGTCAAAACGGATCATGTTCGACAGCCAGGACCTAACCATTTTAAGAAATGTCAGCGACAGAAAACGAATGGAACAAGAATTGCGGGAAAGCGAATTGAAGTTCAGAAAAGTATTCAACGGATCAATGGACGGAATCGTTCTTTTCAACAACCAGTACGACATTATCGATGCGAACCCCCTTGCCGGAAAAATTCTCAGCACCCCTCTTGAACAGCTGAAAACGTCCAATCTACTTGATGTCATCTCCGGCTATCATATAGAAAACGCAGCTTCTCCCGCTAAAACGATTTCCTTAGAAGAAATGGACAATGACATCCCATTCCTGCTGAGCGACCAAAAACGGATTCTTGAATTTTCATTTAAAAGAAATATCATTCAAAATATGAACTTGGCGATGCTCAGAGACGTGACAGAACGAAAAGAGCTTGAAGAGCGGCTCCGCAAGTCTGATACCCTTCACGTCGTCGGCGAACTCGCAGCCGGAATTGCCCATGAAATCCGCAACCCGATGACGGCGCTAAAAGGATTTATCCAACTGCTGAAAGGCAGCATCCAAAATGAGGATCACGCGCTTTACTTTAATGTCATCACATCAGAACTCAAAAGGATTGAATCGATTATTACGGAGTTTCTCATCCTTGCAAAACCGCAGGCGATTATGTATGAAGAAAAAAATATCGTCAAAATCATGCAGGACACAATGGATTTGCTGCACGCACAGGCAAACCTTGACAACGTTCAGATGCATCTGAAGTGCGAAGGCGGCATTCCGCTGATTTATTGCGAGCCGAATCAGCTGAAACAGGTATTTATCAACATTTTGAAAAATGCGATTGAAGTGATGCCTGACGGAGGCAACGTATATGTGTCGATCAAACCGAAAGGAGACGACCATATCATTATCTCGCTTGCTGACGAAGGAATCGGCATGACAGAAGACAAATTGAAGAGGCTCGGCGAACCTTTTTACACGACAAAAGAACGGGGCACTGGACTCGGGCTCATGGTCAGTTATAAAATTATTGAAGAGCATAATGGAAAAATCGAAGTTGAAAGTGAAGAAGGGAGAGGCACGACATTCCATCTGACTCTCCCGATCAGACAGCATCATGAGGAGGAGGCTTAATCGCATCGTGGGCTTTTATATTGAAATGACCTCGCCTTTTGGACAAGCTTACATTGTCGAGGAAAATCACCACATTACACATTTGCTATTTGAAAAAGATGAACTAAAACAGCTCCAGCAAGACGGCTTGGAGCTTCGCCGGACCGAAACGGAATTGTTGAAGGAGGCAAAGCGCCAGCTCGAAGAATATTTCAGGGGGGAGCGGAAGACGTTCACCCTTCCTCTCCGCCAGGATGGAACCCCGTTTCAGAAAAAAGTGTGGGAGGCGCTGCAGTTGATCCCGTACGGTGAATCACGGAGCTATTTAGATATCGCGTGCGCCGTCGGGAATCCGAAAGCGGTTCGCGCAATCGGCCAGGCCAATAAAAGAAATGCGCTGCCGATTTTGATCCCGTGCCACCGTGTCATCGGCAAAAATCGTTCTTTAACGGGGTACTCCGGAAATGAAACGGATAAAAAAGCGGTGCTGCTCGACATCGAAAATATTGCGTATAAGGGAAAATAATATACGAGCACGCCGTTTCTTTTTTTCGTCAGCGACATATAATTTTATTAAGTTAAAAATGTTGGTCTTGGTAAAAAAGGAGGACGAATAAGTGAAAACGAACCGCCCGAACAAAATAGCAGGATACGCGGAATTGTTCGTCAAGCTGCACGTGTTGACCGAAGAGCAGAAGAAAGACATCATCAAATCGATTAAAATCCGCTAAAGCGGCCTAAGTAAGGGCTTCAGCGGAAAACAGCGCTTCAATTTCTTCTTCAAACCTGTCTGTGATAATCCCTTTTTCCGTAATGATGCCAGAGATTAAATCGTGCGGCGTGATATCAAAAGCAGGGTTGAACACTGGCACCTCTTGCGGAGCTATTTGCGTTCCGTTTATCAGCCTGACTTCATCCGGATCGCGTTCTTCAATCGGAATGTTGTCGCCACATGAAATCGAAACATCAAAAGTTGACAGGGGAGCGGCGATAAAAAACGGGATTTGAAAGGCTTTGGCGAGGATTGCCAAGCCGTATGTTCCGATTTTATTGGCTGTATCTCCGTTTCTCGCGATCCTGTCCGCTCCGACAATGACGGCTGAAATGTTTTTTTCTTTCATCGTATGGGCAGCCATGCTGTCTGTAATCAGCGTCACGTCAATTCCCCCCTGCATAAGCTCCCACGCCGTCAGGCGCGCCCCTTGCAGGACAGGCCTCGTTTCACAGGCATAAATATGAAGGTCGAGGTCCTTTGTTTTGGCAAGATAAAACGGGGAAAGGGCCGTACCGTACCTGCTTGTCGCAATCGAGCCGGCGTTGCAGATGGTCATGATGCTGTCACCCGATTTGAACAAATGCAGTGCATTCTGTCCGATTTGCCGGCACGTTTCTTCGTCTTCAACCTGGATCTGAATGGCTTCATGGATCAGATTTGTTTTTGCTTCATTGACCGATTTTGCGTCCTCCGCACTTATTACCAGCCGATTGAGAGCCCAGGATAAATTGACGGCTGTCGGCCTTGCCTGATTGAGTTCATCTTTGATTTTTCCGAGTTCCACCAGAAACGCGGAAACGTCAGATGTATTGATGCTTTGTGCGCAAAGGGCGAGTCCGAAGGCGGCTGTAATGCCGATGGCAGGTGCACCCCTCACTTTCAGCGTTTGAATCGCATCATAGACGTCTTCTTTTGTTGTGAGGTGCAGGTATTCCGTCTTTTCGGGAAGCTTTTGCTGGTTCAGAATTTTTACCGATGCTTCTTCCCATTCGACAGAGCGGGGCACCGCAAATTGTTCAGGCATGTCATTCACTCCTTAAGTGCGTTCCGAAACGCTTCAATCAAGTCTTTTGGCGTCCGGAAACCACTGCGTTTTTCTATGAATGCTGCGCCTATTTTAAGGGCGAGCTTTTTTTGGCTGATTCTCCGGGAAAACGGAACGATTGTTTCAAGGTCCGCCACATGGGCAAGGCCGATCGTCCGGCGGATCATTTCGCAGCCGGCAAAGCCTGCTGCGTCTTCAAACGCCTGCTTCAGAACTGATTCAAGGCGTCCTTTCTCATTTTTGCAAGCGTCAAGAGCATCGTTTTCCCATGCTTCGCTGAATGTCCGGCTGAACGTATGCCAGACGGTCTCGACATGGCGGTATAAAGGAGCCCGCCTGTTTTCTTCGCGGGAAAGCGCGTGCAGCAGCAGGTTGGCGATAAACTGTCCAATGTCAAACCCGATCGGGCCGAAAAACGCAAATTCAGGGTCGATGATTTTCGTTTCGGCTTCTTCACTTGCGAAAATGCTGCCTGTATGAAGGTCGCCGTGGATCAGCGTTTCCTCTGCAGACAAAAAGCGCTGTTTCAGTTTTGCCGCTTCAATTTTTAATGCTTCATTGCGCCAAAGATCTTCCGCTTCATCGCGAAGCTCTTCTTCGAAATCGTTTGTCTCATGATCAAAGAAAGGGTCTGTGAACACAAGGCTTTCTGTAATATCGCACAGATCCGGATTCGTAAACTGCTTCACAAGCCGCCCTTTAACTGTTGGGTCAAGTGCATATTCAGACGAGTAAAAATGTGTTTTTCCAAGGAATTCTCCGATGTCTTCCGACAGGTGCGGATAATCCTTCCCGTCAATCAGTCCTTTTCTGGCGATTTCCAAGTGAGAAAGGTCTTCCAATACGGTAACGGCAAGCTCGGTGTCAGAATAGTACACGTTCGGGACAAGGTGCGGGACATGCTCGGCTTGGCGGATCAGCGCACTGCTTTCGATTCTCGCCCTGTCAAGCGACAGCGGCCAGCTTTCGCCGACGACTTTCGCATAAGGCACCGCCTGTTTGATGATCAGCCCTTTTTGCTGCTCTTTGTCATACACGCGGAAGACCAAATTCAAGTTTCCGTCCCCGATCTCCCGGCATGTCAGGGTGCTTTTGCTTGGAAAAAGCCCGAGGCGAACGGCCAGCGCGGCCGCGGAGCTTTCGGTCAAAGTTTCGTATGCTGCGGTTTTCGTTACGGTCATGTGTGATTCCCCCTAAATGTCGTTAACAATAAAAAAGCCTCTTTCTCATCGAGAGAAAGAGGCTGATTTGTCGCGTTCGCCTCTCTTATCTCTCAGAATTCAAAGTCTGATGGAATTAGCACCGTGCCCTAGCGGCGCAGAATTTCGCGCCCCATTTCACAATGGTATTACGGTCGGTTGCTGTTGGGGTCATTAGGCCAGTCCTTCACCCAACTCTCGATAAGAGAAATCAATATAAAATTTTGAAATTTCAGTTCGGTCAGTTGCTGAAAATGTTACCAGCATCTCAGTTTTCTTGTCAACACTTTTTTAATATAAATCTCTGCGAATGTCCTCAAAAACCGGAATTTGCCCCCGCGCTTTTTCAATGTCCCCGAGGTTGATTTCGGTCCTGATGACGGCTTCACCGCTCCCTGCTTCAGCGAGGGTGCGGCCGAGCGGATCAATGATGATGCTGTGACCCGCAAATTCGTTTGCCGGGTCACTTCCCGCTCGGTTGCAGGCTGCGACAAAGCACTGATTTTCAATCGCTCTGGCTTTTAAAAGGCTTTGCCAGTGATCGAGGCGGGCGAGCGGCCATTCCGCCGATACAAAGATGATGCCCGCACCTTCCTTCGTATGTTTTCTGATCCATTCCGGGAAACGGATGTCGTAGCAGATAAACCCCGCAGCCGGGATCCCTTCAAGCTCGAAGCTCCCGTCGCCTGAGCCCGCTGACAAATAGAGGTGTTCGTCCATCAGCTGGAAAAGGTGAGCTTTGCTGTATTCTTTGATCAAATGTCCGTTTTTGTCTGCGATGTACATGATATTGTACACACCGCTTTTTTTCTTAACGGCGACAGAGCCGCAAATGATATGGACACGGTTTGCTTTTGCCGTTTCCTGCAGCCATCTCTTCGTTTGCCTGCCTTCTTCATCTGCGATGGAGCCGAGATTTTTTAAATCATAACCCGTCGTCCACAGCTCGGGAAGGAGAAGAACATCCGCTTTCCGGCTTTCCTGTTCGATCAGCTGCTCCGCTTTTTTAAAATTTTCAGAAGGATTGCCGTATGCGATATCGAATTGCAGACATGAAATTGTCAGCTTCAATCTGGATCACCTCATTTTTTTCTTTACATTTTACATTTAACAATATATGATGATGGACTATCATTTCAAGAATTTTTCAAAAGCGGGTGAATCATATGAAATTTGAGCTTTCAGATGTGCTGAAACAGCTGCCTGAGCAGTTTTTCGCTTCCTTGGTGAAAAAGGTGAATGAAAAAATCGCCGCCGGCCATGATGTGATCAATCTCGGCCAGGGGAATCCCGATCAGCCGACACCTGATCACATCGTTGATACAATGGCGCAAGCCGTTCGCAACCCTGAAAACCATCAGTATTCCTCCTTTCGCGGCAGCCGTTCACTCAAGGAGGCGGCAGCCGCGTTCTATCGAAGGGAATACGGTGTAGAGCTCGATCCCGAACGCGAAGTCGCTGTATTGTTCGGCGGAAAAGCCGGTCTTGTCGAGCTTCCGCAATGTTTGTTAAATCCGGGGGATGCCGTGCTCGTTCCCGATCCCGGCTATCCCGACTACTGGTCGGGCGTTGAGCTGGCAAGAGCGAACATGGCAACGATGCCGCTTACAGCGGGCAATCAGTTTCTGCCTGACTACAGCCGGATTCCGAAGGAAGTGAAAGAAAATGCGAAGCTCATGTATTTAAATTATCCAAACAATCCAACCGGTGCCCAAGCCACGCCTGTTTTTTTCGAAGAGACTGTCCGGTTTGCCAAGTCAAACGGAATTTGCGTCGTCCACGATTTTGCCTACGGTGCGATCGGCTACGACGGCAAGAGGCCTGTCAGCTTTCTCGAAACGGAGGGGGCAAAAGACACAGGAATCGAAATTTACACGCTTTCCAAAACGTATAATATGGCTGGATGGCGGGTCGGGTTTGCAGTTGGCAACGCATCTGTGATCGAAGCGCTGAACCTTTATCAGGACCATATGTATGTCAGCCTTTTTAAAGCGGTCCAAGACGCCGCGGCAGCCGCGCTTCTATCAGACCAAGCGTGTGTCAAGGAGCAAAATGAGCGCTACGAAAAAAGGCGGGATGTATGGATTCGTGCGGTCCGCGAAATCGGTTGGCACGCGGATGCTCCGCAAGGTTCTTTTTTCGCCTGGATGCCTGTCCCTGACGGGTATACATCTGAGGCTTTTTCCGATCTGCTTCTCGAAAAAGCGAATGTCGTCACAGCGCCCGGCATCGGCTTCGGCAAATACGGAGAAGGCTATGTGAGAGTCGGCCTCTTGACAAGCGAAGAGCGGCTCCGGGAAGCGGCTTCGCGCATTGCCAAGCTGAATATATTCAAAAAGACCGGCCACAGTCATTGACAACCGGGAAAAACGATGGGATAATTCAAAATAATTTATAAAATCAATATTCTTATCAAGAGCAGGCAGAGGGACAAGCCCGATGAAGCCCGGCAACCGACTTTTTAAGCACGGTGCTAATTCTTGCAGCTGACGCTGAGAGATAAGGATTCGAACCTGAAATGCGAAACCTCTTTTAGCTAAAGCAGCAAAAGAGGTTTTTTATATGCATGAAGCAGGAAGGAGCTACAGAATGAGTGAACTTTTGGCAACATATGTTTTGACAGATCAAGGATGTGACGCAGAAAAGCGGGCCGAGCAAATTGCGATCGGACTGACGGTCGGGTCGTGGACAGATCTGCCGCTCTTAAAGCAGGAACAGCTGAAAAAGCATAAAGGACGCGTCGTCAAGGTCGAAGAAACAGAAAGCACGCTGGGGGAAAAACAGACAACGGTCACCATCGCTTATCCGGAAGCCAATTTTACAAGCGACATTCCCGCTGTGCTGACGACCGTTTTTGGAAAGCTGTCTCTCGACGGAAAAATCAAATTGGCGGATTTGGAGTTTTCGCAGTCTTTTAAACAATCATTGCCGGGCCCGAAATTCGGCGTATACGGGATCCGGAAAAAAATCGGCGAATTTGAAAGGCCTCTGTTGATGAGCATTTTTAAAGGCGTCATCGGCCGCGATATGGAAGACTTGAAGGAACAGCTCAGACAGCAGGCGCTCGGCGGAGTGGATTTGATCAAGGACGATGAAATCTTATTCGAAACAGGCAGTGCCCCCTTTGAAAAACGAATCACGGAAGGAAAAAAAGTGCTTGAGGCAGCTTTTGAAGAAACTGGGCGCAAAACGCTGTATGCCGTCAACCTGACGGGCAGGACAATGGAGCTGAAATCGAAGGCGAGAAAAGCAGCCGAGCTCGGAGCCGATGTGTTGCTGCTGAATGTGTTTGCCTACGGGCTCGATGTTTTGCAAAGCCTTGCGGAAGACGACGACATCCCGCTGCCGATCATGGCGCACCCGGCAGTAAGCGGCGCACTCACTTCGTCGCCGCATTACGGTTTTTCCCATTCGCTTTTGCTCGGCAAGCTCAACCGGTATGCGGGTGCTGATTTCAGCCTGTTCCCTTCACCGTACGGAAGCGTTGCTCTGCCGAAGCAGGATGCGCTTGCCATATATGATGAATGCACGAAGGAAGACGTTTTTAAACCGACATTCGCCGTTCCGTCGGCCGGTATTCACCCCGGCATGGTGCCGCTCTTGATGAAAGACTTCGGCATTGACCATATCATCAACGCAGGCGGGGGGATTCACGGTCATCCAAACGGAGCGGCAGGCGGAGGAAGAGCGTTTCGGGCGATCATTGATGCCGTCCTGGAAGCGGAGCCAGTCGAAGAAAAAGCAAAGCGTTCTCCCGATTTGAAGCTCGCCCTTGAAAAATGGGGAAAGGTTGAGGTTTCCGTATGAGGCAGCCGCTTATCATTTGCGATTTTGACGGAACCATTACAACGAACGACAACATCATCAGCATTATGAAACAATTTGCTCCAGAAGAGTGGCTCGCTTTAAAAGACGGGGTTCTGTCCAGGGACATATCGATTAAGGACGGGGTCGGCAGAATGTTTCAATTGCTGCCGACAAGCCTGAAAGAAGACATTATGGAATATGTAATGAAACAAGCCGAGATCCGCCCCGGGTTTACAGAGTTTGTCTCTTTCCTGGATGAGCAGGGTCTTCCGTTTTACGTCGTGAGCGGAGGGATGGACTTTTTCGTCTATCCACTGCTTGAAGGCATTGTCGAAAAGGAACGCATTTACTGCAATGAGGCCGGCTTTTCAGGGCGCAATATCGAGATCCGCTGGCCGTATCCGTGTGACGGCAGCTGCGGAAATGAATGCGGCTGCTGCAAGCCTTCTATCATCCGCCGGCTGAAAGGCTGGGACGATTTTGTTGTCATGATTGGGGACTCTGTTACAGATGTTGAAGCTGCCAAATGTTCCGACTTGTGCATCGCGCGCGATTATTTGCTGCGGGAATGTGAGGGACTCGGCCTGAAGCATGCGGGATTCGGCGATTTCCGTGATGTAAAGCGAATACTTGAAGAGACCGCGGAGGTGAAAGAATGGACCCTGAGCAAAAATGGCACGAACTTGCCGAGGTAAAAAAAGAGCTTGCGGAAAGGGATTGGTTCCCTGCGACAAGCGGCAATCTGTCAATCAAAGTATCAGAAGACCCGCTGCGATTTCTCATCACAGCAAGCGGAAAAGATAAGCGAAAAGCATCCGCGGAGGATTTTCTGTTGGCGGACGAAGAGGGGAGACCGGCGGAGACCGGACATACGCTGAAACCGTCAGCGGAGACGCTGCTGCACACCCGTGTCTATCAAAATACAAACGCGGGCTGCTGTCTTCACGTCCATACGATTGACAACAATGTCATCTCAGAGCTTTACGCAAAAGAAAAGCAAGCGACATTCAGAGGCCAGGAAATCATAAAGGCGCTCGGTCTTTGGGAGGAAAATGCGGAGGTTGCGATCCCGATTATCGAAAACAGCGCTCATATTCCGGATTTGGCGGCGGATTTTGCCGGACACCTTTCAGGCGATTCAGGGGCAGTGCTGATTCGCAGCCACGGCATTACCGTCTGGGGAAAAACGGCATTTGAGACAAAGCGGATGCTTGAAGCGTATGAATTCCTGTTCAGCTGGCATTTAAAACTGAAAGCTTTGCAGGCTTACCACGTTAATTAAAAAGGGGGAGAAAGCATGGCGACAATTCGAATCCATGATGAACAAAACACGACCATTGAAAAGCAGGAAGAAGTAGAACAATTTCTAAAGGGGCAGGAGGTCATTTATGAAAAATGGGATATCACAAAGCTGCCGGCCGGCTTAAAAGAAAAATACGATTTGACCGATGAAGAGAAACAGGAGATTTTAGACGTCTTTGCCGCTGAAATCAAAGACATTTCAGAACGCCGCGGCTATAAAGCGAGCGATGTCATCTCGCTTTCCGACCAAAATCCGAAACTCGATGAGCTCTTGAAAAATTTCAAACAGGAACATCATCATACAGACGATGAAGTCAGATTTATCGTCAGCGGCCACGGCATCTTTGCGATAGAAGGAAAAGACGGCACATTTTTTGATGTCCTCTTAAATCCGGGAGATTTGATCTCCGTTCCTGAAAACACCCGCCATTATTTCACGCTTCAGGAAGACCGAAAAGTCGTGGCTGTCAGAATCTTTGTGACGACAGAGGGCTGGGTGCCGATTTATGAGAAAGAGAGTGTGAGCCGATAATGAAAAAGCGTCCGTGTGGACGCTTTTTTATTTGTTTCTGTCATAAAGGGCCTTGATGTGGCCTTCATGAAAGGAGAGATGCTGTTTTTCATTTTGATAGTATTGAAGACGGTCAAATACAGAGCCGGTGTGAAGCTCGAACTTATGGCCGTCCGGATCTGAGAAATAAATTGAATCTTTGTCGCCTTCATGCCGTTTTCTGCCCTTTAGCACGTTTACACCTAAATCGCGTAATTTCTTTTCCCAGAACGGCAAATCTTCCTGTTGAATCGAAAAGGCGATATGGGTGTAAGAGTCGTGGATTTCCTGTCTCTTAATGTCTTTCTCTTCGTTTAATGCGAGCCAGATGCCGTTCAGGTCAAAATAAGCGGTTTTCTCGGCCTTTACGAGCCACTTGGCATCAAACACCTTTTCATAGAATGAAATAGAGACGGACAGGTCAGAGACTGAAAACAAGAGATGATTGATACCGAGAATATTATTGTTTGCCATTGCCGTTTATTCCTCCCGTTAGATGTATTTCAAATCCGTCCAGCTCTTTGGTAATTTGCCTGAATAGAAAAGCGAGCACAGCCGCGTCATCAAGCCAGCCGACACCTGCGAGAACATCGGGAATCAAATCGATCGGAGACAGCACATAAATCAATGCCAGCGCGGCCAGTAAAATCGTTTTTTTCGGGAATAAGGGGAAGTCTCCCTTTCTCCAGGCTCTAAATGCCTTGAAAAACAATAAGAGGCCTGAATACGCTTCTTTCACGGCAAAGATGGTTCGGAGCCTTGACACTGGTTTTTTCATCATTTAGACCTCCTTCTATCCTCATGAACTCTTTTAAAGGTGTTTGCCGTATTTCATCGAGGGGTATTACACCTTTAATTCCACAATTCTATTATACTCGATTTCAAAATAATTTTTTGAGAAATAGGTTTACAAAATAAGTATAATCTGTAATAATGCTCAAGTACGCAAAATCTGGATGGTTCTAAGAAACGATATGTCGGTAAGGGGTGAAGCGTATGCAAAATTATGTTGAAAAAGAAGCATTGCTCGTTTCCATCAGCAAGAAGCGGCAAATGATGGTTGAAGCCGCTGAAATCTATGGATTTACAGGGGATGAAACGATCAGGCGGAGCCAGGAGCTGGATCAATTAATTTATGAATATCAAAAACTGTCTATGAATGAAAATGCGTCGGACCATCTGCTGCAGGATTTTTTAGGCTGCATCGACTGTCTGACCGTTGAAAAATATACGGCATAGTGACTGAACGAAAAAGAGCTGCCGTGAAAGGCAGGCTCTTTGCAGGAACGGGGAAGCCTCAGTCAACCTGTTCCTTTGAAGTCGGCAGCGTAATCGTTACAGTCGTTCCTTTATGCTGTTCGCTTTCGATCTGAATGGTTCCCCCGTACATGGAAATGATGCGCTTGCACACGACAAGGCCGAGTCCGGTTCCCTTTTCCTTTGACGTGACAAAAGGCTGGAAAATACTCTCCATCATTTCTTTTGGAATGCCTTCTCCGATATCCTTCACAATAATTTGCGCCTTCTCTTGATGATGTTCGATTTGAATGAGCAGCTTTCCGCCGTTTTTCATCGATTCAAGAGCATTTTTGGCGACGTTCAAGACAACCTGCTTAATATGATCTTTTTTACAATACACATAAGCCGGGTCTTCTCCACAGTCTTGAAATTCCACTTCCACATTATATAAATTTGCCTCAGAATGAATAATCGGCATGATTTCGTCAATCATTTCATTCATGGCGTTAAGCTGCCACTGCTCTGCCGTCGGCTTTCCGAGCACGAGAAACTCGCTGACAATCTGGTTGATCCTCCGGATTTCCTGGTCGATGATTGAGAAATACATTTGATCTTCTTTTGATTGATATTTTTTTTGCAGGAGCTGGATAAAGCCGCTGATACCTGTCAGCGGGTTTCTGATTTCATGAGCGGTGCTCGCTGCCAGGGTGCCGATTAATTCGAGCTTCTGGGCTTCATTTTGGGCGCGCTCCTGCTTGGTCCGCCGCTTCAGCAGCACATACTGGAGCATGAGGAACATAATATTCAGCAGAATGAAAATACTTAAAAATGACAGCAGAAGACTGTGAACGATTTCATCAAGCTGGACCGGTTCCGGATAAACTTCAAGCTTCCAGTCGATCTGATCCAAAAAAGCATCGACGGTGCCGCCGTCCGGCTTCTCAGGAGGAGAATGGCCTGCTGTAAAGACAATCTGATTCTTCTGGTTGAGAATTTTGATATAAAGCTCAGGGCTCAGGACGTTCATGATATTTTTCAGATAATCGACGCGGATCGAAGCCAGCAGAAAATTTGTCGTTCTGCCTTCGCTGTCATAGACAGGAGTAAAAATATTCAGCTCCAGCCTGTCCGACACTGTATGTATATCGTCTGTGATCACGGATTTCTTTGATTTTTCCGCTTTTTGCAGAATGTTCTTGTATGAAACCTTCTTTTTGTCTTTGACGGGAGACGTGCTCACCATGACATCGCCGTCTTTATTTAAAAGGTATAAAGCCGAAAAACGCGGTTCTTTTTTATACGTTTCCGTCAGGATTCGTTTGATATGCTGCTCATTAACAGGGTGGTTGAGGGCCGTGGCAAGGGAGCTGAGCCTTGCTTCTGTTTCGCCGATCAGGTAGTTGATTTGGTTGCGGTGAATATTGAGCATGAGAGTCGCAGTCTGACGGTGCTTTTCAGTGATATTTTCTCGTTCTTGTTCGTATACAAAAAAGCTTATAATGAAGGCGGGGATCATCACCAAGATCAAATAAAGCCTGACTTTCTTCCATAGATTTTTCAAATTGCGCATATTTTTACTCTCTCCCAATCGATACAGGAATAGGGGTATTATATCACTAGTGAGAGCCGATTTATAGAAAAGATAACCAATACCGTGAAAATAGGACACAATACCGGGGAATTTCCGGATATATCTATTTGATGTTCGATTCCTACTCATCATAACATGGTTTGAATGTTAACAGTTGACATTTTCCTCATAGTTTATTAATGTTTTCCTGTAGTTGTTTCTTTGGAGATGAGAGATATGAGTAATAGAGAACAGGAACAGTCCTTGAAATTATTTATTGTATTATCTCGAGCGTACAGATCCATTAATGATCATATGAATAAACATATTCATCATCATGGTCTGAATCCAACCGAGTTTGCCGTTTTAGAACTCCTCTATCATAAAGGGGATCAGCCCCTTCAACAAATAGGGGATAAGATTCTACTGGCGAGCGGGAGTATTACATATGTGGTTGACAAGCTTGAGCAAAAGGAGCTGATCGCGAGAAGAGCCTGTGCGACCGACCGCAGGGTGACCTATGCGCAAATTACAGATAAAGGCACCAAGCTCCTGGAGAAGATTTTTCCGGGTCATGCAGAAGAGCTTCACCACATGATCAGCGTGTTAAGCGATGAGGAGAAAGAAGCCTGCATCGAAATGCTGAAAAAAGTCGGACTGAACGCAAGAAATATTTATAAGGGCAAAGAATAAGGAAGCTGCCAAAAGGCAGCTTCCTCAGGCTGTCGAGAAAATCTCGACAGTCTTATTTTTTTCCTTAAATTATCCATTTTTTCATTTTATAATAAAGAAAAGGATTGAAAAGGACGGTGTCATTCTAATGTTCTACACAAGAAATTCTTC
>NZ_BORF01000006.1:0-236930 GCF_018333035.1 Bacillus sp. J41TS8
GCTGTTCGCGCTGATCTTTAGAGTGCTTAGACAACATGGAAAAACCTCCAAAAACTAGATTTCACTCACATTTTAACAAAAAAAGCTTGTCGATCAAGCCACTTTTTATGGCTTTGTCGACAAGCTGAGAGCAGAGGCTAGAAGCCTCTGCTCATTGGTTATATGTGATGTCTTCATTTTCGTGATCCTGACAGCGCTCAAAGAATCCTTTAGTTAATTCATTCGGAACCAGCGGTTTAGGTGCAAACATTTGCGAAATGGCCGACACCATTTTTTTGCCGATTCCTTGATGACGGTGAGACGGGTTTACACTGATATGCTTGATCTCGACTTCTTCTTCTCTTTTCTCTACTCCTACACAGCCGACAATATCCTCGCCTTCTTTCCATAGGAACAGCTGCCTTTCAGTGTCCGTTTCATAGTCTTTAATTGTCTGCTGAAGCTGCTTGACGTCCTTCTCATTCGGCATAAACGAAAGGAGCCCCATCGCAATCTTTTCGAATGACTTTTTATAACGAATTAACATAAATACCCCTCAATATATCAAAATGTGGATCTAACGAAGGCTAGTCGCTTCACATCACATTATAAACATTTTTATAACCTTTTTAAACTCTTTTTCGGTAATTATTGAAGCGACCGGGTCAGGTTCGCCATTTCAATCGCTGCCGCGGCAGCTTCTGCACCTTTATTTCCGGCTTTTGTTCCGGCGCGTTCTACCGCCTGCTCGATCGTGTCTGTCGTCAATACGCCGAAGATCACCGGAACGCCTGTTGACATGCTGCTCGCCGCAATCCCCTTTGCCGCTTCATTGCAGACATAGTCATAGTGGCTTGTCGCTCCTCTGATGACCGTGCCCAGTGTAATCACGGCGTCGTATTTTTTCGTTTCAGCCATTTTTTTGGCGATCAGCGGAATCTCGAATGCTCCGGGAACCCAGGCGACATCAATATCATCAGCTTTGACCCCATGTCTCAACAGCGTATCTTCTGCACCGCTTAGAAGTTTGCTTGTAATAAAATCGTTGAACCTTGACACAACGATCCCAATTTTCAAATCTGTTCCAATTACATGACCTTCTATTTTATTCATATGAATCCCGTCCTTTTTTGTGATTGATTTTAGTTTAAAAATGAAGCATATGCCCCAATTTTGATTTTTTCGTTTTTAAGTACTTTTCATTGTCTTTTTTTGTCTCCATCTGCAGCGGCACCCTGTCTGCGATCGTCAGTCCGTAGCCTTCGAGACCGGCAATCTTTCGCGGATTGTTCGTCAGCAGCTTCATTTGTTTCACGCCGAGGTCTCTTAAAATTTGGGCGCCGATCCCGTAGTTGCGAAGATCTGGGAGAAAACCGAGCTTTTCATTAGCCTGCACGGTATCATATCCTTCTTCCTGCAGTTTATAAGCTTTCAGTTTATTGATTAAGCCGATTCCTCTTCCTTCCTGTCTCAAATAAAGGAGCACGCCCCGGCCCGCTTGTTCGATTTGCGCGAGTGCGGCAGCAAGCTGCGGGCCGCAGTCGCAGCGGTAAGAGCCGAAAACATCGCCCGTCAGGCATTCTGAGTGTACGCGGACAAGGACAGGCTCGTCTCCGAAAGGTATATCGCCTTTGACGAGTGCTATATGTTCCTTGTCATCGATTTCGTTTGTATAGCCGTAAACCTTGAATGTGCCGAATTCGGAAGGCAGCGTAATCTTCACTTCTCGGTTGATCAGCGTTCCCTTGCTGTAGCGGTATTCGATCAAATCTTTAATCGTAATCATTTTCAAGTCGTGCTGGTCGGCTATTTTTTTGAGTTCAGGCACCCTTGCCATCGTGCCGTCTTCATTCATGATTTCGCAGATGACGCCGGCCGGCGCGGAACCGCACGCCTCCGCAAGGTCAACGGCCGCCTCCGTATGTCCGGCTCTTTTTAAAACGCCGCCTGTTTTCGCAATCAAGGGGAAAATGTGCCCCGGTCTTTTAAAATCGCCCGGAAGCGCGTGATCATCAATCAGCGACATGACGGTCAACGACCGCTCTTGAGCGCTGATCCCCGTCTTTGTATCGCGGTGATCCACACTGACCGTAAATGCCGTGTGATGAGAATCGGTATTTTCGTCCACCATCGGATGGAGGTCAAGCCGTGAAGCGATCTCTTCATTAAGCGGCGCGCAGATCAAACCCCTTCCGTGCGAAGCCATAAAGTTGATCACCTCAGGTGTTGCGTATTCTGCTAGCGCAACGAAATCGCCTTCGTTTTCCCTGTCCTCGTCATCGACCACGATGATGACTTTTCCTTGCTTCAAATCGCGTATCGCTTCTTCAATTGTGTGAAACATAGGCGCGCGGCCTCCTTTCATTTAAAACCCGTTTTCTTTAAAAAACGATTCAGTCAATGGCTTTACCTGTTTGTCTTGTTTTGCTTGGTGGAGAAACCGGTAAATGTATTTGCCGATCATATCGCACTCGATGTTGACGATGCTTCCGGGCTTTTTTTCCGAAAAAATCGTTTCATCCAATGTGTGCGGGATAAGCGAGACTGTTACTTGATCTTCCGTCAGTCCAAAAATGGTGAGGCTGACGCCGTCTACGGCGATCGAACCTTTTAACACAAGCATTTTGGCCAGTGAAGGGTCAAGTTTTAAATCATAGTATACGGCGTTAGCCGCTTTTTCTATGCGCACGATAGACGCGGTGCCGTCGACATGCCCCGACACCATATGCCCGCCGAAGCGGCCGTTTGCCGCCATCGCCCGTTCAAGATTGACGCGGCTTCCTTTTTTTAATGTGCCGAGTGATGTTGCTTTCAGGGTTTCAAGCATGACATCCGCCGTGAAACTGCCGGAACCGAACTCATTTACGGTCAGGCAGACTCCGTTGACAGCAATGCTGTCGCCAAGCTTCACATCCTCGGTCACTTTGTTGGATTGGATGACTAAAGACATGGCGCTTCCCGCCTTTTTCATGTCCAAAATCATTCCGACTTCTTCAATGATGCCTGTAAACATATGCCACCGCCTTATTCTTTTATCGGTTTTGCCGCCAGCTTTATATCCTGGCCGATTTTGGTAATGGTTGTGAAATGCAGTAAGGGGACATCTTTCATCGATTGAAAGCCTTCACCGGAGAGGATGCTGGGAGATTGCAGCCCTCCGATTAATTTAGGGGCAAGATAGAAGATCATTTGCTGATAGAGTCCTTCTTTGACGAAGCTTGCGTGAACCGTCGCACCACCTTCGACAAAGACTGAAGCGATACCTCGGTCTGCAAGGTGCAGAAGCACGTCGCGCACCGGAAGTTCATCCGCATCCAGCACGGTTACCTGTACACCTTCTTTTTCCAGGTTCCGAACCTTTTCGGGATCTGCCTTGGACGTCGTGTAAATCCAGGTTGCCGCTGCTTTATCCTGAATGACTTTTGACTGAAGCGGGATTGACAGCGTCGTATCGAGAACGACACGCACCGGCTGATTCACTGCACCGGGGAGACGGCATGTCAAACTCGGGTCGTCTGCTTTTATTGTGCCCGATCCCACTAAAATACTCTGGTGGTTTTTTCGGTATTGGTGAGCGTCCATCCGCGCTTCTTCAGAAGTAATCCATTTGCTGTCGCCTGTTGCGGTAGCGGTTTTGCCGTCAAGGCTGGCAGCTGCTTTTAATGTCACATACGGAAGGCCTGTCCGCATAAAATGCATGAACTTTTCGTTCAGCTCTTCCGCCTGTTCTTTGAGAACGCCTGTTTCGACCTCGATCCCGGCGCTTCTCAGCATCCCGATTCCTCTTCCGGAAACGAGCGGATTCGGATCTTCGGCCGCCACGACTACCCGCTTCAAACCGGAACGGATAATCAGTTCCGCGCAAGGAGGCGTTTTGCCGTAATGGCTGCACGGTTCAAGCGTCACATAAATGACGGCTCCTTCCGCATGGCGGCCTGCCATTTGAATGGCGTGCACTTCTGCATGCGCTTCGCCGTATTTTAAATGAGCCCCCATTCCGACCACTTCACCGTCTTTGACGACAACGGCTCCGACAAGCGGATTGGCTCCTGTCTGACCTTCACCCTGCTTCGCAAGCTCCAATGCAAGATTCATATAATGCGCATCTGTCATGAATTTCCCTCCCTTCTTCCAAAAAAATAACCCCGGATGTCGATCCGGGGGGTTGTTTTTGTGCATGAGAAATAAAACTATGCATCATCATTATTTTTCACATAGTCTCTTCATCCTTCTCCCATCCAGACTTTCACTGTCGGCTTCAGCTTCTCACTGAATCCACCGCTTTGCACGAAGCACAGCGGGTCACGGGCTCTAAAGCTGTCTCTCGCTTTATTACCGCCGGTCGGGATTTTCACCCAGCCCCGAAGGATACAATCGATATTTACTTGTCCTTATGCGTAATTATAGCGGCCGCATATTAAAATTGCAATGAAAACTGCTTGCACAAAAAAACCCTCTGAGAAACAGAGGGTTTTTAATCTGCCACCTTGACGACTTTGATTAATCCGTCGATTCTGTTGGCATTAGAGAAGTAGGCCTTTACTTTGTCTCCTTCTTTAATGTCGGACAGATCCTGGTTGAGATTTTTCGCATTGAAAATGATCTTCGTTCCGTTATCTGATACCCCGTGGTATTCAGTGCCGTCAATTTTGGTGATCTTATATTGATAAATGGTATAGTTCTTTTCCTCAGATGAGACGGTTTGGCTGAGCGCCGTTGAGACATCTTGAACGCTTCCGTTTTTTAAATAATAAAAGCCTCCGGCCAGTACGGCAGCCAAAACGAGCAGAACCGTGAGCTTGAATCTTATTTTCCCCATGATCAAAACCTCCAGAACACGTTCTGAACTATCCTATGTTTATTTCCTGTGAATGATGAAATAAAACATGTTCGATTCAGACGGAAAATATGTGGTTTTTAAGTATAACGCAAAATGAAGGGAAATCGTTTCATATTCAGACGAAATACTACTTATAACCTACGAATGTACATTCTGGTTTAGGGGTGTGTGTGTGAAAACAAGCTTGAAAATTGAGTCTAAATAACTATGTTTCAAGAAACCGTTTGTTCTGTTTTCTTCGCTTTAGGTTTCGCTGTAAAAGTCGTTTCGGATGGTGATAACGGACTGGTTTTTAAGATACTCGCTGTCTTTCGTTTTGGCCCAGGCGAGAAACTTCACATGCTCGGAATGGAACAGGGCCTCGTGATGGGGCGAGCGACCAGCAGCCGCGCCGAGTCTGTGCTTGATACCGCGCACGAACTTCCAATATTGATAGAAAGGCAGTTTTAATTTTGTCATAAATCCTGCCGAGTCTTCAATCACATATCCTTCCTCCTCAATCGACGGGTCATTTGACACAGACAGGTACCATTTATAAAAATCGGTCCACTGGTCAAAAGAAATGACTTTTTGCTTACATTCTACGCGAAATGTCTCAGAAAAACAGAGGACATCTTCATACGGCAGCTTTTCATATTTCATCTGTCTTTTGACAATGTCGAGAAGGACAAGCTTATCCGATTTGTACTCGATAATGTGCGGATCTTTTTCTGGCAGCACGACTTCAAACACTAACGAAACATTGCGTGTTTTTACATATTCTTTTATATCCTCAATCTGAGATGCGTCAAACGTTTTGTGAAACAGCTCTTCCACCCATTTCGCATGGCCGTCTTTTTGTCCGCTTGCCGATGTATAAGATTTTGAGGTGAAGACGAGCTCATCGGTTTCAGAATTGTAGCCGACCGTTCCCAAAAATCCATTCGCCTTATCATAAACAGTGACCGGAAAGCGCAGCGTGTTAACGAGAACATGCATTTTCGTCGTCAGGCGTTCATCGATGTTGAAAAATTTGTTGTAGCTTCTGCTGACGATTTCCTTGGTGTTTCTGTTGATAAACAGCCCTCTTGCCTTCATGCTGACGCTGTCCCATTTTCTCTCCTGAAAAGCCTTCCTCGTAAAGTTAAAAGAGGAAATGCCTCCGGCTAATTTTTGCTCAGATACATAATCGTGTTCGTCCAAATGCTTTAGAAAATGGTCGACAGTCAGCTCCTCGTGTTCGTGATGAGAATCAAGCGAAGGAGAGGACGTTTTAAACACATCATTTTTTATCTCATGTGTTTGAATGCCAGACCGATCGATGGTGACAACCCTTAAATGCCCGCCGTGCTCCACCTGCCCTTCCAGGTTATATGATTTTGCGGCTGCATGCACTGGAAGCCGGAACATGTTTCTGTGCCCGTGGATTTGAATGATGTTCCGCCCTTCCATATTTTTTGTAAAGACATGGTCGATATCTGTCTCATATCCGCCGACACCGTTGATCAGCTGGCTGGTAGCTGTAAGCAGAAGGTTGTCAGGAAGCGCGGAAATACCTCCGTGCGTGATGATGTAAGTATCTTCTCCATACGTGAAGTAGACAATTTGGTGGAAGCGCCTCGCCAGTTCCCTGATATCTTTTTTGTCAAAGCCTGCTTCGTCTAATTCCGGTTTTGTCTTCTTGTTGAATACGCTGCTTCTTGTTTCTTCATCATGCCCGTATTGCTTCAAATATTTATCATGATTTCCTTCGAGCAAAATCACATTTTTACGATCTTTGATACTGAGCAGGAATTGAACGACTTTTGCGTTTTCTATTCCTCTATCAAGCATATCACCTGTAAAAATATATAACTCGTCATCTTCGAGTCTGCCTTTCAAATAAGAATCCAGCACCGTAAAACAGCCGTGCACATCCCCGATCACATGTATTTTTTCATAACTGTCGAGCCGCCTCGGCTTATACTGCATCACATCGTCAAATTCTTCCGGCTTGATGACCGTTGTCCAGGAAGGCGCCGGTTCGGTTAAAATCCGCTCGTGCATGGCGTGAACCACGCTGTCGGGCACCCGCTTATGCTCAGCCCTCTCCCGGTTTCTCAACAGAGCAGTCTCAAGCGGAATATCGGAAAAATCAACCACATACGCTCTGTAGCGATACTTTAAAACGAGAGCTTTATAGCTTGAAATCATGCTTGGTTTCGCATGTGTGGCATCAACAACGGTGAATTCCCCCCTTTCCATCCTTTCTTCAAGGAGGGTGAACAAAAGCTTCCATACTTTTCCGTCATTTTTTTGAGAAATGTCGTATTTCCCTTCCAAATTTAACACGGGTGACTGATGGATCAGCCTCAGCTGATCAGCAGACAGTGTATATTGATTCAATTGATGATCCCTGATCCAGGTTGATTTTCCGGTGCCAGGGCAGCCTCTAAGCAGTACCAAAGTCCTCATTATTGATCTCCTTATTTAGTTCTGATAAGTTTTATTATAAAAAAATTTAGCATTCCTTCCAAGAATATACGTCCTTATTTGCTTTTTGTTTCAAAAAATATCCCCTAAAGGGGACTTTTTACGTGTTATTTCACACCTATCCTCTTTTTATCGGACATAAAAAAGGCAGTGCTCATATAAGCGAGCACTGCCCTTTGACGGAATATTATGTTACATTTCGTTCTCCGATATGAATCGGTGACGTTTTGGCAGATGTTACGTTTCTCTCAGCAACATGTACCGGTGCGGATGTTACATTTCTCTCAGCGATTTGCACCGGTGTGGACGTTACGTTTCTCTCGGCGATTTGCATCGGTGCGGACGTTACATTTCTCTCGGCGACTTTCATACCATCTGTTTGCGTCATCAGCACAGCACTTGCCAGAGAAAGTCCTGCTACTGAAGCAGCGGCGGTTAACAACAGTTTAGATTTCATACGACCAGTCCCCTTTTTTCATTTGTTTTCGAGCACTGAATACCGTTTGATAGAAATAAACAGAGTCGCTCAAGCGCCCAATTTCATTATAGTATTCAGCAGCTTCCAATGCCAAGTCCTCAATATCGGGATACATCTTTTTTGACCCGAGCAGCTGAAAAGTTTCCAGCATTTGAGCTCTTCCGTCATCATCAAGATACAAGGCTTTCAAAAAATGAAATTTTGATAGATAGATCGAATCGTCTGATCGCCGGGCGATGTCAATCCCTTTGTTTAACGCGTCATCCGCCTGTTCCAGCTGCTTCAGCTTGAAATATGCATGTGCAAGACTAAAAAACGCTTTTGGGAGAATATCTGATGACTCTTCTTGATAAATCGCAGCAGCTCTGTTGAAGTATTCAGCCGCCCGATTAAAATCCCCCATCTTATAATAGCAGTTACCCAAATTGTAATAGGTGTGTCCTTCCAATATGAGCTGGCCTTTCTCCTGTGAAAGCTTCAGCGCCTTTTCAAGATGCGAAAGCGCTTTTTCATTCGACTCCAGATCGTCATAGTTGCCTGCGATGACGAACTCGCATTGGATTCTCCGAACCGTGTAAGTTTCATGCGCCTGGTAGGTTTCAATCGCTTGAAGCGCATAATTCATCGACACGTGGCTCTGTTTCATATGATAAAACACTTCAGCCATTTTAAAATGAAACTCGGCTCTCTCTATTTCGTCCTCGACATGCAGCAGCTTTTTTTCGGCGCGCCTGTAAAAAGAGATCGCTTTAATATAATCATGGTTTTTATATTCATACATCCCTCTAAAAAAATTGAAATAATATTCAAGCAGGCCTGTCAGCTTTCCTTGTTCATCTTCGATATCTTTTAATATTTCAGAAAAGTCAGGCGGGGTTTCGCCTTCTTCCAATGGTTTTACGTAATCAAGCATAATTCTGTGTCTGAATTCCATTAAGGCGTAATACAATAATAAGTCTTGATCTTCTTCCATTTGAGAAATTTCGCGCTCAATTTCTGCCTTCAGCATTTCGGCGTCCGTAACATTGAATTTGCGTATCGCGTTATACCAGTCATTAATTTTTACGCCGACTGCAGTCGATGGGATTTTTACGCTCACCCCTTACGCCCCTTCCTTTTATACAGATTGCGTTCTCTTTCTAGCTCTTCACTTGAATATATTTTACATAAAGGGTCATTTTTTCACAATTATTTTATTTATTAGGATCATCATTTCCTAGCAAAACGCGGTCGAAGAATCGGTCCCTGGTCCTATTGCATCTGGAAAATGAACACCGTTTCAGACAAAAAAACAGCCCGGCTTAGCGGGCTGTTTCTTCGCTTTCTAATTATGCGTCAAATACTTCGACTTTTTCCATGCCTTGTCCCTGCTCCATTGAAGTGACAGCATCAAGACCTGATGTGACTTTTCCAAAAACAGTGTGTACGCCGTTCAAGTGCGGCTGAGGCTCATGGACGATAAAGAATTGGCTGCCTCCAGTATCTTTTCCTGCGTGAGCCATTGAGAGAGAACCGGCTTCGTGTTTATGCGGATTCCCTTCTGTCTCGCATTTAATCGTATATCCAGGTCCGCCTGTTCCGGTGCCGTGCGGGCAGCCTCCTTGGCTGACGAAGCCCGGAATGACGCGGTGGAACTTCAACCCGTCATAGAACCCTTCGTTTGCAAGTTTTTCAAAGTTGGCGACAGTTCCCGGCGCCGCTTCCGGATATAGTTCAAACTCGATTTTTTTGCCGTTTGTCAGTTGTATGTATCCTTTTTTAGCCATCTTGATTCTCTCCTTTCATTTCACAAGGGTCATTATATCATATCAAAGAAGCACAGAGCCAATCTACCTGAAATAAACGGCGCTCTTGCATCACTTTTGTAAAAGATTTTAAAAAAAGGTTGAATCGCCTGTGAAAATCATGAATGATAAAAGAGCGGTGTGATACGATACCCGGAGGGCATTTGACTTGAAGAAAAATGGATCACTTTTTTTCTTTGAAACCTCTCTCATCTTTCATCCGTCTATATTTCGGAACGCATTATTTCCGTTCCGGCAGGCTTCTTTAAAAGTACAGCAATTCTGCCTGAAGCCTGCATTTTTAAGGAGGGCATTGAGCTTGAAAAAATCGATACTAGGAATCTTTACAGCATTGTGTCTGCTCATTTTCCCGCAGGTCAGCTTTGCTGACGCCGCAGTGGGTGATGTGATCGTCACGCTGGGGAAAGACTTGTCAAGCCAGGACAGACAAAAGGTATTAAAAGAAATGAATGCGCCTGAAAATGCGACCATCATCGAGGTGACAAATGATGAGGAGCATAAATATTTAGGGGATTATATACCGAAAGCACAAATCGGAACAAGAGCGATTTCTTCTTCTTCGATTACCGTAGCGAAAAAAGGCACCGGTTTGGAAGTGCAGACACACAATATCAGCAGAATTACGGATGAAATGTATTTAAACGCGCTGATGACAGCCGGTGTAAAAGACGCTAAAGTCTATATCACTGCACCATTTGAAGTATCAGGCACAGCCGCTTTGACCGGTTTAATGAAAGCCTATGAAACGACTTCGGGCGAAAAGATCTCCGAAGACGTGAAAAAAGTCGCGAATGAAGAGCTAGTCACCACTTCAGAGCTTGGCGAGAAAATCGGCAGTGAGAATGCATCAGCGCTGATGGCCAAAGTCAAGGAAGAAATCTCGAAAAACGGGGTTCCCGAATCAAAAGAGGAATTGGAAAAAACGATTGATTCCGCCGCTTCCGATCTGGGAGTGACGCTCACAGAGGATCAGAAAAAATCTCTCATGTCTTTATTTAATAACATGAAAAATATTAATATCGACTGGAACCAGGTTGGAGACCAGCTTGACAAAGCAAAAGATAAAATCACGAAATTCCTGGATTCTGAAGAAGGACAAAATTTCCTTCAAAAACTGATCGACTTCTTTGTGTCTCTGTGGAATGCCATCGTTTCCGTATTCACCGGCGGCGGCACCTCAGAGTCCAACGGTTAACACAACCGCCAAAACACCTCCTTTTTCAATTGAAGGGGGTGTTTTATTTTTGCAGAGGGGAAGTCCCCTCCGTCTTCTTCATAGTTTTCGTGAATAAAATCGGTCAGCAGTTTTGTAAATCGGTAAAACGTTTCGTTTTGCGTCGCTGCCCTGTCTTTTAGCGTGAACCGATCAAATAAAGATTGGCGGAATCCTGTGCTCATTTCAAGCTGAATGCTCAGCCCGGAAAGCGACTTGTTGGCGATGTTATTCGGATGGGTTCCGGCGTACTTGTCGTCCGTCGCCAGCATTTCAGCGGCAAACCCCGAGCGATTCAGCTCATCAACCAATATTCTGATTTTAACGCGGTCTGTCCCGCCCACTTTAATAGCGCGGTCTTCACTGTAATAGCCGTGAAGCGACATGACATACTGGTGGCTCGCAGTGATGGCGAGCGCCGCCGGCTCGTCAAAACGGGTGCTTGTAATGTGAAGATCCCTATTGCCTGATGATTTCAGCCCTTCAAACAAGTACAAGGAATAATTTTTCGCCACTTCATTGGCGATTTCACTTGTTCCGGGTTCGATGCCGCCTCCATGGATCGCCATGATGAGCATCGGCACTTTTGCGTCCTTCTCCGTCATTCGGTAAGACGCCGGATCTTCATTCCGCTCCAATTCTTCAAAGCTTGAATATTTATCAGCGGACTGTGTTGCAGGATGAGCCGCAGCAGAATATGGGAATGAAATCACAGCAGAAATTAATAAAATATTCACAGAACTGTTTATTGCTGTAAAACACTTCGCTATGTTACAATCAACACATTGCTTCAGGCACTGGAGCATGCGGTGGAGTAGGGATACTTTGGCCGGTTTCATCTACTCCGCCTCTAAATCCGCAAAATCAGCAAATCTCATCCTTTTCACCTTGATCATTGCCTTTACCATCTCCTTTGTTAAATTTTCGTTAAATTCCCAATATTATATACAATCAGCCCGGTCGCTGTTCTATGCATGTCATGATCTTTTTTGCAAAAAACACCGCCCGATGGCCGGGAAATATTCTTCATGCGGCAAACGGGAAAAAATTCTTTTTGAATAAAAAAATGGAGACCCCCCTTGAGGGAATCTCCATTTTTTATTGTTTTACTTTCGATTTCAGCGGCAGATCCAGCTTGACGATATCCTCATACGTCTCTCTCTGAATGACGAGCTGCGCTTCTCCATCCTCGACAAAAACGACGGCCGGGCGCGGAATGCGGTTGTAGTTGTTAGCCATGCTGTAGCCGTATGCACCGGTGCAGAAAACGGCGAGCACATCTCCGTCACGAACTTCGGGGATTTCCAAATCCCAAATCAGCATATCTCCGCTTTCACAGCATTTTCCTGCGATTGATACGGTATCATGACAAGCATCGTTCATCCTGTTGGCGACGGCCGCTTCATATTTTGCCTCATAAAGCGCCGGCCTGATATTATCGCTCATGCCGCCGTCAACAGCCACATATTTGCGAATGCCCGGCACCTCTTTTTGCGAACCGGTCGTGTACAGCGTGGTTCCCGCATCTCCGACGAGAGACCTGCCCGGTTCGATCCAAATCTCAGGGATGTCAAAGCCGAAATGCTCGGCATTTGCTTTGACCGCCTCGATGATTTTTTCAACATAGACATCGGCAGCGAGCGGCTCGTCGTCTTTTGTATAGCGGATGCCGAAGCCCCCGCCGAGATTGAGCACTTCCGGAATGAATGAGTAAGTCTCCCTCCATTCAGCGAGCTTTTCAAAGATCTTGTCTGCCGCAAGAACAAATCCTGCCGTATCAAAAATTTGCGAACCGATGTGGCAGTGCACGCCGAGGAGCTTAAACGCAGATGAGCGAAGGACTTGTTCGATGGCTTGTTCGACCTGCCCATTGTGCAGATCAAAACCGAATTTCGAATCTTCCTGTCCCGTCGTAATATAATCATGCGTGTGCGCTTCAACTCCCGGTGTGATTCTGAGCAAAACGTCTACAGTTTGTCCTGATTGCTTGCAAAGCTTTTCTGTAATGGCGATCTCGTGAAAGTTATCGAGCACGATGCAGCCGATTTGATGCTCCAGAGCCATGGCTAGTTCTTCAGGGCTCTTATTGTTTCCGTGAAAATGAATCCGTTCAGCGGGGAACCCTGCTTTGATCGCAGTAAAAAGCTCTCCTCCCGATACCACATCCAGAGACAGCCCCTCTTGTTCGGCAAGCTGAATCATGGCGACCGCTGAAAACGCCTTGCTTGCATACGCTACCTGCGCTTTTAAACCGGCTTCCCTGAATGCCTTCTGGAATTTTCGGGCGCGCTCTCTTATCAGCGCGACATCGTATACATAAAGAGGTGTTCCATATCTTTCTGCCAATGATAGAACATCGACACCGCCGATTTCGAGGTGTCCACTTTCATTTCGTCTGCTAGTACCATGTAAAAACAATTGTCATTCCCTCTTTCTCTATCTACAAAGGTGCAAGGGGCGGTCCGATTGCTGCCCGATGCATCTTCCGGCTTCATGATAGTGCGATTCTTATGTTGTATTATAACATTTCGTTTTAAAAACTAAACCACCATTTGTCCAAATTTTCTTGATTTACAAAGGGAATAATCCCCTAAAAAACCAATCCATTCTATTGATTATAGAATAACAGAAAACAGCACTTGATAGAAATAGGCATACATAACGTCCATTCAGTTAAAAAAAGAGCTGAAAAATCGAGATTATCGCCCATACAAATAGGCATTTACCTGAATATAATCTTAAAGATGAAACCTAAAAAAACGAAGTGGGAAAGAGGTTATCATATGTATCCAAACCGTTACCCCTACACCCCGGCTCCAGGCTATACACCGGAAGATGTATACGGCTCTTATCAGCCGGCTGTACATCATGAACAGCGAATTTACGAGCCTTATGAAGGGCAGATTATTACATCTCCGGCGAATACGAGATTTTGGCGGAGAGGAACCGAGGTTTTCCTTCATTCGTCAACGTTTGACCCGTCCGGCCGCGAAATGTTGTATGTCGTCTATCCGATCAGAAGACAGAACAACATCTGCAGCCTCCGGGCAGTCGCGATCTCTGCGAACGAATACAGAGGCATCGGGACCCCTGAATTCGATTACTGAAAAAGAGGCTTTTCCCCGGGGAAAAGCCTCTTGGAGTACCGTCTTCACGGCTGTCTGGAGCGGTTTCGCGGATGAACGATGCTCGGCCTGACTTTTCCCCCGGGAACGGAAGTGCGCACGAGAACATGCCAAAACGCTTTTCCGTTGAACGGGAGGAGGGGCCATAAGTAAGGCGTCCGCAATGATCTGATCGAAGTCATCACTATAGTTAAGATCGTTAATCCGATGACAAATCCCTCCACTTTAAAAAGCGCCACCAATATCAGCATAAACAGCTTCACCATTTTATTCGCCAGACTCAGCTCGTAGCTTGGTGTCGTGTACGCTCCGATTGCCGAGAGGGAAACGTATAAAATGACTTCGGGAGAAAACAAGCCGACATTGATCGCGATATCGCCGATCAATACGGCAGCAATCAGGCCCATTGCAGTCGAAAGCGCCGTCGGCGTATGAATGGCGGCCATTCTTAAAAATTCGACGCCGAGATCCGCCAGGAAAATCTGCATGATAATCGGGATATGAGTGTCTTTGTTTAAACCGATAAACGATAAATGATCAGGCAAGAGCGACGGCTGAATGACAAACAATAGCCAAAGCGGCAGCAAAAAGGTGGAGGCCAAAATACCGAAAAACCGCACCCACCTTAAAAACGTCCCAACAGCCGGTGTCTGTCTGTATTCCTCAGCATGCTGTACATGGTGAAACAAGGTCGTCGGCGTAATGATGACGCTTGGCGACGTATCGACGATCACGATGACATGCCCCTCTAAAATATGGCTTGCGGCTACGTCTGCCCTTTCCGTAAACCTGACAAGCGGAAACGGATTGAAGCCTTGGCCGACAATGAATTCCTCTACCGATTTATCCGACATCGGCAGTCCGTCGATCTTCACATTTTCAATTTCTTTTTTTAATACTTCAACAAGATCGGGATCTGCAACATCTTCCAAATAGCAAAGGCAGATGTCTGTTTTGGAGCGTTCACCGATATGAAGCATTTTATAGCGCAGGCGTTCATCTCTGATCCGGCGTCTGATCAGGGCTGTGTTGACGATGATGTTCTCGACGAGCCCGTCTCTTGCACCGCGTACGACTTTTTCTGTATCAGGCTCTTCCGGCGTTCTGCCCGGATAGCTTCTGACATCAATGATAAATGCAAATCCCGCATCTTCGACGATGATGGCAACCAGTCCCGACAGCACTTGGTCCACCGCTTCATCAAGCGTTTCTGCTTTTGAAACCTGCTGGTTCAAAAGCCTGTTTTCGACAATGTCTTCGACCTCGCCCGACTCTTTTTCTTTATCATTGAGATGGACCAGTTCCCTTAACAGGTGAATGATGTATTGGGTGTCGCACAACCCGTTGACATAATAAAGCTGAACTTCATGGCCGAGGATAAAGACCTTGCGTACGCCAAGGTCAAAGCTTTCTCCCATGCCGACCCGCTTCTTGAAATACGCTTCATTCTTAGAAGGATCAAGGAATACGTTCGTCTTCTCTTGCTTTTGAGCACTCATGATACCCGCTCCTTTCTAAAATGAGCTCGACCGCTTTCATTGTAATCGGCGACCCTTTTTCCACATCGTCTTTTCTGTTCATTTTACCGATATCACCGATTCCGACGATGATCGGAACATCCAGCTGATCAAGGCAATAGACCGTGTCACCGTTCATTCGTTTGACATCGAGCTCTTTGACCCCGTGTTTATCGACGCCGAATTCCGTCAGTTCACCTTCCGCATCGATTGATACATCGATCCTTGTCCACTCTGCATAATGAGTTTTTGAAGCGACGGCGATGACCCCGAGCACCTCGATATCGGCATGCATCGCTACATATTTCATCGCTGTCTCTCCCGGCCCTTCGCCTTGAAGTCCGGAATCATCAAACATGACGAATACAGGATCATGAGGGGTTTCTAGGATCATGGATACAAGCTCCGGTCCCGTTTTAATGCTTGGATTCCCCGCCGATTGGGAAATACAGCGGCCGCCCGTTTTTCTTGCCGCATATTCGATTGCTTTTGCAGCGTATATATCGCCGTCTGTGACCAAAATGACCTTGCGTTTTGCTGGCATTATCCTTTATCCTTTCGGTTTAAAAATCACGGCAACAAGAAAAGCAAACAAGATAGCGGCAGATACACCGGCAGATGTCAGTTCGAATATCCCCATGCCGATTCCGATAAAGCCATGTTCCTCAGCCTGGTGCATCGCGCCGTGCAAAAGAGAATGGCCGAAGCTGACAATCGGGACTGTAGCCCCGGCACCGGCAAATTCGATAAAACGGTCGTAAAGGCCGAAACCGTCAAGGATCGCTCCTGATACGACAAAAGTTGACATGACATGAGCCGGCGTCATTTTAAAGATATCAAGCAAAAGCTGGCCGATGACGCAAATCAATCCTCCTGCAATAAAAGCAATGACATATTCCATCTTAAGCGTTCCCCCCTTCGGCCCGTTCAAATACGACGCCATGGGCAATGCATGGTATCGATTCTTTTTGCTGGACGATCGTCGGGCTTAAAAGGGCGCCTGTCGCTACAACAAGCACTCTGTTCAGCCTTCCCGCTTCAATTTCTTTAAAAATGTGGCCAAAGGTGACGACAGCGGAACAAGCACATCCGCTTCCACCTGCAAAAACCTGCTGGTCAGGCGTATAGATCATCAGTCCGCAGTCATTATGTTTTGTCCCGACATTGATTCCTTCCTCTTTTAACAAATCCTTCAAAATCGGGCTGCCGACACCTGAAAGGTCGCCGGTTAAAATTAAATCGTAATCATCAGGGGTGCGTCCCAGATCCTCTAAATGCTGCTTGATCGTATCCGCCGCAGCGGGGGCCATCGCCGACCCCATATCCTGCGAATCGGTAATCCCCAAGTCGATAACTCTTCCGACGGTTGCACTGCTGATTTTGATGCCGCCTGGCTGCTGACTGAGGACGACTGCTCCGCTTCCGGTCACTGTGGATGTAGCGGTTCCCGGCTTTTGGCCGCCGTATTCCGTCGGGTAGCGAAACTGCCTTTCAGCAGTAGCATTATGACTGCTGGTTGCCGCTAGGGCACGCTTTGCGAAACCTCCGTCAATCAATGCCGAACTGATCGCGATCGATTCCATTGATGTCGAGCATGCTCCAAATAAGCAAAGAAAAGGAATTTTCAAATGCCTCGCCACATAGTTGGCTGTCACGTTTTGGTTGAGCAGATCGCCTGCCAAAAAGATATCGATGTCTTCCTTTTTAAGATTTTGTTTTGATAACGCAGTCTGAACCGCATCCTCCATCAGCTTGCGCTCTGCCATCTCCCAGTTTTTCTGGTTGCAGTGCATTTCATCATACGTTTTATCAAATAAGTGTCCTAAAGGCCCTTCTTTTTCTTTAGGTCCAACCGCTGTTCCGCTCGAGTTAACAAACAGCGGGTTCTCGAACTCCCATGTTTGTTTTCCAGTTAATTTCATGATGTTTTCCTCCTAAAACAACTTGTCAAAGGCAAAGCGGATCATTCCCACAATATAAGCGGCCACAACGCCGAACACGATGACGTTTCCGGCAAGCTTGAACATGTTTGTCCCCACGCCGAGAACATAGCCTTCGCTTTTATGCTCAAGGGCTGCACTCGTCATACTGTTGGCAAACCCTGTAACCGGAACGGCGGAACCAGCGCCGGCAAACTGGCCGATTCTGTCGTAGACGCCAAGGCCTGTTAACAGAGCGGAGATTAAGATGAGCGTAGCAACCGTCGGGTTTCCAGCTGTTTTTTCATCAAAGTGGAATACGGCCATATAAAAATTCTGGAGAGCCTGGCCGATCGTACAGATCAGACCGCCGACAAGAAAAGCCTTGATACAGTTCAGGACATAAGGCGGCGTAGGCTGATAAGCTTTGACTTTCGATTGGTAATTATCTTTCAAACTTGACATCATATTCCTCCTTTTATGACAAATGAACAAAAATGAGCCATTGAAACATCGAGCCAAGGATCTTCCCGAACACAATGGCCATTAAAAGAATCAAAATCCTGTCCCCCATACCGATGCGTTTCGCCAGTATCGGAAGCACGTTCAACACTTCTGTCAGCGCCGCTGCAAGCATTCCGATGAAAACGCCCGCAAAAAGGCCGATCGGAACAAGCAGCCATTTGGATAAAAAAAAGCGGGACATGTTCAGCGATTCCCATCCTCCGAACACCGCGCCCAGAATGACAGCCCATTCATACGCCTGGATAAACCCTTGCGTTTTCGTCAGCTGAGTCAGTCTCGGTATAATGCCAAGCACGGTAAGAAAAGCGACAAATCCAGATCCAACCGCAATCCCTCCTGCGAGTCCGAGAAAGATGATAAAGATCACGCTAATGATCATGAATATCCTTTGTCGTTTCTTTGTTTTCGTGCAATGCCACATAATGGTCCAAATCAAGCTGATATTTAAACATCTCGACCTCCAGAGGGCTCGGCTCCTCGTTAAACCGTTTTTTAAATAAATGATTAAAAAACAAAATCATGCCGAGACCGAGACCGATGCTGTACGGAATCTGCAAAAGGTATGGATAGCGGTTCTCCTTGCCCGTCACCATTTCGTAAAGCAAGATGTGTACGTCCCTCATGCTGACATCTTCATGAAAGTTCATGACAGCAAGGCCGGCACCGACGAACAGGAGCAGCCAGACGCCGACGAACAGTACGGGAGACAGCCCCCTTTTCGGATATTGGATCTCCACGATTGTTTCGGAACCGCCGACGGTTTGGACGTCAAGGTCAGGAAACGATTTATGTACAGCTTCGATCACCTTCATCACGTCCAACACCACCATGCTTTGATCCGCTTTGCTGACCTGATAAATAGGCAGCCGTTCAAGCTTTTCTTTGTATCGGCGGTCGCCCGCTACCTGTGCGATATGGCCGAGCAGAATCAATTCATCGGGATCGGCCTCAAGCCGGTGGCGGAGTCTGATAAAAACTTGACGTTCCATCTGGGTCACTTCCTATATGATGGTTATAGTTGTAGTATGAAGTACATCCCATTTATCATTCAGCAAGCGGCAAAAGACCATAAATTACCACAAAAAAACCGGAACACTCTTTTTTGGAGCGTTCCGGTTTTTCATTAGACATCCGAGCAGCCTCAGCTTTCAAATTGATCCATCTGGTTTTTGATTTGCTTTAAAATCTTTTTTTCAAGCCTCGACACTTGCACCTGGGATATGCCGAGGCGGTCGGCAACTTCAGATTGCGTCTTGTCTTTGTAATACCTTAAATAAACAATCAGCTTTTCCCGTTCATCCAAATCCTTGATGGCTTCCTTCAAAGCGATTTTATCGAACCACTTCTCTTCCGACTGATCGGCGATTTGATCCAGAAGTGTAATCGGGTCTCCGTCGTTTTCGTAAACCGTTTCATGAATGGATGAGGGAGAGCGGACCGCTTCCTGAGCCATCACGACTTCTTCCGAACTGATTTCGAGATAATCGGCGATTTCCTGAACGGTCGGAATCCGTCCGTTTGACTTGGAAAGCTCGTCTTTTGCCCGCCGGATTTTGTTGCCGAGTTCTTTCAGCGAGCGGCTCACTTTGACGGTTCCGTCATCTCTGATAAACCGCTGAATCTCGCCAATAATCATCGGGACGGCGTAGGTGGAAAACCGAACGTCATAGGAAAGATCGAATTTGTCCACCGACTTCAAGAGGCCGATGCAGCCGATTTGAAAGAGGTCATCAGGCTCATAGCCTCTGTTCAAAAAACGCTGAACGACAGACCAAACAAGACGCATGTTTTTTTCTATGAGGAGGTCCCTTGCTTTTTGATCGCCGTTCTGGCTGTTTTTAATCAGTTCTTTCACTTCATGGTCTTTAAGCTGAGTGTTCTGGTTTTCTTTTTTAACCTCCACATCCATAACAAATCTCCCTTAATTGCAAAGCGCTTTGCTTTTTGATAAGTGCTTTGTTAAGTGTATTGTGGTTCCCATCTCAGGTGAGGAGTCGATCGAGATATCATCCATGAAATTTTCCATGATCGTAAAGCCCATTCCCGACCGCTCGAGTTCAGGCTTTGTCGTGAACAGGGGCTGGCGCGCTTCCTCAAGATCAGGGATGCCGACTCCTTCGTCACGAATCGTTAAGTAGACGATATGATCATGAAGGGTGACGGAAATGTATACGTCTCCCTGCCCTGAGTTTTCATAACCGTGTATGATCGCGTTTGTGACCGCTTCGGATACGACCGTTTTAATTTCGGTCAGTTCATCCATCGTCGGGTCGAGCTGAGCGATAAAAGCAGCGACTGTCACCCGTGCAAACGATTCGTTTTGGCTGAGTGCCGTGAACTGGATATTCATTTCATTTTTCATGACGCCACCCCCAACGTTTCAAGTGCACGCTGCTCTGATTGCTCAAGGCGAATGATTTTAAACAGCCCGGACATATCAAATAAACGTTTGACAGCAGGAGAAATGGCGCAGACGATCATTTCTCCGCCGAGCTGTTTAATCTCCTTATATCTGCCGAGCACGACGCCAAGTCCTGAACTGTCCATAAACGAAAGGTCTGCAAGATTCATGACAATATGGCGAATGCCGGATTGTTCCAGATGGTCACTGACTTGTTTTCTCAAGGTTTCTGCTGTATGGTGATCGAGTTCACCTGTCAACCGAATGCATAGTACGGATTCTTTGACGTGAATATCGATTCCGAGGCTCATCCTCATTCCTCCTTGGTTTAAATCGGATAATGAGTGTTTCGCTTCAGACTTTATAAATTCCTTCACCGTGACAAAACTAGTGACCGTTCGGCATTATTCACTCCACTTCGTCCAGTGGGTCATCGTCCGCTTGAACATCGTCCACATCCCTGCTTTATCCATGTCTTTTTCCGCGACAAGAGGGCTTTCAGCGAGAACCTTTCCGTCCTTTTTCAATACGAGCGTCCCAAGCTCTGTGCCTTTTTTGACAGGGGCCTGGATATCTTCCTTCTGTTTGATTTCTTTTTTAACAGCTTCGATATTTTCGCCTTTTTTCGTCAAAAGGGAAATCGGTTCCGATGTGACAAGGTTTATTTTTTGCTCATGGCCTTTATTGACCTTCAAATCGGAAATGATTTCATTGCGTTTATACATCGGATGCGTTTCATATTGGCTGAATGCAAAATCAAGCATTTTTGTGATTTGGGCATTTCGTTCTTTTGGCGTACTGGCACCAAAAACGACAGCGATGACGCGCATGTTTCCTTTTTTCGCTGAAGCTGTCAGGCAGTACTTTGCTTCATTTGTAAAGCCGGTCTTGACTCCGTCAACGCCGGGATAAAATTTGATGAGGCGGTTTGTGTTGACGAGCCAGAATTTTTTATCACTGTTTTCTCTCAGATAGTCTTCATATGTTCCCGTAAATTTCGTGATGTTTTCATATTTTAAAAGCTCTTTCGCCATGAGTGCCATGTCATAGGCTGTGCTGTAATGGCCTTCTTCAGGCAGACCTGTCGTATTTTGAAAAGATGTATCCTTAAGGCCGAGCTCAGCGGCTTTTTCATTCATTCTTTTGACAAATTCCTCTTCAGATCCGGCAATATGCTCTGCCATTGCCACAGAGGCATCATTACCCGATCCGATGGCGATCCCTTTCAGCATATCTTCAACCGTCATTTCTTCGCCGGGCTCAAGGAAAATTTGCGATCCCCCCATTGAAGCGGCATACTCGCTTGTTCTGACTTTGTCTTTCATTTTGATCTTGCCTTCATCAAGAGCTTCCATGATCAACAGCATGGTCATCACTTTTGTCATGCTGGCCGGGGGAAGCTTTTCACGGCTGTTCTTGTCATACATCACCTTACCGGTATCCCGCTCGATTAAAACGGCAGATTTTGCGTCATCAGCAAGCTCCGACGGTTTCTTTTCGCTCTCTTTTGCAAACGCCGGCGGCGCAGTCATCAGGATTATCGTAAAAATCAGCAATTTGGATAAATGACGTTTCATCACCCAGACCTCCATTTCGTAATCCTCTCTATTTTTTCCAATCCAGTTGGATTTATACGGATTGATTGGAAAAAATTTCTCATCAGGCAAAAAGAAAGAGCCAATGCAGGTTCTTATTTGAACTTGCATTGGCTCACATTTCAACTTCGCGGCGGTTTTAGCCAATTTTGGCGACGGCCGCTTTAACAAACCGCAAAAAGTCGGCTTTTACTTTTTCGGTGACTTCGATCACTTCGTCATGGGAGAGCGGCTGATCGAGGATTCCGGCTGCCGCGTTTGATATACACGAAATGCCGAGCACGCGAAGGCCCGCATGTTTTGCCACGATGACTTCCGGAACCGTCGACATGCCGACAGCATCCGATCCGATCGTTCTGAGGAAGCGCACTTCGGCAGGCGTTTCGTATGTAGGTCCTGTGACGGCTGTGTAAACCCCTTCTTGTACACTGATGTTCAATTCTTCGGCTGTTTTTTTCGCCAAGAGGCGCAGTTCCTTATCATATGCGGATGACATGTCAGGGAATCTGACACCCAGCGAGGAATCGTTCGGCCCGATCAGCGGATTCGTTCCCATATAATTGATATGATCGGATATGATCATCAAATCGCCGGGACGGAACGATTCATTGACGCCGCCTGCGGCATTGGTCACAATTAAAGTCTCGATCCCGAGTTCTTTCATGACACGTACCGGGAAGGTTACCTTGTCCATTGAATATCCTTCGTAAAAATGAAAACGCCCTTGCATCGCGACGACTTGCACATTTTCAAGTCTGCCGATGACAAGCTGTCCGGCATGCCCTTCAACAGTGGAAACAGGAAAATCCGGGATGTCTTCATATTTAATGCGAACGGCGTCTTTTATCTCATCAGCAAGCACGCCAAGGCCCGATCCCAAAATCAAGCCGACCGCCGGTTTGATTTCTGTTTTGCTTTTAATATAGTCTGCGGCATTTGCAATCATCTGTTTCACGTCGTTTCCTCCTATTTCAGCAGGGATAAAAAGCTTTTTCCGTACTTTGGCATATTCGTTTTAAAGTTGTCGGCAATCGTCGCGCCGATGTCCGCGAATGTATCTGCGAGCGGAAGCGCACCGGGCTTTTCGTGCTTTTTGCTGTATACAAGAAGCGGCACGTACTCCCTTGTATGGTCTGTGCCATGGTGAACCGGATCATTGCCGTGGTCGGCGGTAATGATGAGCAGATCGTCTTCACGCATCTTTTCAAATACTTCAGGAAGGCGCGCGTCGAATTCCTCGAGCGCTTTTCCGTATCCTTCAGGATCGCGGCGGTGCCCGAACAGCGCGTCAAAGTCCACGAGGTTTACAAAGCTGATTCCTGTAAAATCTTTGTCAAGCGTTTGCACCAGCTTGTCCATCCCGTCCATATTCGATTTCGTTCTAAGCGATTCCGTAATGCCCTCGCCGTCGTAGATATCGGAGATTTTGCCGATCGCAATCACATCATAGCTGTCATCTTTCAATTCATTCATTACGGTTCTGTCAAACGGCTTCAGTGCATAATCATGCCGGTTCGGCGTCCGTTTAAATTCGCCCGGCTTGCCGACAAACGGCCTCGCAATGACGCGTCCGACCATATATTTCTCGTCAAGCGTAAGCTCGCGCGCGATCTCGCAGATTTTGTACAATTCCTCGAGAGGTACGACTTCTTCGTGTGCGGCAATCTGCAGAACGGAGTCCGCTGAGGTGTAGACGATCAGCGCGCCGGTTTCCATATGCTCCGCACCGAGCTCATCCAAAATCGCAGTGCCTGATGCAGGTTTGTTTCCAATCACTTTTCTTCCGGACTTCTGTTCAAGTTCATGGATCAATTCGTCCGGAAAACCTTCGGGAAACACCTGGAAAGGTTTGTCTATGTAAAGTCCCATTATCTCCCAATGACCAGTCATCGTATCTTTTCCGTTTGAAGCTTCTTTCATTTTGCCGTAATAGGCAAGCGGCTCTTCTGCCTTTTCGACACCTTTGATTTCTCGGATGTTGCTGAGTCCGAGCTTCGACATGTTCGGCAGGCGGATGCCTCCCATGTGTTCAGCAATATGGCCCAATGTATCTGCGCCTTTGTCATTAAATTGATCGGCATCAGGCGCCTCGCCGATTCCAACGGAATCCATCACAATTAAAAATACGCGGTTGTAATCAAATGCAGGCATTTGTCGGCCTCCTTTTTTTCTTTCTGTCAGCTGTAGGCTGTCACGCTTGGCATAAAAAAACCAAAATACCGCTATTAGCCAAGTATAAACCGTTTACACAACAGTTGACAATACGAACGGGAATAGTGAGAAACTTCCCGCAATTTGCTGCTCACTCAACATGAAAAACCGTGCTTTCGCCTGTTCTTTTAGGCTATGCACGGGGATGGTATTGCTTATATACGTCTTTCAGCCTTGTTTTCGTCACATGTGTATAAATTTGCGTCGTCGAAATGTCGGCGTGTCCGAGCATTTCCTGAACGGCCCGGAGATCGGCTCCGTTTTCGAGCAGGTGTGTGGCGAATGAGTGCCTCAGTGTATGCGGCGTCAGCTCTTTATTAATTCCCGCTTCCAAGGCGATTTTCTTTAAATTTTTCCAAAACCCCTGCCGGCTCATCTGTCTGCCGTGGTGATTCAGAAACAGGGCGTCTTCGGAATTTTTTTTCAAAAGCTTTCCCCTCGCTTTTGACAGATATTCGCCGACTGCATGTGACGCCGCTTCGCCGAGCGGAACGATCCGCTCCTTTCTTCCTTTCCCGAAGCAGCGGATAAAGCCCATCGATAAATGGACATCGGACAGCTTTAATGCGATCATCTCGCTGACGCGGATTCCTGTCGCATACAGTAATTCCAGCATCGCTTTATCGCGGTAGCCGAACGGCCCCGTCAGCTTCGGCGTATCGAGAAGCGTTTCGACTTCCTGTAATGACAGCACCTTCGGGAGCGTCCGTTCCGTTTTTTGTGACTCAATATGGACGGACGGGTCCTGGGCCGTTACTTTTTCCCTCAGCAGAAACTGGTGAAAGCTGCGGATGGAAGCGAGATGCCTCGCAATCGTCTTACCGGATTTTCCGGCGTCTTTTAAATGCTTTAAAAACTGGATGATGGTAAGCCTTGTCACCTGGTCAAAAGAGCTCAGCTGCTCCTGTTCCTCTAAATAGGCGGCGTAGCTGTTCAAATCCCGTTCATAGCTCACAACCGTGTTGTGGGAAAGCCCCCGTTCAACAACGGCGTAGTGGATAAAGTCTTTAATATGAACTTTCACGCTATCCTACTCCCCGTTTAAATAAAAAAAGATTAACCGGCTAAACCAGCTGCCCTGCTCGTCCCCTTCCATCGAGGCGACCTTGAGGGCTGCTCCTTCAGGTTTATCATACCGATGATAGTTTTCATACTCTGAATTTATCCATATCATAGCATAATAAAACAAGACGGTAAAACCGGTAAACAGCACGAACACCTTGATCATATCGGCAGCCGTTTTCAGCATTTTCATACGGTTTCAGGTCCCTTCTTTTGATTCGATTACTAAAACTTATGCCAAATGAGACAAGTTTTATACGTCTGAATCAAAAAAGAACCCGCTCATGGCTGAAAGGGTTCTCTCCGGTTTAGACTATTCCGATTCCTTTTGCTGACAATCATGACAGATGCCGTGGAACGTCAGCCTGTGGTCTTTTATTTTAAATTTCCAATCCTTTTCAATGATTTCTTCCACATCTTCAAGCAAATCTTCTTCAATCTCAACAACCGAACCGCATTCCATGCAAACGAGATGGTGATGGAAATGGGCGGCACCTTCTTTACGGAGGTCATATCTTGACACACCGTCGCCAAAATTGATTTTATCCACTACTTTTAATTCAGTTAACAGTTCAAGAGTCCGATATACTGTCGCAAGACCAATCTCAGGAGATTTCTCTTTTACGAGGAGGTATACATCTTCTGCGCTTAAATGGTCTTCCTCATTCTCAAGCAGCACCCTTACAGTAGCCTCGCGCTGAGGGGTGAGTTTATAGCTGGAAGAATGCAGTTGCTTTTTAATCCGATCAATACGTGTTTCCATTGACTTTCCCTCCTACGCCGCATTACCTAGCTTATTATAACAAAACAAGCGCAGGGAGCCAACTATAATCATTACAAATTGAGAAACAAAATGAATATTTTTTAATAATTATTATAAATTAATGCTGTTTCGGCAAGACGTACTCTGTCAGCTTTTCCATCAACACCGGCGAAAGATATGCTTCAAAGGAAGAGGATATAAGAGACATCGCGAGAATCAGGACGAGCACGAAAGCGTACCGGCCAAACCAATGGACAGGCGCTTCCGCAAGGCTGCGTTTGACAAAAAGCTGGCGGATGAGCCTCATCGAAAAAGCGATGGCGCAAGTCCCCATGATCAAGTAAGCCGGGATCAGCAGAATATTTTGCGGGAGCACGGAGACAAAAGACAGGAAAAAGCCGTTGATTCCCATTTGATTGACCAGAAAGCCGACTGTAAATCCGACGACGATCCCTTTTAAGAAGACCATGATAAAAATGACGGGCAAGCCGATGATGGAAATCCCGAGAATCCACATTAAGCCTAAATATTTCATATTATGAAGAAAGCTCTGCAAAAACATTTCCTTTGAGCTGGCTGCTTTTCCTTCGGAAAGCTGTCCAAAAAATCGATTCAAATAGTAGAACAAATCTTCTTTTTGACCGATCGTCATGCTGTTGACGATGACCGCGCCGAAAATCACACCCATTAAAAACAGCACTGAAACAAATAAATAGATCGACAGATGATCCTTCATATGTTGAAAGATGAGCTCTTTGATTGTGGGCTTCCGCATGTATCTTCCTCCCAGACGTGCTTTTGATTTTAATAGATTGTATGAGAGAAAAGAGAGCCGCATGACTTTTTTTGAAAAAAGACAGGCGCCCGTAAAAGGCGCCCCAGATTGTTGACAAAATCGCAAAACGACTTTTAGTTTTGGGATTTTGTCATCCTTTCAGCGTGACCCGCAACCCTTGCAGTCTAGGAAGGCCGAGCATCGGAGCGGACTTTCACAGGAAGTGATGACGGCGGCGTTCAGGCAGGACGCCTGGGCGGTTAGCCGCCGATCCTTCCTCTATTCGTGAGCACCGACTTAGCAGGCCTGACAACGAATGCGAGGGTTTGTCGACACGCTGAGGCGCCTGTAAAAGGCGCCCCGATAACGTTATGATTCCTCCCTGTTTTCCGCAGAATGCTCCCTGTCCGTATTCACAGTCTTGTTGGCGGCCATTACAAACGGCAGATAAATCACCGTTGAAATGGCGAGGCAAAGAAAGCCGACCCCGAGCGCAAGCCAGTTCCCTCCTGTCCCGAGAAACGGAATCAACGGCCCGGGCGTTGTCCACGGAACAGCGTATGCAATCGGCGGAATCAGCTGAAACTTGATGAACAAATAGCCGATGACAGTATTGACTGCCGGAACGATGATAAAGGGAATCATGAAGATCGGATTGAGCACGACCGGAAGTCCGAAAATAACAGGTTCATTAATGTTAAATATCCCCGGCCCGATCGAAAGCTTGCCGATGTCTTTATAATCCCGGCGCTTTGAAGCGATGAATATTGCGATCAAAAGCCCCAGCGTCATGCCCGATCCCCCGTAGTTTGCAAAGGCGTCATTCAGCGCCCATGTTTCAGGAAACGGAGCGTTCCAGGCAGAGCCTGTTTTGGCGGCAAAAGCGAGATTTTCAAGGTTTGCTTCGGCAAAGATCGTTTCTCTGATCGCCGCGATTGTATTCGGACCGTGAATGCCGAACAGCCATAAAAAGTTGGCGACGATTCCAAGAAAAACAACGGTGAAAATATTCGTTCCCATCTCTCTCAACGGCGCCTGCAGCACGGTGTACACCAATTCATGCAAACCGTTTTTCGACAGGGACATCAGCGCAAAGCTTAACACCGCAAAACCAATCGTAATGAAGATGATCGGAAACAGCACTTTAAATGTCCGGGCGACCGCAGGCGGCACCTGCGGAGGCATATGAATTTGCAGGCGCTTGGCATTTGAAAGCCTGCTGAACACTTCACCGACGATGATCCCGATGATTAAAGCGACGAACAGTCCTTGCGCGCCGAGCCACTTCGTCGTTAAAAAGCTCTCGTTTTCGATCAGGCGGTACGGTGAATAAATGATAAAATAACAGGATACGGCCGTTAATCCGGCAAGCAGTTCATCCGCTTTCATTGAGATGGCTAAATTGCGTGCGACGAGAAACACGACAAATATCGACATAATATCGAGCGACCCCCGCAGTACGGGGGTAAAGACCGACTGATAATCAGCCAAGTTCGGAAATATCTTTTCAAGGAACAAAATGTTGGCGATAAACCCGTCCGGAGATAAAATAGCGAAATTTAATAAAATGATAATCGATCCTGCCATAATAATCGGAAATGATAGAATAAAAGCATCTCTGATCGCACATATATGGCGCTGTGAGTTCAGTTTAGCAGCAACGGGAACCAAAAACCGTTCCACGTTCCGCTCAAACTTCTCCATAAATCCGCTCATCCCTGTCTCCCCTCCTTTTTATTTCATCAGCTGCAGCGCTTTTTGCAGCACAGCTTCGCCGTTCATGGTGCCGTAGTCGCGCATGTCGATCACCTGAACCGGCGTGTCTCCCGCGCTCGCCTCAACCTGTGACTTTTGGTACCTGACTTGCGGCCCCAGCAATACGACGTCCGCGCTTGACGCGGCAGTCCCGGCTTCGGATACAGGCAGTGCGATGATGTCGACCTCTTCGTTCAGCGTCTCGGCATGCTTTTTCATTCTGCTGACAAGCAGGCTCGTTGACATGCCGGCCGCGCAAACCAATAAAATTTTCTTCATTATTTATTAACCCCCTTCAGTTTCACCTCTCCGCTATTTAGAAAACGCTTTCATTGTGGTGCGGAGTCATATTTCAACCTGGTCTTTTATCCTATGATCGAGATAGACAACTGTTTCATAAAAATCAATATTTTTATAACGGTTTCAAACGGCTCGTTTAGTTAACCTCAACAAACGCCTTGAAACATTTGTTTAGTTTATCTAATGAATTTTTCAGAATAATAAGTTATATTTTCCCTTAAAAATAACCGGAGGGATTACATGAAATCTGTTCATCATGAAAAAGTTCAAACAGACCGCACACTCTCAAACAGCGACCTGCAGCCACTGAAACCTGAGGAACGCACATGGAAAGCGGTCAATTTCGCATCGATCTGGATGGGCTGCATCCATAACATCCCGACTTACGCAACGGTTGGCGGGCTGATTGCGATCGGACTTTCTCCGTGGCAGGTGCTTGGGATTATCGCTGTCGCTTCGATCGTGCTCTATGCAGCCCTCGCTTTAAATGGACATGCCGGCGCAAAATACGGCGTGCCTTTTCCCGTGTTAATCAGATCTTCTTTCGGGATATACGGGGCCAATATTCCGGCGCTCCTCAGAGGTTTTGTAGCGATTATGTGGTTCGGCATTCAAGCGTTTGCGGGAAGCACGGCGATCAACATCCTGATCTTAAATGTGTGGAATGGCTGGAAAGACATCGGCGGCGATTGGAATTTGTTTGGATTGCATTTATCGGGTCTTTTGTCATTTGTTTTCTTTTGGGGAATTCATCTGCTCGTCCTCCACCACGGGATGGAGTCGATTAGAAAGTTTGAAGTCTGGGCCGGCCCGCTCGTTTATCTCGTCTTTGGCGGAATGGTGTGGTGGGCGGTCGATATTGCGGGAGGACTCGGTCCGATTTATTCGCAGCCGGGAAAATTCCAGACATTCGGCGAATTGATTTGGCCGTTTCTGGCCGGTGTGACGGGGATTATCGGCATATGGGCGACACTCATTTTGAACATTCCCGATTTTACGAGGTTTGCAGCCTCTCAAAAAGAACAAATCAGAGGGCAGTTTTACGGTTTGCCGGGCACATTCGTACTGTTTGCATTTGCAAGCATTACCGTCACCTCCGGCTCACAGGCTGCCTACGGGGAGCCGATTTGGGATGTTGTCGATATTCTCGCCCATTTTGACAACCCGTATGTGATCGCGCTTTCGGTCATTACACTTTGCATCGCCGCCATTTCGGTAAACGTTGCGGCAAATATTGTCTCGCCGGCCTATGACTTGGCCAATTTTTTGCCGAAATACATCGATTTTAAGCGAGGCAGCTATTTGACAGCTGTTTTGGCCCTGTTCACTTTCCCATGGAAGCTGATGGAGAATGAAGCGAGCGTGTTTTCCTTTCTCGGCACAATCGGCGGCATATTAGGGCCGGTCGCAGGCGTAATGCTTGCCGATTATTTTATCATCCGGAAGCGCACGCTCTGCCTCGAAGATCTCTATTCTGCAAGCGGGCAGTACATGTATTATAAAGGCTATAATTACAGGGCTTTTGCTGCGGTTGCTCTCGGGGCGCTGATGTCTCTGATCGGCTCTTACATCCCCGCCATGAAGCCGCTTTATGACATCTCCTGGTTTTCGGGCGTGCTGATCGCTTCCTTCGCCTATATCCTTTTGATGCGCATCCATCCGCCGGCCTCCATTTTAAATGAAACGGCTCAATACGAAGACGGAAGACAAATAAGCGGATAATTAATATGGGAAAAAGATTTTTTGCTAGAGAAAAACGCCTTTTCTTCTGTCCGCTTTTTTTCAGAGGCCGCTTATGATAGACTCATATTATCAAATATTTTCCACAATTCTACTGAAAGAGACGATGCAAACGGGAGCCGAGTGCGGCAGTTAGGCCGTTTCGGATCACGTCGTTGCGATGGCAAGATTCCATGAATAACGTCTGCAGGAGGAATACGCTATGAATCCGATACTGCTCGATTTTCCGGACAGCTTTGAAACAGAGCGTCTGCTCATCAGAGCGCCGCGCGCCGGCGACGGCAAGGCTGTATATGACGCTATTACAGCTTCGTTTTCAGAGCTTAAGCCGTGGATGCCGTTTGCAAGGGAGATGCCCGAGGAAGAACATGTAGAAATCAACGTCAGGCAGGCACAGGCCGATTTTATTTTGCGCAACGATTTACGGATGCATATTTTCCATAAAGAAACGGGAAAGTTCGTCGGCAGCACAGGCCTTCACCGCATGAACTGGAAAGCGAAACGGTTTGAAATCGGCTATTGGCGCAGTTCTGAATTTGCCGGACAGGGGTACATGACAGAAGCGCTTAACGGACTGATTGATTTCGCGAGGGGACACATCAAAGCCAAGCGGCTTGAGATATGCTGTGACAGCATGAACACGAAAAGCAGAAAAATGGCGGAGCGCCTCGGTTTTCAGCTGGAGGCCGTTTTACAAAGCGATGACCTTTCGAATGATTTAAGCGAACATCGGGACACATGCATGTATTCGCGCATCTTCTAAAAAAAGAACCCTTATGATCTTCATGAAGCAAATCATAAGGGTTCTTTCGTTTATGTTTCATATGCAGCTTTGCAAGCTCTTCCCGCCTGCTTTTCGTTTTTCTGACGTGCGTGCTGAAGTCAGGCGCCTTGCCTCTTGATGCGGCGGCATCTTTGCCTGTGTTTCTCAACATGTGTTCGCGCTTTTTCCTTGCCTTGCTTTTGGCCATGTTCCCCACTCTCCTGTCAAATTTTTACCTTACTATTATAGAAAGGCGTGGGGCTGAACGCAAGTCATACGGTTTCTGCCGTTCTGATCATATCCACATGCGGAATGCCGTCCTCCATATAGACGTCTGATATTGCTTTAAATCCGAAGGAGCCGTAAAAGGAACGCAAATGATTCTGGGCGCTGATTTTGACCTTTGTCTCTCCCCGCTCGCCTTCCAAAAAGCGGAGCGCTTGATCAAGAAGCGTCTGCGCATATCCCTTTCCCCTGTCTTCTTTGCGGACGATCACCCGGCCGATTGACGCCTCCGGGTAAGCCGTGCCGCTCGGGAACAGCCTGCAATACGCAGCGATCTCTCCTTCTTGGCTCAGAAATAAATGGTGTGCCCGTTCATCTAAGTGATCAAGCTCGTGATACGGACAGTTTTGTTCAACGATAAAGACGTCTATTCTAAGCTTGATGATTCGGTACAGTTCTTCCTTCGACAATTCCTCATACGATTTTAGTTTCCACTCCATCCCTTTTTCTAAAGCCCCCTTTAGCTCTGCACTTTTCCATAGGTTCCGCCGCCTCCGGCTTTCAGCTCTAAACCCCCGTTCCTTGCTTTGATCACGAGCTCAGCCGTCTGCGGACGAATGGTTTCTTTCAGTTCGCCTTCTTTTACCCGGTGAAGGATATTCATCTCAGTGCCGAAAGCATCTTTCAGCTTCTGAATCGTTTTCGGACCGATGCCGGGGATCAGCTGCAGCGGAACCTGGTGAACGTACGGCGGGCGCTTGACCGGGCTTTCATCCTGATCGTAAAGCTCCTTTAGACGTGTGCTGACGCCTTTTGTAAACTTTCGGCTTCCGCACGCTTTACACACCGTTTCACCTGCCTCCTGCAAACGGCCGCATGTTTCACAAGCGGTTTGAAAATATTTGCCCAACTGCGGGTTCATTCCGTAATTGGCGGCAATGCAGCGCCCCTCTTGTCCTTTTAAAGCAAGTGAAAACTCTTGAAAGCTGGCATGTTTAATGTGGAGCTTATTATACTCCCTGCCGATTTTCCCAAGAGAATGGGCGTCCGAATTGGTCAAAAATGCATAAGGATTCAGTTCGGATACGTGTGAAGCCATATCGGTGTCGCTGCTCAGCCCGAGTTCAACCGCATCAATCATCTTCGGATCAAACACTTCTTGCAGCGAAAATTTGACTCCTTTTCCATACAGGCTCTTATGCGGTGTAAAAATGTGCGCGGGAATGAACAAGCCGCCGAGTTCTTTCACTTTCCGCTGCAGGCCGATGCCCGTCTCATAGATGCGCTGGGAGCTCAGGTGGATATTCGTCACCCTTTCTGAGAGCCAGGCGGAAAACTGCTTCATTGCGGAGATCGACGGCATAAATGCCAGCACATGAATCGGGCCGCGGCATCTGTCATCATTGATTTCCAATTCAGACCCGCACAGAAGCACGGTATCTTTATACTTGATTCCGCCGTCTTCAAGCTCTGTATAACGGCCTGAAGACACCCCTTTTTCAATTTCGGCCAGCACTTCGGGTGAATGACAATCTATAATGCCGATCAGTTCCATTCCTTTATGCTCGCTTGCTTCAATCAAAATTTCGTCGAGCGTAAGTGTTCTGGCAGCCGTTATCTTAACGGGCCGGCCTGATTCCGTCCGCCCGATATGGATATGCATGTCTGCGAATATTTCTTTCATTTTTTTGCTTGCAGGGCCTTTCTCAGCTCCAGATACTGCACGGCATAAGCCGTTTTCGCATCATAGATGTCCTGAGTTTCCATCAGTTTCAGCGCGCCTGTAAGCGGCACCTCCATTACTTCTACAAATTCGTCTTCATCAAGTTCGCGCTTTTCTTCAAGCGGTGTCAGCTCTTCGGCAAGGTACAGGTGCACCAATTCGTCCGCAAAGCCCGGCGATGTGTAAAAAGCGGTGATTTTCTCCAGCTTTGCCGCCGTGTATCCCGTCTCTTCCTCAAGCTCCCGCAGCGCGGTATATTCAGGTTTCTCTCCTTTTTCAAGCTTGCCCGCCGGTATTTCAACGATCGTCCGTTCAAGCGCTTTTCTGTACTGCTTCACCAAAATGATGTTTCCTTCATCAGTCAAAGCAAGCACCGCAACAGCGCCCGGATGCTTCACGATTTCGCGCTTTCCCGTTTTACCGTTCGGCAGTTCGACGTCTTCAAGATAAAGATCGATCACCTTGCCTGAAAAAAGTTTTTCTTTACATATGGTTTTCTCCTCTAAATGCTTCAGTTTGATCATCTCCTAAGTTCTGCTCTGGCTTTTGATCCCATACATTTTATCATACACCATGGAAGGGGGACGCGCCATGAAGGTCTACCGGCTGAACAACCGCATCGTCATGTCGGGGAAAGCATGGGAAATCCGCGCCAAGCTGAAGGAATACGGACGAATGTATCACTATGTGAAAGACTGGCTTTCTGAAAAAGAAAATCGCATGATTTTGATTGACATCAAGAAGGATCGCATGAAATAATACTTTTCAGTAACATTACTTGAAAGTATTATTTTGGAGGCGGATGGATGTGGGAAATGAAAAAGGACGCAAAGGTAAAGAAAGCCGGAAGCGGCTGCTCACAGTTGCTGCAAACGAATTTGCAAACCGGGGATTCCATGAGACGAAAGTAAGTACGATTGTCAAAAGAGCGGGGCTGACTCAGCCGTCTTTCTACTTATACTTTCCAAGCAAAGACGCCATCTATAACGAGCTGATCAATGGCTTTCACGCGAACTTAAAAAATCTGATCGAATCGTTTCGTTTAGAAGAAGGAATCGAGAAAAAACACGTATCAAAACGGGTAACGGCTGCTGTAGAGGCTGTATTTCGGTTTTTGGCAGAGGACCCGGATTTGACCCGCATCGGTTTTTTTCTCAGCCCGGAAGCATGCAAAATGAAAAAAGATTTAACACTGGCCTTGAAAGAAAACTTGAAAGCAGAGCAGGAGCTTGGCTACTTCCGGTCCGGCCTGGAAATGGAGACCGTTGCCGAATGCCTGACAGGCATGATTGAGCACCTTGCCGATATCTATTTGCTTGACGGATCAAAAGACCCCTCAAGTCTCGCAAAACAAATCACGGATCTTTTGATCCACGGGATGCTCATTAATCCGCAACATCCAGAAACGGAGTGAACATGGTGGCATTTATTTTCGTAAAAGCAGGATTGGCGGCATTTATGCTGATCGGAGGCGTAATCAAGGCGATGCACGTTCCTTTTCAAGTGGAACATTGGCGCCATTATCAATACCCGCTGTGGTTTCTTCCAGTAACAGGGTTTCTTGAAATCGTCGGAGCGCTCGGCATGATCGCCGGGATTTGGAATGTGCATCTGGCTGTCGGCTCGGGGCTGTTGTTCTCCCTGCTTATGACAGGCGCCATTCATGCCCACCTATTCCGGGCGCGGCAGCCTTTTTTTACGGCCATCCCTGCCGCGGTTTGTTTGATTTGCGCCCTAAGCGTGATCATCTTCGAGCTGTACTTCTGATTCCGATGCCGATGGGTTGAAAACTTCGCTCCTTTGTATTACGTTCAAAGTAAGAAAAAAAGGAGTGAAGCTTATGAAAAAAAGGACGCTCGGACATTCCGATTTACAGGTGAGTGAAGTCGGCCTCGGCTGCATGTCTCTCGGAACAGACAAAAAGCACGCACTGTCAATTTTGGATGAAGCTTTGGAGCTTGGCATCAATTATTTGGATACTGCCGACCTGTACGATTTTGGACGCAACGAAGAGATTGTCGGTGAAGCGATCAAATCAAGGCGCCAAGACGTGATCCTTGCGACAAAAGCAGGAAACCGCTGGGAAGAAGGAAAACCGGGCTGGTTCTGGGATCCCCGGAAAGCGTACATAAAAGAAGCCGTCAAGCACAGCTTAAAGCGGCTGCAGACCGACTACATCGATCTTTATCAGCTGCACGGCGGCACAATTGAAGACAATATCGACGAAACGATCGAAGCCTTTGAAGAATTAAAACAGGAAGGCGTCATCCGTCATTACGGCATTTCTTCTATTCGGCCGAACATCATTAAGGAATACGTCAAAAAATCAAACATCGTCACGGTCATGATGCAATACAGCTTGTTGGACAGACGGCCTGAGGAATGGCTTTCTCTCCTTGAAGAACATGGAATCAGCGTGATTGCAAGAGGACCTTTGGCAAAAGGGATCCTGACAGAAAAACCTCTGTCAGACGCAAACGCCGCGATCAAGAAAAACGGCTATTTATCATATTCCTATGATGAACTCGTTAAAACAAAAGCGGATATTGAAAAAACGGCGCCTGATTTATCCGCGACCGAAACCGCGATGAAGTATATTCTCGCCCAGCCGGCTGTCGGCGCGGTCATCCCCGGGGCGAGCAAAATCTCCCAGCTGCGGGAAAACGTTGAATCTGTCGGCGGACGCGCTCTGACAGAACAGGAAATCAAAGCGCTCCGCTTTTATACAAAACGCGGCGTGTACACCGCACATCGCGAATAAAGCAGTAAGAAAGCCCCGTCTCTTGGTCAGACGGGGCTTTCTTACTTATACTTCCTCCAATCGTCAATTCCGCTTTCGTTGAGGAGTTCTTCAAAGCTTTTGTTTTTTTCCCTTTCCTGTCTTTCCTTGATGAGCCGCTCTTTCTCACGCTCTTTTCTTTTTTCATCCTCCTCTTTCAATTCGCTCTTTATTTGCTGAAGTTTATCTTTCAAATCGTCGGCGAGCGCATCTTTCAGCAGCTGCCGGGCATTTGGGTCTTGTTTTTTCTTTCCCATATCCTGTCCTCCGTTCTCCCTGTTTGTGATGATAGTTTATCAGGAATCTAAAAGTTCAGGCAAGCCGTCACTCGTGAGCCGTCTCTCTCGGCAAATGCCAATCGTTGTGTGGTATGATAAAGAAAGAAGCATTTAAGAAAGGAAGAATACATCAGATGTTGATTTGGCTGGCTGCTATCGGGGCGGTTTTGCTGTTTATTGCCGCGCTCGGAATCTATTTTACGAATCAAATCATGTACATTAAAAAACGGACCGACGAATACATTATCGAACGGGAAACGGCCGACGGCCATTATGATGAAAAAGCTTTTGCCGCTCTCCCGAAAGAAGAAATCATCCTCGCTTCTTCTTACGGCTACAATATTAAAGGATACTACGTCCACCCGCACAAAACGAAAAACACCGTGATTATCTGCCACGGGGTGACGATGAATCTGCTGAATTCGATCAAATATATGAATCTGTTTCTTGACCTTGGCTGGAACGCCGTCATATATGACCACCGGAGGCACGGCACAAGCGGCGGGAAAACGACGAGCTACGGATATTATGAAAAAAACGATTTGAAAACGGTGGTCAATTGGCTTCGTGAAAAACACGGCGAACACGCGCTGATCGGGATTCACGGCGAATCGATGGGCGCTGTCACGACGCTTCTTTACGCGGGAATGGACGAAGCCGACGCTGATTTTTATGTGGCCGACTGTCCGTTTGCCACATTTGAGGATCAGCTCGTTTACCGGCTGAAAGAAGATTTTCATCTTCCGGGAGCTTTCATTTTGCCGCTTGCCAGCCTCTTTTTGAGATGGCGGGACGGCTACCGCATCCGTGATGTCTCCCCTTTATCCGTCGTCGGGAAGATCAAAAAACCGGTGCTGTTCATTCACAGCAAACACGACGACTATATCCCGGCTGAATCGAGCGAAATGCTTTACGAGAAAAAGCCGGGGGAGAAAAGGCTTTATATCGCTGAAAAAGGTGCGCACGCGATGAGCTACACCCAAAACAGAAACAGCTACAAAAACACGGTGCGGGACTTTCTTCAAGAGATCACAAACCGGCGCAAAGAAGGCGAACGAGCATAAGTCTCGTCCGCCTTCTTTTTTGTGCTACAAAATATCCGTAATGTCGCTCATATGATCGCCGATCCAGGAGATCGCCGTCTCAATTGTATCGAATTCCTTTGTTTCAAAAGTCATTTCATCTTGAAGAAGCCAGACATCCTTTTTGACGGACTCTGTCCCTCCGATTGACCAATGAAGGAGTGTATACGGATGATTTTGATGTAAAAAGGACGCCCATGTTTTATTTTGAGCGGTTTGCTTTAAAGATTTTACCTTTTGATTCAAATCGAACGCCACCCTATTTCACTAAAATACTCATTCTGGGAGAAAGCACCTGTGCCGGACTTTTCAGCATCAAGGCACCCGCTTTCTCATAATAGTCGATGGTCATCGCTTCATCAAAAAAGACTTTTTGCGATGACTGAATATAAATCGGAAGCCCGTTTGTCTCAAGGGGCTCGCAACTTCCCGATAATTCGTCCGTCAGCCACAGAACCGGTACGCCGCTGACCGCGCATCCGCAGCCCTCGGAATCATAGCGGAGCTGGATCTTTTTATCAGGGTAAGGCTCTGTTGCCCGCTGAATGGCTTGTTTTGCCTGTGCAGTGATTTCAAGCTGCATGATATCATCCTTCTTTGTTTCGTTTACGGACATTGTACCACAGGAGCGGGAAAAAGCGCATTGTTTCCGGCTGTCAGGCATAAATATGAAGAGATTCGGAGGTGGAATGATGCCCAAAAAAGTGCAAATTAAAGTGATGGACAACGGCGGTTTCCGGGTCACGGGAGACGTCGACCTGATCGATATGGATGGAAACCCGTTCCCTGAAAAACCCGCTTTTTCGCTCTGCAGATGCGGAAAAGCGCTGAAAATGCCTTACTGTGACGGAAGCCATAAAGGAACGTTTGACTCTTGTGTCAGAGCCTGAAGCAGGAGGGGGCTTACCTGTCCTCCCCTGCCTTTTTCCATTGTTCAGCCAAGCGCTCAGTCTCTTTTATCCAGCCGTTTTTGCCGTCAATATAGCCTGCCATGTCAAGCGGAAACATCTCCGCCAGCTTCATCTTCAGAGCAGCATATTCTTCGGCCCGCTCCGGATGCGAGATTAAATAATCCCGAAACGCGAGATGCCGCCTAATATCATGATGCCCGCTTTCATACAGATGGACATGATGTGTACGCTTCCGCCCCCCTTTTTGAAAGAACCTTCTCCCCGGAATGCCGTTTTCCCCCTTCGGTTCATAGCCGAGCATTTTCATCCCCTTTTCGAAGCGGGCGGCAGAGCCGAGATCTTTCACTTCAATCAGCATGTCAATGACAGGCTTGGCGCTCATCCCCGGAATTGACGTGCTTCCAATGTGGTGAATATGCAAGACTTCATTCTGGAAAAGCGCTTCAAGCTGCTTTTTTTCTTTGAAAAATTCGCCTTTCCACTCCTCTTGATAGGAGACGACTTTAACCTTTCTCGGCGCATGCAGCGTCAGCTTTGAAAGAACAATTCCTTTTTCAGGTTCATACTGCTCAATCTCGGAAAATCCCAATTTCTGATACAGCGCTTTTGCCGGCTCATTCCCCGCTCCCGTCGTCACTTCAAATGATTCGGCTTCCTTCTCCATCAATAGATAACGAAGCAATGCCATCGCAATTCCTTTTCGAAAATGGACGGGATGAACGGCCAGCCTGCAGATCGTCAGCTTTTCGGCTGTATGTATAAAGGAAGCGATTCCGGCTAATTCTTCTCCCTCAAACCAGCCGATGAAAGTTTCACGGGAATCCATCACATCAAATGCCGTTTCATTCAGCTGCGGAATGCCCTGGAATTGAATAATCTCCGCTTCTCTTTCATAAGCCGGCCTTTGAACATTTACTATGCAGCGGGCCGTGTGCGGGTCTTTATGATTTAACAATTGAATCATTGCATTTCCTCTCCGCCGGTGCCATCTGACGGGGGCCGGCCGTGCCGCTCTGAAATTCTCGCGTCTTCAACTTTTGCAACCCGCACGGCAAAGTCGGAATACCATTCCGTTCGGCCTTTTTCCTTCGCCTGCCGGTGTTCGCTGTGAAACTTCCATTTTTCAATCGCTTCAAGGCTTTCCCAATAGGAAACCGTTATTCCTTTTCCGTTCATGTCCCTTGCGCTTTCTGCTCCTAAAAAGCCCGGCTGTGCTGCGGCAAGCTTTAGCATGTTCGCAGCCGTCTCTTTGTAGCCATGATCCCCGTTTGTTCTGACCGATGTGAAAATCACCGCGTAATACGGCGGCTCCGGCGTTTTTGAAATCATGTTCATCCCCCTTTGATTCACAATTCTTTAATAAACAGAACTTGATCTTGATCCGGTCTGTCATCATTCAAAACGTCTCTTTTTTCAACCGAAAACCCCATTTCCCGCTGATAAGCAATCGATACTTTGTTAACATGCAGCGGACCGCTCTGCATCCTGCACGCTTTCATTAAGATTTAACCCTCTTTTTCAACAGTGCATCTGACCATCGGCCAAAACGTTCAGCAACTCTGCGATGGATATGTTTCCTTATTATACCGTTTTCCGCTCCCAATTTACCATTTTAATCTGTCTGTAGATTAAATAGGAGAATGTGCTTAGTCCTCATTCAAGAGCACAAATCGATTTGCCATCTCTCAGGAAAGCTTCACTCTCCTTACCCTACAGGCAGCCTGCATACGGAGCGGCAAAAAAACGTTTCATATACTGCTCTTTTTTCTGGGGGAAAAATAGATAAAATTACACTTCGTTTTCATATGTTCGTTTTATAGAATTGTCGTTGTTGTGAATTTATTACTTTTTTAGGAGGAGAAACAATGCGTCGTCATTCATTTTTATCTATTCTATTGATTTGCATGCTGTCTGCCGTGTCCGTCTTTTCGTTCCAGCCTGCTACAGCTTCCGCCGCTTCCCGCAATCCGGTCGTCATGGTTCACGGCATCGGCGGAGCTGATTATAACTTTATCGGCATTAAATCGTATTTACAATCTCAAGGCTGGACGAGCAGTGAGCTTTACGCCATCAACTTTATCGATAAAACGGGAAATAATAAAAACAATGCGCCGAGATTATCCGAATACATCAAACATGTGCTGAATCAAACAGGAGCGTCAAAGGTCGATATTGTCGCTCACAGCATGGGCGGGGCCAATACGCTCTATTATATTAAAAATCTGGACGGCGCACATAAAGTCGGACATGTCGTTACCCTTGGCGGCGCTAACCGTCTGGTTACAAACACGGCGCCTCAGGGAAACGAAATCTCATACACTTCGATTTACAGCACAAGCGACTATATCGTCTTAAACAGCCTCTCCAAACTTGATGGTGCAAACAATGTGCAAATCTCAGGCGTAAGCCATGTCGGCCTTTTGTTCAGCAGCAAAGTGAATGCCTTGATTAAAGACGGACTGACCGCCAGCGGGCAGTAAAAGCGAAGGAGCCTTGAAGGACTGAGACCTCTTCAAGGCTCCTCATTTATCAGGACTGTTTTCCCGCCCGGGCAAAAATAAAAAGGACTCTAAATAAACGCCTTTTCGACCGTTCATTCAGTGTCCGTCAACCCCGTCGATATATGATTATTCCACAATGATTTCAAAGACTCTTTGTTCGAGGTTATATTTAGCATCCTGGAATGTAAATTTATAATCATCTGTGTCGGCATCAGGTGAAAGCCAAGCTCCGTATTTTCTGATCGTCTGGACGATGCTTTCGAGTTCAGCAGGAGTGAAGTCACCTATGTCTGTGCCTTCGGTTTCAGCTGTATGGCGTATTTTTACTGTAATCATCATCGCTTTTTGGCTCCTTTCACTTGCTGTTTGAACATCTTATTAACAGCATATTTTTTTCCCCTGTAAATCGTTCCATTAACTCCCTTGTTTCAAATTATTCGGGCTTTCTTTTTTGCAGACCTATTTTATATGGAAAAGCAGGCCGGACTTCAAAAATTTGTCCCCGCACGTTCGTCAAACATGAGCAATCATTCCTGTTTACAACAAAGGGAATATCCCCTATGATAATGAGGGTAAATCGAAACCATTACTTTTTGGAGGTGTAACCGATGGCTTACATAGCAAAACGCATGATCATACCGATTGTTTTTCTCTTCATTCTCGCTTCCTGCTCCTCCGGAGGCGCGGACTCGGCGAAAGGTGATGAGAAGAAACTCACCTTTCTTTTCAATATTCCAAGTCAAACCCTTGACCCGAATCTCGATGTCAATTATACGGCGGTCCGCGCCGGCATCAGCGAAACGCTCGTCAAAATCAGCGCTGACCTTTCCATCGAACCTTGGCTTGCCAAGGATTGGGAAAGTAAAGACGGACAAACATGGGTCTTCACCCTTAAAGACAATCTGACGTTTCAAAATGGCAAAAAAGCGGATGCCAAAGCGGTAAAAGCGTCTTTAGAACGGACGATACGCGAGAGCAAAGCGATGAATAACGCCTTAAAAATTAAAGAAATCAAAGCTGCAGGACAAACATTGACGATTACAACAAAGGAGCCTTTTCCCGAATTCCCTTCAGAGTTGGTTCATCCAAACACATCGATCATTGACGTCAGCGCAGCAAACATTTCTCAACAGCCCGTTGGGACGGGCCCTTTTCAAGTTTCCTCTTTTGAGGCCGGCCATAAAATAGAGTTAGAACGGTATGACGATTATTGGGACGGCAAACCGAAGCTGAAGCACGTCACATTTTCGTTTAATGAAGACGCAAACGCCCGCGTCATGGCTCTCCAATCAAAAGATGCCGACATTATTTACAGACCGAGCGTGGAGGATATTGACCAAATTCAAAAAGATTCATCGATTACCGTTGATTCGGTGCCGAGCTTGCGCGTTCACCAGATTCTCTACAATACAAAGAAGGATCATTTCGCTGACCGTCACCTGCGCCGCGCCTTCGACGCATTACTGGACCGCAAAGAAATCGCTGAAAGCATTTTGAACGGGCATGCTCAGCCGGCAGACGGACCTTTCTTAGCGGATTTCCCGTTTTCCGCCGGTACGGTTCAAAAGCCGAGCGGACTGGAAGCGGCAAAAGCTGAGCTGAAAAAAGCCGGCTACGAGCTTGAAAACGGCAAAGCCGTGAAGGACGGACAAGCCTTATCTTTTACACTGCTAACCTATCAGTCTCGTCCGGAATTGCCTTTAATCGCACAAATTCTTGAATCAAATGCGAAGGAACTGGGCATTTCGATTAAGATTCACCAAGTCGAAAATATCGATGAGTATTTGGCGAAGAACGATGATTGGGATTTGGCGACATACAGCTCGATGACCGCGCCCAGAGGCGATGCCGGCTATTTGCTGAACACCGCCTATATGCCGAATGGCGCTTTAAACTACAGCGGCATCGAAAATCAAACCTTGATCAAATGGATTGAGGAATTCAACCGCACAATCGACAAAGAGAAGCGAGACCGCCTTGCTAAAAAAGCAGCTGAATTGATCGAGAAGGAGACATTGAACTCTTTTATCGTCACTCCCGAAAACATCACGGCATACCGAGACGGTGTATTAAATTGGGAAACGAGCAAAAGTGAGTATTATATGCTGACGAAAGATTTGGATGTGAAAACGAAATGAAGCAGATCGCTAAGCGGCTGTTTGAACTGGTTCTATTCTTATTCCTGCTTTCGTTTATCAGCTTTGTATTTATGAAAGCGGCTCCCGGTGATCCGGTGAAACAGATGCTTCGCGTAGATGATGTAGCGGTAACAGACGAGCAGATCGAGGCATTCAAAGAGGAGCTCGGTTTGGACAAACCGGTTTATATTCAATATTGGAACTGGTTTAAACGCTTTTTCCAATTTGATTTGGGAAAATCCTATACAACACACGAACCCGTCATCGACGAGCTCAGCCGGAAATTCCCGGCGACATTGCTTCTGACCGGCGCATCGCTTCTCGTCATGCTGCTGATCGCCGTGCCGGTCGGAACGCTTTCCGCTTTATACCGGGATCGGTGGATCGATCATCTCGGCCGCTTGCTCGCTTTAGTGGGAGCCGCGCTCCCAAGCTTTTGGCTCGGATTGATACTGATCGATCTCTTCTCCGTCAGGCTGAATTGGCTGCCGTCGATGGGAGCCGGAACGTTTAAACATTTGATTCTCCCCTCTCTCACGCTCGGGATCGCGATGTCGGGCGTTTATGTCCGCCTTGTACGGTCAAGCTTGATCGAAAGCCTTGGTCAGGATTTCATCAGATCAGCCAGGGCGCGCGGTATCAGCGAGGCGAGAATTTTCTTCTTTCACGCGTTTCGCCACTGTCTTGTCCCTGTCATCACGATATTCGGGGTCAGCCTCGGCAGCCTGCTCGGCGGCACGGTGATTATTGAAGTCCTGTTTGCATATCCCGGCGTCGGCAAGCTTGTCGTTGACGCCATCGTTCAGCGTGATTATCCGATCATTCAGGGGTACATTCTTTTCATGGGGATCACGGTTGTCCTGATCAATCTTTTGGTCGACCTCTCCTATCGGTACCTCAATCCGGAAATTCGCTTAAAGGAGGCTGGACGCCGATGAGAAAAAACGTCAAACTTATATTCCGAACCAAAACAGGACTGTGGTTCGTGCTGCTGTTTTCCGCGGCGCTGTTCACCGTCCCCTTCTTTTTGCCGTTCGATCCGCTCCGCACAGATATGGCCAACCGTCTCCAGCCGATCAGCTTGCAGCACTGGCTCGGGACAGACCATTTGGGCAGAGATATATTTTCCCGAATGATCGCCGGTGCGAAAGCGACGGTCGGCACCGCCTTGGCCGCGATTCTGATCTCCGTTTTCATAGGCGTTCCCGTCGGGCTTGTCTCCGGCTTTTTCGGCGGACGGCTGGATCGGATGATCATGAGAATCGTTGACGCGGTCATGGCGTTTCCGGACTATATTGTCGCGATTGTTTTAAGCGGTTTGCTTGGCCCTGGTCTGATGAACTTAATATTAGCCGTTGTCGCTGTCAAATGGGTCGGCTATGCAAGGCTGGTCCGCAGCACGGTGTTTTCGGAAAAACAAAAAGATTACATCGCCTTGGCCGAGCTGACGGGCTTAGGCTCCGGGGCGATTTTAAAAAAGCACTTGCTGCCCCATGTTCTCGGCAACGTTTCCGTACTTGCGACACTTGATATCGGAAAAACGGTGTTAATGATTGCTGCCCTGTCCTATATCGGACTGGGTGCTCAGCCTCCATACCCGGAATGGGGCGCCATGCTGAATGACGGAAAACATTACTTTTTGCATGCGCCTCAGCTTATGGTGATTCCCGGTCTTGCGATCATGTTCATCGTTCTGTTGTCCAACCTGTACGGTGATCGTTTAAGGGACAGGTTTGACGTTAAACACAAGAAAGGAGTTTCTTAGCATGCCGATGTTATCCATTAAGGGCTTATCAATCAGCTCCCGACAGCACACCATTGTCAAAAATGCCTCCTTCTCGATCCATGAAGGGGAATGGTTCGCGCTGCTCGGGGAAAGCGGCAGCGGAAAAAGCCTGACCGCTTCGGCCATAGCCGGGCTGCTTCCGGACGGACTAACGGTGTCCGGCGGAGATGTGATATTTGAGGGCCGCCAGATGCTTCAAGCCGGCCGCAAAGCGCTCCGACGCATGCGCGGAAAGGATATCGCCTGTATTTTTCAGGACTGTCACGGAGCATTCACCCCTTTTATACGGATCGGCAGACAAATTGACGAAATGGTCAAAACGCATACCGATTGGTCTAAAAACAAGCGAAGAGAAGCGATTCTCCGCGCTTTTCGGGAGGTTTCTCTGCCGGAAAACAGAGTATATGAAAGCTACCCGTTTCAATTGAGCGGCGGGCAGCTGCAAAGGGCCGCGATCGCTCAAGCGATGGTGCTCCGCCCGAAGCTTCTCATCGCAGACGAACCGACAACGGCTTTAGACAGCATCACGGCCGCGGACGTCTTGCAACAGCTCACCGTGATGCGCGCCAAAACAAACTGCGCCATCCTTTTTATCACTCATGACCTCCGGCTTGTCAAAAGGTACGCCGATCAAACCGCTGTCATGCAAAACGGAGAAATCGTCGAAAGCGGTTTAACCGCTGATTTAATCAGACAACCGGCACATGAATGTACAAGACGTTTATTCGCAGCCGTCCCGCCGCTGAAAAATCCTCCGCCGAGGCTGACAGCCGCGCCTGAAACAAAGGAAGCGGCGCTGGCGGGAACAGGAGGTGCGTGATGACCCATTCAGCAGAAACCGTTCTTTTTGTCAGCAATCTGACAAAACATTACGCTTGCGGCCACAAAGCGGTTGACAATGTATCGTTCTCCATTCGAAAAGGCGAATGCCTCGGGCTCGCCGGCGAGAGCGGCAGCGGGAAAAGCACCCTCGCGCGCTGCCTTCTCCTGCTCGAAAAAATCGATCACGGAGAGATTCGGCTTCATCAACATCCGCTTCCCGGCATAAACAAAAAAGAGACCCGAAGACTGCGCCGAAAGCTGCAGGCTGTTTTTCAAAATCCGGCCGCATCATTGAATCCAAAGCTCAATATTATCGATTCAGTTATGGAGCCGCTTGATGTTTCCAAACAAGACATACCGCCATTTTTAAAGGACTTCCAAGGCAGCCGCCGTCTGACGGCTGAGCGTCTGTTCTCAATGGTCGGCCTTCCCTCGAGCCTCCTTGACCGCTATCCGCATGAATTAAGCGGCGGGCAGCTCCAAAGGGCCTTAATCGCCAGAGCCATCAGCACTCACCCGTCTTTAATCATCTTTGATGAGCCTACGGCAAGCCTGGATGTCACCAGTCAGGCGAAGATCCTCGACCTCCTCAAAGATTTGCAGGATGATATGGGGCTTTCCTATTTGTTTATTTCCCATGATCTGGCCGCTGTCCACTTTATGAGCCATCGCATCATGGTCATGAAAGACGGGCAGATTGCCGATCAATTTAAAAAAGAAGAGCTTTTTTCTGCCGAAAGGCACCCATATGCCAAAAAGCTGCTTCAGGTGTTTGAATCCTAAGGGGGGTCATAAGAGATGAATCACAGACATTATCTAGCACTCGCCGTTCCGCTGATCATTTCAACGATCACCACTCCTTTGCTGGGGGCGGTCGATACGGCGGTAGCCGGGCAGCTTTCCTCCCCTGCTTACATCGGCGGTGTTGCAGTCGGAACGATGATTTTTAATACGATGTATTGGCTCCTCGGCTTTTTGCGGGTGAGCACATCGGGGTTCGCTGCTCAGTCGCTCGGCTCCCAAAACAGATCAGAGAGCGTTTTGGCTCTTGCCCGGCCTGTTTGCATCGCGGTTTTTGCCGGACTGATGTTCATTCTCTTGCAAAAACCGCTTGAATACGCAGCGCTGACGCTGATACAGCCTGACCGCCATACCGCTGAATTCGCCTCGCAGTATTTTTCGCTGAGGATTTGGGGCGCTCCATTTGCTTTAATCAGCTATTGCATTCTCGGCTGGCTGATGGGAATGTCCCTTATCAAAGTGACATTGCTTTTGCAGATTTCGATGAACGTCTTGAATATCGTGCTTGACATCGTTTTTGTCTACGTCTTTCACATGGAAGTATACGGCATCGCTCTAGCCACTTTGATTGCGGAAGTGACGGGCTGCCTGATCGGCTGCTGGCTTGTGAAAACGAATGCCGCCATGCGGTTTAAGCTGCCGTCCGTCAAGGTTTTGTTCGACCCGAAACCGTTTAAAAAAATGATGGTTGTCAACCGCGATCTATTGATTCGGACATTGTGCCTTTTAACGGTTTTTAATTTGTTTACGGCTAAAGGAGCCGGCTTCGGCGCTGAAGTTTTGGCCGCAAATGCGATCTTAATTCAAATTCATTATATGATGGCTTATGTGTTTGATGGATTTGCCAATGCATCGAGCATTTTTGCCGGGAAAGCCGTTGGAAGAATGGATCGGGAACTTTATTCCCGTACGCTTTCCCTTTCGATCCAGTGGTCGCTGATCTCGGCCGCGCTGCTTTCAGTCGGCTACTTTCTTTTGAAAGGTGTAATCCTTCCCTTGTTTACACCGCTTGAAAGCGTTTTGGAACCAGCGAAAACCTACGATATTTGGATCGCTCTCTTTCCTTTGGCCGCAAGTTTCGGACTCGTTTTTTACGGGATTTTTACAGGAGCGACTGAAATAGGCCCGGTCAGAAATTCAATGTTCTTGGCTGTTCTCGTCTTCCTGGCCGCCTTTTTTACCGCTGTGCCCGCTTTCGGAAACCATGGGCTGTGGCTCGCTTTTCTTTTATTCAGCCTTGGACGTTCCGTATTCTTATGTATGGCTGTTCCCGGGCTGACCACCCGTCTCTTCGGAGAGCGAAGTGCTGCAAAAGAGGCAGGCTAAAAGCCAAATCATAAAACCCCCCGGCTAAAGCTTAGCCGGGGGGTTCTCGTTTATTCTTTCGTTAATTGTGCGACGAAATGGTTCAGATGATCCAGCGTCATCACATTTTGATTGCATGTTTCACTGTCACAGCAAATATAATTGCCTCTGTCTGTATAGGTTTCTTTCCCGCTTTTCACCCGGGCCATGAACAGTCCGATCTCTTCGGTCCTGTTGCATATCGCGCAGATTCCTTTTTTATTGCTGGATTTGATGGTGCCGTGTATTCCGGTCAGCTTTCCGCCGGCATCCACAATCATGTACTTTCTGCCTGATCCTGCATCATTCCATCCCAGGTAGGAATATCCGCTGAAATCCATCTGTTCAAAATCGGGCGTCTTTAACTTCTTCACTTTAGAAAATAGCTTTTTAGCGGTTTTTACTGTTATACGCTGAAATGGAATGACATGAGGCTTTAATTCGGCTAAAAAGCGCATCGCTTCACCGCTGTCTTCCACTTCTGCCATCTTCTGCAGCAAAGACTTTTGATCGCTGCTGAGATCAGGAAAGAGGTTGAACACTTGATCGAGCGCATTGCATTTCAAAGCGTCAAGTACGTTTTCGTCATTGATGTTCGCATGTCCCTGAACAAGGCTGTCCGTTTGAAACTTAATAAAATTATATTGGTCATTTCTGATAAAAGGTGTCTTCATTTCTGCCAGCTCCTTATTTATGGATCTATATTTAAAAATAAGGTGCAAAGCCGGATGATCAGAAATGATACCTTGCTTTTTTTAGGCGATTTGTTTATAACCCCGCCTCATGCAAAGTATCGCCTTTCAAGATAACAGGCTTTGCATGAGACGCTGCAGTCGGCAAATGAATGTCATTTACCATTTTATCCACCTCCGAATACTGATTCTATTATAAACGACAATCGTATTCAATCTCAATGATATCCTCCATCTTTAAAATGCATATTTCATCCGCCCGGCTTACGATCCGCAGCTCCCTTTTCAGGGCGTCGGCATAGTGAATCCGGCCGGCCAGCGTTTTCACTTCCCCCTGCCGATAATAGGCAAATTGCAACATTCTGTTTTCTGCCATCGCTTCACAAATGATTTCATTAAATTCTTCATATTTTTGTTCATCCAGGATCGGTTTTTTGAGTTTTTGAAGGCTTTCATGATATTCCCTGAGCAATTCCACGTGCTCAGGCAGCATCATGGAAACCCATTTGATACTGCCTCTGTCGCGAAGCATAAATGATTCTCCTTTCTATGCCTGATGGCCTCCGACCAATTTTGACCGCAGCCGGGCCGTCCCGGCGTTTGTATAGGAAACAGCCCGCAAAAGCGCTGTTGATCCGTGCCGTTCTCTGATGCCGTCCATCACGTACCCGAGCTGCCGCTTCTTTTCCTGATCGGGACGAAAAAGATCAAGCTGCATATTGGTGTCGTCTTGAATATTGGACAAAGAGACGGAAATTTTCCGAACCGTTTTGCCGGCATAAAACCGCTCGAACAATGCCAGACATGTATGGTAGAGATCAAGGGTGACATTTGAAGGGCTTTCCATTGTTTTTGAACGGTAAAACCCGCCGCCAAGCTCATCGCGGCTGTATTCGACGCCAAGACTGACGGTCCGGCCCGCCTGGCGGTGGGCGCGCGCCCTTTTGGCCACTTCTTCACACATTTCAAGAATGACATGCTTGACTTCCTCCGGATTCGGATAATCGCGAAGCAAAATCTGGCTTTTTCCATAGCTGACCTGCCCCTCCAAGAGCGGCGCTCCGATCGCTGAAAGGTCGATGCCCCAAGCGTGATAATAGAGCTGGTTTCCCATCACCCCGAATGTTTTCTCAAGCCGCTTGAGATCATAGTGAGCCAGCTGACCGACTGTAAAAATCCCCATCCGGTTTAACGTCTTTTCCAGCCTGGAGCCGATTCCCCACATGCGGCGCAGCGGAGACAGCGGCCACAGCTTCGTTTTCACGTCTTCGTAGCCCCAGACGGCCACCCCGTCTGCTGATTTTTTCGCTTCAAGATCAAGGCACAGCTTTGCCATCAGCAGATTCGGTCCGATTCCGACAGCACAGGGAAGGCCAAACTCCCTTTCCATATCATCTTGAATTTTCATCGCAATCGTTCGGGCGTCTCCCCACATGCTCTTAACACCGTCCACCTGAATAAAGCTTTCATCCACGCTGTACGTATGAATGGCATCAGGCGGCACATAGCGGCAGAACAGCCGGGTGAGCTCTGTAGAAACACGGACAAACAGCCCCATCTTCGGATTGACCAGCTTGATGCGCGGATCATCCGGCAGCTGATAAAGCCTTGTTCCCGTTTGAACGCCGAACTCTCTTTTCAGAGCCGGAGAAGCAGCGAGAACGATGCTCCCCTGCCGCTCCGTGTTTCCGACAACCGCCAGCAGGCAAGTCATCGGATCAAGTCCGAGCAGGACTGCGGCACAGCTTGCATAAAAGCTCCGCATATCAACGCACAAAACCGAACGCGACGGATATTGACCGTAATCCATCTCTCTCCCTCCAAAAAGAACTGATGTTCGTACAATTAGTGTATGAATACTATACTCCGAATATACGTTCGATTTCCAGGCGTAATTTTATCCAAAGAAAATCCTGGCTGAAAGCAATAAAAAACACCTTCTTTGGAAAGAAGGTGACATGGCGGATCATTCCAGTTCGGAATGCCGCCGCATTCGGTTTAATGGCTCAAATTGAAAGCTCCCTTGAGAACCTCGTTTTTTCCTAGTAAGATAAAAGAAAAAGCGCTCCTAAAGGAGAAGAAAAATGGATGAGAAACTGATTGAAAAAATGCTCGGACAGGCGCTGAAGCAGTACGGACGCAATGTTGCAACCGATCCGCTCAGCCCCGGCGAAAAAGAAATCCTGAAGCTGGCTTTGCAGGAAAGGCGGATCGAGGAACCGAATGAGGGGCTGCATGCCCATATCGAGGATGTCATCTATGATTATGTCACAAATCAAGGCTTGTTCTCATCATAAATCGATTTTTCCTGTCGGCTTCCTTTATGCAGGAAGCCTTTGATCATCCAGCATATAGAAATTCCTCTATTCACCGCCATCTGTTTCATGTATGATAAACAAATCAAAACGTAACGGAGAGTTTATCATGAAACAAAAATGGCAGAACATCCACCCGCTCAGCTGGACCATTATTGTCGGAACCATTTTCGGACGTATGGGCACAGCCATGAGCATCCCTTTTTTAGCAATTTATTTGACACAAGTGAAAGGCGCCTCTTCAGGCTTTGCCGGCGCCGTCATTGCAGCGAGCTCTCTGATCGGAATTGCGGCAAGCTTTTACGGCGGGTACTTATCAGACCGGTTCGGCCGGAAAACCATCATGCTCGTTTCGATTTTCGGCTGGACGTTCGTGTTCGCCGGTTTCGCACTCGCCGATCATGTCTGGACATTCTTTGTCATGAATGCCTTAAACGGATTATGCCGCGCCTTGTTTGAACCGACTTCAAGAGCGCTGCTTTCAGACGTATCAAAACCCGAAACGCGCCTTTTCGTCTTTAATCTCCGCTATACCGCGATCAACCTCGGCGTCGTCTTCGGTCCGCTTTTAGGCCTGTACCTCGGATCTTCAAAAACGACGCTGCCGTTTTTCATTGCGGCTTTCATTTATTTTATTTATACGGCGGTGCTGGTCATTCAATTTAAACACCACACCGTACCGGCAACTGAGCGGAATAAGCGTATAAAAGTGCGGGACGCGCTGGAGGTGACAAAAACAGACCGGGTATTTACGATTACACTAATCGGTTCGATTCTTTGTTTATTCGGGTATTCCCACTTCACATCGACGCTCGCACAATACATGGCGGCCAGCCCGTTTATCGAAGACGGGACGAAAGTGTTCGGCATGATGCTGACGCTGAATGCCTTGGCCGTGCTTGCCGTACAGTACCCGATCGTACATATCGCCAAACGGTTTTCACCGATTTTATCGCTGATTGCCGGAAATGTGCTGATTAGCGGAAGCCTGTTCAGCCTCTCGTTTTTCCACGATCTATGGTCCATCGTCTTGATCATTATCGTGTTTACGATCGGGGAAGTGCTTCTCTTTTCGATGATGGATTTACTGGTCGACCGGATTGCCCGGCCTGAGCTGAAAGGCACTTACTTCGGGGCTATGGGCTTCACCCAGCTGGGAAGCGTGGTCGGCCCTTGGGCGGGGGGAATGCTGCTGGACGCCTTTGGAGCGGAAAAGCCGTTTTTCACTTTTGCAATCCTGGCTGCTGTCACCATTTGCGGCGTTCCTTTCCTGGTGGCAGCCTTCCGGAAGCTCAAAATAGAAGAAGCAAAAGTCAAATTAAGTTCGAAAAAAACGATGGAGCATTAAGTGAAACCAGGCCGGCCCGGTCAAAGGCCGGCCTTCCGGCGGACGCCCGCCTCAAGGCGCCGCAAGTTCGACTTTGATGCGATCGGGATCTTCGGTATACAAGGCATAATGCCCGCTTCCGCCGGCAAACGGATGTCTGTCTTCATATAAAATGCGGCATCCCCGCTCCCTCAGTTTCATTGTCATTTCGTCGACTTGTTCTTTGGATGCCGCGTAAAAAGCAAGATGGTTTAAGCCGACGCGACACCTGTGATAACCCGCTTTGACAAACTCCTCTTTCGCCTGCACAAGCACGAGATAGGCGCCGTTTGCTTTCCAGCTGATCCCGTCTTCCCATTGTTGAAAAACCTCATAGCCGAGCTCGCCGAGAAACCAGCCCCAAAAGCGCTTCGACGCTTCCAAATCTGAAACATACAGTTCAATATGATGGATCATGCAAGCCTCCTCTTCTACACCCGTCTGACGAGAATCTCTTCCACCTTGTGGCCTTCACCTTTTCTCAAGATTAAATCAGACCGGAATTTTGTAGGCAGAATGTTCTCATACAAATTCGGACGGTTGACGGTCTCCCATATTGACTTTGCCATATGGTCCGCTTCTTCGTCCGCAAGGTCTTTGAATTTATGGAAATAAGAACTCGGATCTTGAAATGCCGTCTCTCTGAGCATGCGAAAGCGTTCAAGATACCATTTGATAATGAGGTCTTCTTCGGCATCCACATAAATCGAGAAGTCAAAAAAATCGGAAACGAAAACCCGCGGTTTTGTCCGGTCGTCTTCGATCGTCGGTGTCTGCAGCACATTGACACCTTCGATGATGACGATATCCGCTTGTTCAACCGTTTCGTAAACCCCTTCCAATCTGTCGTACGTTAAATGGGAGTAAACGGGTGCGCGAACGATTTCCTTGCCGGATTTTAAATCGTTTAAAAACTCAAGCAATGCTTTGACATCGTAGCTTTCCGGAAACCCCTTCCGCGACATCATCTGTTTTTCTGTCAGCACCGCATTGGGGTAAAGAAAACCGTCGGTTGTGATCAGACTGACTTTCAGCCGTTCCTGCAAACGGGAGAGCACAGTCTGAATGATGCGGGCCGTCGTGCTTTTTCCAACCGCGACGCTTCCGGCAATCCCGATGATGAACGGAATTTTGGCCGCGTGCGGATGGTTCAAAAAACCGTTCACCCGGGTGTTCCGTTCATATTGAGTTGTCCGGTGTAAATAAAGCAGCCTCGCCAGCGGAACATAAACGGTTTCGACTTCTTCCAAAGACAGATAGTCATTTAAACCTTCAAGCCTTTTTACTTCCTCTTCGGTCATTTCTACCGCCATATGCCCGCCGAGATTTGCCCAGGCATCGCGGGTATGACTCGTATATAACGTGTGCAAATTCAAATCCTGATTCGCCATTGTTCTCACCTGCCCTCTGTTCAAAAGCTGTTTACTAAAAAGTTCATGAATTTCTGAGACCGCTTTATTATTATATAGAATTTTTTGAATATTTACGAGGAACAAGGTTTCAATCAAAAAAACCGCCTCATCCAGAGACGGCAGATTCTGTTGTTCCAACCGTTTGACACTCGACTGCCAAACCTGAGCCAACGGGCATCCGTCGCTTGCAAAAGAACAAAGAGCGCAAGTGCCTGCGCTCTTTGTTCAAACGACATATTTGCTTTGCCTGTGCGCCATATAATAAGTAACCGCAGACAGCAAGCCGACGGATGCGGCTAAAATGATGACGACCGGAATCATGTCCACCTTCACCGGTGTAAACAGTTTAAAGCCGCCGCTGAAACTGAAAACCGCATGCCCGAGATTAGACAGCAGGTTTTTCAAATCGAACCTGCCCAAAGCAGGGATAAGCAGGCTGTAAACGATATAAAGCAAAGCAGGCGTAATAAAGCTTCTGAAGAGGACGCCCAAATAAAATCCGATCGTCGAAAAAATGAAGCTGACCGCCAAAACGACAACGAGCTGAAGCGGGATATTGCTTTTTGAAACAGCGGGTATTGTGAACTCGCCGACCGGTATGGCCCTTGAAGCCAGGGAATAAAAGACGAGGCTTGACACATATGCCGTACATACAACGGCGATCACGGCGGCAGCCATCACCATGTAAACCGAACACTGTTTGGCCAACAGAACGGATTTCCAATCATGACTGACAGCTTTCACTTTCACCGTCTTGAACCTGATGTCGTAAGAGGAGATATAGATGGCATACAGTGTAAAAGCCAAGGGAAAAATGATGAAGCCCATCAGCTCAAGCGTCATGATAACCGACTGCTTGGGCTCCAGATGATGGAGGGACAAGACGAAATTCTCATAGTCAAACCTTAAAATATTTTCGACGATCTCTCCGTCGCCATCCTCGCTTTTCAGCTCCCCTTCCTTCACCTTGACGGGCGACGCCAGCGCCTGCTTAATATCGATGCCGAGTTCTTTATATTCGTCTTCAGTCTTTTTAAACTGCTGATAGCTGTCAATTGTATTTTTATAATGTACATATATGTATCCGGATGAAATGAATAATAGAGGAAGCAATAAAATGACGAGCATTTTAGAATACGATTGAAATGCAAGCTCTTTTTTGAAAATATTATAAATATTCTTTATAGACATCGCCCAATTCTGCTCCATTCGTTTTAAAATTGTCTATGTGGATAGCTGAACCGTCTTTCAACACGTATAATTGATCGACGATTGAGGAATAAAACTCAAACTGATGGCCGGCGGCAACAATCGTCATCGTGCTTGACCAGTCATTGATCAGCTTCTGAAGCTCCATCATGGACCGGTAGTCAAGCCCGTTTGATATCTCATCCAAAAACAAATATGACGGTTTGTTTAATGCAGCGATCATTAAAGCCAGCTTTTTCTTTTGTCCGTATGAATAGGTCTTCACCTTTTTTTTCAGCAGCGCCCGGCCGAGGAACTTTTGCGATAATTGTTCCAGCTCTTCTTTGCCGGCAGGTTGATTGATCAACAGTTTAATATTTTGATAGCCGCTCAGATGATCGTAAAACGGGGAATCGTCATAGATGACGTGCACTTTGCTCCTGACGGCTTCAAGCGGCTCGCCGTCGTACAGAATGCCGCCTTCGAAATGTTCCAGCTTGAGCAGGCATTTCAGGAGCGTCGTTTTCCCGGCGCCGTTTTCCCCCATCAGGAAGGTGACTTTGTTTTTTTCGATATTCATGTTGAGACGGTTGAATACCGTTTTGTTTCCATAAGATTTCGTCAGGTCATCGATTTTGATCAATTTAAAAAACCCTTTCTTGCATCAGGATGGTGTTGCAACATTCTCCATTATACAACGCTGCCATTAATTTCAAAATAGTCTTTTAGCAGCGTTGTATGAAATGGCTTACGGCAAATTAATCATTTCCGTATTTTCCTTTTTTATTGACCCACCTTCTGTCTGTAAAGGTTGAGCTGGCGAATTCAACATCTCCCCACGGTGTAACGGTACCGAAGCTCAGCGTTTTTTTCGCTCTCCATTTGTGAAGCCCTGAAGACTTATAATACCTTTTAATCCCCTTTGCCCTCACGACATTTGGAAAGACGTAGCCGACATCCTGCGATCCGCTGCTTTTCGATATTTTTTTGCCGTTGTAGTACCAGTCGATATAATCTTTCGACCAGGCGAGGAAGCTTCCCCTTTTAATTGTGAGCCTTTTTCCTGCATATGCCGTCACACCGCTTTGGACAGATGCCTGTTCAGGAAGTGATTGCACGTATTCTGTCTTGGCTTCAAGCAGTTCCTTTTGCTCACTTGTCAGCTGCCCGTCCTCAGCAGCCGCAGCGAATGAGGATGGAACCAGGAGCGCCGCAGACAAAGAAAACCCTAAAATCGCTTTTTTCATTTCGTTTCCCTCCGTATTTTTGATCATATTCGTATGTACGTCTTCAGCTGCCATCCATAAGCTACTGCCGCATCCAAAACAATTTGAGGTCCGAGTTCTCTCATTTTAATGGATGAAAAAATAGATTTCTAGCAGAATGGACCATTTTATCATTACCTATTGGAAATTATCACCTCCTATATATATTCGATATTATACCATATTTTTACTTATATTCAATTCCTATTATTTGGAATTTTTGTCATGGGCAGCTCGCACCTTTTATAATGAGAATGAAAAAAGGAGGAAGAAGAGGAACCTATACTACCTGGAATGCGATTCAACAGCTGAAAATTCCTACTCGTAAAAAACAAAGCACTCGACAGACCGTCTTCCTTCATGGAGACGGTCATATACTCTTACTGCCAGGAACCGCCTTAAATTTGGAGGATGAGGAAGCCGAGCGTTTATTTGTGAGTGCACATAGCAAAGGCTGCCTAATCCAAGGCAGCCTCATCCTTTAAAAGTTCTTCGATTTATCGTTCGATTTGTTTTTGGAAGGAACAATCCGCTGTTCCACCTTTTCATAAAGGGACAGCATTTGATGAATAAATGACAGCTTCGGTGCTGTCCAGAATACAAACAGAGCTGACAACACGCCAAGAAGGGCTCCCGCCGCAACGTCGAGCGGATAGTGAACGCCCGACCAAATGCGGGAAATTCCCACGGCAAACGCAAGTACAAGCCACAGCCAGCCCGTCTTTTTGTGAAACAGAAAGATTAAAAAACCAATTGAAAAAAACAAAATCGTATGGTCGCTCGGAAACGAATTGTCAATTTCATGCTCTATCAGCTTGTTGACATTCGGAAGCGTTGCAAACGGTTGATAGTTGGAATGCAGAGAGCCCATGATTTTCCCGAGAATTTCGGCAACCACAAATGCGATGACTGCATAAATGACCATCAATCTGTTTTTTGTCGTCCGGGTCAGCCAATAAACGACAAGACCTAATGCGAGAAAGTACATCATATATTCGGCTAGAAAGTAAACGACCGGATTCAGCATCGAATACTCTTTTCCCAAATCATTAATGAAACGAAAAGCATCAATATTTAATTCTGAAAAAGACATGTTTCAATCTCCTTTTTTGTACTTTTATTCTAAATATATCCATTTAAATTGTGCAAAAAAGCCTTATCGGAATGAGGAATGTGCAAACATGTGTCACACATTCCCTTAGACTCTCCTGCATCAATGAATATCGATTTTTTTAAAGTAAACGATTGTCGCGGCTAATCCAAGAACGGTTGTGGCGGCAACACTGATAAAAGAATATTCGGGCGGATATTCCGGAAAGAACGTACCCGAAGCGATCACCCATACCGCTGACCAAGGGAATAAAGCGCTGTATTCCGTGCCGTATACCATAATGCTGACCATTGATATAATGATCGTAAAGATAATGGTGGGCACGTAGTTTTTAAACAGCAGTGTCACAAATATAATCGGACTGACCAGGAAGAAAAGAAGTGCCCCGCCTATCATAAATTGTTTAAACCCTTCAATTAAAACCGCCGAACTGAGCCCTTCAAACTGACCGATCAGCCCGAACAGCAGCGTCAGCACCCAGGCGATTAACGTCAGCATCATGATCCAAATGAGAAGCAGAACCAATTTGCTGACAATCAGGCTGATTCTTGAAACAGGAATCGTCAATAGATTCTTTAGCGTGCTTTCAGCGTATTCCCGATTGAATAAATATGATGTAATCACACCATACAACGGGACTCCGATCAAAAGCACAATATACAGGTTGGTATCGGAAAAGGTCTCACTGAAGCGAATCGGTACATCAGGGTACTTGGCTTTTTTAGCCAAAGACGATATAAAACAGATGAAAGGGGCTGCCGCCGCTCCCAAGATGCTGACCAGAAACATCTGTGAACGTTTCAGCTTCAGCAATTCGGTATATAGCAAATTAGCCAATCGTCCCGCCCCCTATCAACTTCACGAAGTAGTCTTCAAGACTGTCTTCGCTCATCGTAATCTTCAATACGTCTATTCCGTTTTCGACAAACAATTTATTGAGCTTTCCCTGCTGGCCCAAATGGGAGTATACCCGGATGATCCCGTCCTGGTGAACTTCGTAGTCATGAATATCAAAATGCTGTTCCATCAGAACGACCGCTTTATTTTGATCGGATAATTGAAATTCCAGATATTTGCGGTTTCTTTTTTTAAGATGGTCAAACGGAATTTCTTCAAGCAGTTTTCCTTCATGAATGATCCCGACATGATCGACGAGCTGTTCGATTTCAGACAAAATGTGGCTTGATATAAAGATGGTGATGTTTCTTTCTTTGGCGAGAGAATGAATGAGTCTTCTCATTTCTTTGATCCCGATCGGGTCCAAGCCGTTTGTCGGCTCGTCCAGTATCAACAGCTCCGGATAGTGAAGCAAGGCTCTTGCAATTCCCAGCCTTTGTTTCATGCCCAAGGAAAACTTGCCGACGAGCTTTTTCGTTTCATGCTGCAGGCCCACGATCTCCAATACTTCATCGATCGCATTTTTTTTATGGATACCTATGATTTTCGCATTGATCAGCAGGTTTTCCCTCGCCGTCAAGTTCGCGTAAAAGCCGGGCACTTCCACGATAGATCCGATTCTTCTTAAAATTTCTTTTTTATTCTTGAAAAAATTTTCTCCGAAAATTTCTATCTGCCCACTGGTCGGTTTGATCAGACCCAGCAGCATTCTGATCGTCGTCGTTTTGCCGGCGCCGTTCCGTCCCAAAAAGCCGTATATATCTCCTTGTTTTACATTGATATTGAGATGGTCTACAGACTTTTGCGACCCGTACATTTTCGTGAGATCCGTCGTTTTAATAATTGTGCTCAAAGTTGATCCACTCTCTTTCACTAGCCTTATAACTACATCATAAACAGAAGGATTTAACTTCTTCTTAACCAATTCTTAATTAATTCTTAAATGATTGGAGATGGTTTTGTTTAGGCAGCGAAAAACCAAACGTCGTTTTTTCCCACGGGACGCTCTGTGCCCATATGCGTCCGCGGTTTTTTTCGACGAGCGATTTGGCGATGGCAAGCCCCAGGCCGCTCCCGTCATCAAGGCTTCTCGACCGGTCTCTGCGGTACATTCTATCAAACACGTTTTCAATCTCGCTTTCCGGAATTCCCGGACCTTGATCCCAGATGAGAAGCTGATATTCATGCTCTGATTCCGTCAGTTCGATTCCAAGTACTTTTCCCGCTTTTCCATAGTGAATCCCGTTTCTCACGATGTTTTCGATCACGCGGATCAAGCTGAGACGATCTGCGATAACAAAGCATTTCTTTTCCGGAATCTGCACATTCAAATCAATGTCATGTTTTTTCAGTTCCGGCAAAAAGTCGATCAGCGTTTCCCTAGCGACTTCGGCAAGGTCAAAAAACTCTGTTTTCAACTGGACTTCATTCGCGTCCAATTTCGCCATGTTGAATATTTCATCGATCAATTGCTTGAGGCTGTTGGATTTTTTAGAAAGGATATTGAGATATTCCTGTTTCTCTTCTTCTGAAGAAGCGACCCCGTCTTTTAATGCATCAACATAGCCAATAATTGATGTGAGCGGCGTTCGGATATCATGGGAAATATTAGACAGCAGCCGTTTTCTGGCCGCTTCCGATTTTGCGGCGTTGATTTGAACTTTTTCAAGCTGCTCTATCAATTCGTTAATGGAAAAAATGATTTCATTAAACGGCTGACCGCCTTTCGCCAGCAATCTTCTTCTTAAATTTCCATCCGCCACGCGCTTCAGCTCGGTTTCGATCAGCTTTAAGCGATCGATGAAGCGAAGCCTCATCGTAAACAGCAGCGCGGTAACGGCAAACAGAAAAATAAACAGCATTGTGCTGAAAACCCCAAGGGAAGCCGTTTTCATATAGATGAACAAAAGTGCTGCAATCGCCGCACATTGCAGAATGAGAAGCAGCAGCTTTTTATCGGTCAGCATCTTTCTCACCTACAAACTTATAGCCAATTCCCCAAACGGTTTGAATAAATTGCGGATCGGAAGGGTCCGGCTCTATTTTTTTTCTCAGCCTTCTGATATGCACCATGACCGTATTATCATCTTCTATGTATTGATCGCTCCATGCGTTTCGAAACAGCTGCGTTTTCGTAAATACCTGCCCCGGATTTGAGGCGAAAAATTTCAGCAGTTCAAACTCCTTCGCCGTCAGGGAGATCTCCTGTCCGCCTGCGGTGACCGTATATGTTTTCAAATCGATGGTCAATCCTTTAAATTGAATCAACGATTGTTCATCGGAGCGGCTTTCGCTGCCGAGGACCAAAAAGCGCCTCAGCATGGCTTTGATCCGCGCAAGCACTTCGTTCACGCTGAAGGGCTTTGTTATATAATCGTCAGCACCGATGGACAGTCCTAAAATTTTATCGCCTTCAAGGTCTTTGGCGGTCAGCATCAGGATCGGAACATTCGTATGATTCCTCATCCTTCTGCAAACCTCGATGCCGTCGATTTTCGGCATCATCACATCCAATATCACGAGGTGGTAATGGTTTTGTTCAAACAGCCTTAACGCATCTTCTCCGTCAACTGCCACGTCAACCTCATAACACTCTCTTTTTAAATAGGTTTTCAATAAATCTCTGATTTCTTTTTCATCATCCGCTATGAGCACTCGAATGGCTTCCACTTGGTTCACCCGCTTTTATTTTGTCTTGATAGATATTCACACCGCAGCACCCGCTGCTGCTTGTTTTTTGAAATATTTCCTCTCTTTTCTTTGCCTTTCATTATAACAGAGACTTGATAAGGCAAACAAAAGGCACCCTGAAAAGGATGCCGTTTTGTTCATATTTTGACAGTCTTATTGATGATATCATGGATCAATCTTGCATTTCTTTCAAGAATGTCGGGATGGGACTTGGAGATCATTTGCATATGGGTTCCGGCTCCTTGAACGACTGTAAAGGTTTTGGACGTCGCTTTTTCCCACATCATCATATTTTCACCCCGCTGATTGTCGCTTGACTTGATATAGCTGATATGTCCGTCAATTGCGCCGGTTGTGACCGTGTTTTGTATATAGACATAAGACTTCATCACCAAGTCCACTAAATAGTCGCTCAATAATTTCTCTACGTCGCGGTATTTCTCAAGTTCAAATGTTTTGGATATCTCTTCTCTGTATTCCTCCTCTGTGAACTGATGTTTCTCGGCTTTTGTCCGATATTTTGAATCGATGATGATCAAATCCTCGACTTCATATCCTTGCCGGTTCAATTCTTTCGCCACATCAAATGCCAGGATTCCGCCGGATGAATAGCCGATTAATGTGTATGGCCCTTCACCTTGAATGTTTTTAATGATATCCGCGTATTTTCGAATCCTGTTTGCGGATGGAATGAAGTTGAAGCTGTACACCGAATGCTGCTTTAGATGTTTGGCCAAGCCCATGTAGGCAATGCCCATCGACGCGGCCGGCGGGAAGCAGAACAGGTTTTTGCCGCCTTCTTCCGCCCTGGTCAGCTGCATGCAATCATCTGTGTAGTCTTTCAGCAGGTCTTGTGCATGCTTCAGAAAATCAGACAGCTCTTTAATGGTCGGCTTGGAGAAAATGTCCTTAAACGGAACTCTGAAGCCAAGCTCTGCATATAGCCTAGAGACAAATGACATGACGTTTAAAGAATTCGCCCCGATATCGAATATGTTGGCGTTGATGCCAATCTGTTCGATATTCAGGATGTCTTCCCAAATGGCGGCCATTTTTTCTTCAAGTTCGTGTCTTGGAGGCTCGTATTCCAGTAAAGCGCCCGCGCTTCGATCTGGCTCTGGAAGGGCCTTCAAGTCGACTTTTCCGTTTGGTGTCAGCGGCAGCTCATCAAGCTTCAGCAAATAGGACGGCACCATATATTCCGGAAGCTCCTTCGCCAAAAACGTTTTGATGTCTTTCTGTGTGATGTCTCTTTCGGAAACGACGTATGCGCAAAGAACTTGATCGTTGTTTTGATCTGTTTTGGCGGCAACCGCCGCTTCTTTTATATCGCTGTGCCTTAACAATTGATGCTCGATTTCGCCAAGTTCGATCCGGTAGCCCCGAATCTTGACTTGGTGATCGATCCGGCCCAGATACTCAATATGTCCATCCGGCCTCATCTTCGCAAGATCTCCTGTGCGATACATTCTTTCACCCGGTAAAAACGGATTTGGCAGGAATTTTTCAGACGTCAGCTCCGGTTTGTTCAAATAGCCTTTTGCGACTCCGTCTCCGCTGATATACAGCTCTCCGGCAATTCCGACCGGCTGCACTTCCTGACGCTCATCCAAAATATAGAGCTGGACATTGGAGGCCGGCTTGCCGATCGGGACAGAAACTTGGCGGTCCCATCCGGCATCATATTGATAGATCATACAGCCGACAACCGTTTCGGTCGGACCGTATTCATTGTAGATTTCAATGTTGTGATGAAATCTCTCCGTGATTTCTTTGGCCAGTTCCGTTTTTAAATCTTCCCCGCCGACGATCAGGCGTTTGATGCTTGATCCGCTGGCATCCATGTCTTTGACAAGGCTTAAATGAGACGGGGTTAATTTGACAATCCCGGCTTTTTGGTCTCTGAACACTTTTCGAATCAGCGGTTCTCCGTCCTCGCTATGCCGATACACAATCACCCGATTGCCTGAGATTAACGGCGTAAATATCGATGTCACCGTTAAATCAAAGGCAATGGATGAGTAGAGGGCAAAATCGAGCTGTTCGCCTTGGACATATACACGGTCAGCCCAGGTAATATAGTTGACCAGCCCTCTTTGCCTGATCATCACCCCTTTTGGTTTGCCTGTAGAACCTGACGTGTAGATGATATATGCAAGGCTGTCGGCGTTACCCGCCGGTTCCAGATTGTCAGCCGGATAACTGCTGAAATCTCCGGTTAATTCGACGGCTTCTTGATGAAGTGTGCCCAAGTCCTGCTTGTGATCCGCAAGGATGATGGCCGCGCCGCTGTCTTCAAGCATATACTTGATCCTTTCTTCCGGATAATCGGGATCAATCGGCAAATAGGCTCCTCCGGCTTTCAAAATCCCCATGATTCCGACCACCATTTCCGGTGAGCGTTCTGCCATGATGGCGACAATCGTATCCGCTTTGACCCCTTTGTCCCTGAGGTATCTGGCAAGCTGATTTGATTTTTCATTGAGCTCACGGTATGTCAGTTTGTCATTTCCTGAGACAACCGCAGCAAGCTCAGGGGTTTTTTCGGCTTGTTCCTCAAACAGCCGGTGAATCGTCTGATTCGGATATTCCGCTTTCGTGTCATTCCATTCGTACAACAGCCTGTTTCTTTCAGCTTCGGAAAGGACTGTGATATCGTTTAATGACTGATCTTCATGTTGGACGACCTGTTCCATCACTTGTTGAAGGTGTCCTTTGATACCGGCGATGATGTGGTCATGATAGATATTTCCGTCATAAGTCAATTTGATGACCAAACGTTCGCCCGGGACTGCCACAATATTAAATCCGTAATTTGTTTGTTCTTCGGCGTGAATTTCTTCAAAGACAAAACCGGCACCGCGTTTGCCGCTTGTCTCAAATGCACTCTGATCAACCGCGTAATTTTCGAAAATCAGGATATGATCCAGCAGCTCTCTTTTTAATTCACTGAGCGACTGTACTTCCGACAAATTCATGTCATGATATGTCCTGCCTTCCAAAGCCTGTTCCTGAACGCTTTTGATGAGTTCCTTAAAGCTTTGGCTTTTGTCCAGTCTAATTCTCGTCGGTACAGTGTTGATGAATAATCCGACCATTTTTTCAATTCCGGTTACTTGTGCATCCCTTCCGGAAATGACTGTACCGAATACGACATCATCCGTTTGATTGTATCTTGCCAAAAGCATTCCCCAAATGCATTGTAAAACGGTATGGAAGGTGACATTGTTACGGCTGGCAAGTTCTGTGATCCGGCCGGTCAATTGTTCCGGGAATTCGATGACGGCCTCTTTTCGCTTATATTTCGCATGTCCGGAAGAACCCGCCAAAACCGAAATCGGCGATTTTTCGGTAAAGCCTGATAAATAGTTTCTCCAGTACGCTTTTGCAGCTTCTTTATCCTGTTGCTGTAGCCACCCGATATAATCGCTGTACGGTCTTGCCTCTTCAAGCCGGTGTTTTTGCCTGGCTTCTTTCATATGATACATGTGGAACAGCTCTCCCATAATGATTCCCCGGGACCAGCCGTCAAGCAGAATATGGTGGTTTGTCCATATGAACGTATAACTGTCATCCCCGGTTCTCATCAGCGCGGCTCTGATCAATGGTTCGCTGTTTAAGCGAAAACCTTTCTCCCGATCTGCTTTGCGATACGCTTGAATCACTTGCTCTCGTTCCGCCGGACTCTGCTTTCGCAAGTCATGATAGTCAAGATTGATCTTTCTGTCCTTGATGATCACATTCCTTGGTTCATCCGTTATTTCATACTCAATAGAGGCCCTTAGAATCTCGTGTCTTTCCATGATGTCATTGAAGGTTTCTGCAAATAGACGCTCATCGATCAAACCTTTCATATTGATGGCCATTTGTTCAAAGTACGCCTGTGATTCCTTGTCTTCGAGCGCGTGGAACAGCATGCCCCTTTGCATGTTGGCAAGCGGATAGATTTTTTCGATTTCCATCCCTTTATATTTCAGTTTGATTTCCTCAAGCTGATCTAAGCTGATGCCTTTGTCTCCGTAATCGGACGGCGTTTTTTCCGTCTCTTCTCGTTCCGCGCAGTGGCGAATGACCGCTTTAAGAGCTTCTTTATAGTTTTGAGCAAAAGCTCTGACGACGTCTTCACTGTACGCTCTTGTGTTATAGGTCGTTTGAATGGCCAGTTTTCCCCTGAAGACCACCGCATTGATTTCGAGCGGATGTTCTCTTGTGATGCCCTTTCCGGCTGCTTCTCCCGGCGAGAGATGTGATGAAGAAAATTCTCCGCTGTTGATGTCTTCATCAAGCTGCCCCAAGTAATTGAACAGGATTGGAGATGCTGCGCCTTTAGCGATCTCACTGTCCCGAGTAAGATACTTTAAAATTCCGTAGCCGATGCCTTTGTTCGGCACGTTTCGCAAGTGCTCTTTCACCATTTTAATCGTTCTGGACATGTCTGTTTCTTGTCCCAGATCGATGAATACCGGGTATTTCGAGGTAAACCATCCGACCGTTCTGCTGATGTCGATGCCATCAGCCACCTGTTCTCTTCCATGCCCCTCCAGCGTGATTCTTAATTGATTTTGCCCGTTCATATCCCTTGCCGCCACCAGAAGCGCTGTGATCAGAATATCGTTGATTTCGGTATGATAAGCTCGGTTTGTTTCTCTTAAAAGCCGCTTCGTCTCCTCTTTTTCGAGTTCCGTGCTGAATGTCCGGCTGTCCTCAACTTTGAAGGCTCCGGCATTTTCATTCATATCCAGGAATTCGACGCCCTCAGCTATAGCCTTCAGCCAATACTGTTTTTCACTAAGCAGTTTGACGGATTTTGCATATTCCGCTATGTGCCGCGCATATGCTTGGTAGGAAGCCGTTTTCGGATAAAATTCGACTTTTTCTCCATTCGCTAGCTGGCTGTACCCGATCGCCAAATCTTCAAATAATATTCTCCAGGAGATCCCGTCGACCACAAGGTGATGGATGATGATCAGCAGGTGATCCCCATTATTCGTTTTGAAGAGCGCCAGTTTGACCAAAGGGCCGGTTTCAATATCGATGCTTTGCTGAAGCTCCGTGGCCAATTGGTACACTTTCTGAGGCTGGTCGTTTTCGCTCGAGACATCATAGACAAATAGGTCAAACAGCTGTTTGTCCGGTCCCCGGTTGTACTGAATGATCTTTCCGTCTTCTTCTGTAAACACCGTCCGGAGTGCATCGTGATGTTTGATGATTTCTTTGAACACACGTTTGACGATGCTCTCGTCGAATCCGTTTTTCCGATAAAGCATAACCGCATGGTTGTAATGGTTCCTGTCCGTTTTGTTCAACGAGAAATACTCTTGTTGAATCGGGGTCAAGAGAACCTCGCCCTCTACCGTTTCATATGATGCTGATTTATCAGATTCGGCTTTGACATATCGGCTCAAAGACTTGATTTGCGGATTTGCAAACAGATCTTTCATTTCTAGTGACAGGCCTTCTCTTGATAATCTTGAGATCATTTGCAGCGCTTTGATGGAATCGCCGCCTGCTGCAAAAAAGTGATGAGTGATCCCGATCTTGTCAATGCCAAGTACTTCTTCCCATATTTGAACAAGCTTTTCTTCCGTCTCGTTCCGCGGCGGTTCGTATTCCGTCTCTTTTCCCGGCTGCGGTTCAGGCAATGCGGCCGTATCGATCTTTCCGTTGGCTGAAAGCGGCATCTTCTCAATTTGGACAAATGAAGACGGAATCATATATTCTGGAAGCTCATGCATCAGATACGTCCTGATGTCCTCGAACGGCAATTCGGCGTCTGCTGTGAAATAGGCGCACAGCTGTTTTGCACCTTTATGGTCTTCCCTTGCAGCAATAAAGGCTTCCTTGATATCATCATGAGCCAACAGCCTGTTTTTGATTTCTTCCGGTTCTATTCTGTAGCCCCTTACCTTCACTTGGGTATCTATCCGGCCTGCAAGTTCGATATTTCCATCGCTCAGCCTTCTGGCGAGATCCCCTGTCCTGTACATTTTTGTATGCGGTGCAAACGGGTTTTCGATGAATTTTTCTTTCGTTTCATCCGGTCTGTTGACATAGCCTCCTGTCACTCCGGCTCCTGCGATGCAGAGCTCTCCGTACACACCTTCCGGAAGCAGCTTCATGTTTTCGTCCAGCACATATGCATTCGTATTATGAATCGGGGTGCCGATCACCGGACATTCTTTGAAAGAATCGAGGTGTTCCGGGTCGATCACTTTAAAGACTGAGCCGATTGTCGTTTCCGTCGGGCCATAATGATTCATGACTACATGATCCGGATATTGGTTGTAAAATGTCTCAACATCCCTTGTATTGATCATCTCCCCGCCCAAGACGACCAGCCTGAGAGTGGCGCAAGGTTTTTCGGCGGAAAAGCCCGGATCATTGACAAAAATGTTAAACAGAGACGGCGTCAGTTTGATATAGGTGATGCCGTTTTCTTTGATATACTTTAAAGCCCGGTGCGCATTTGTATAGCATTCTTTTCGTGCGATATGCAGTTCGCTTCCGCTTAACAGTGCCGAAAAGATGCTCGTATAGCCCAAATCGAACGCATATGAGGACACAAGCATGGCTTTGTCGTTTTCTGTAAGACCAGCTTCCTTCATAAACCATGTTGTATAATTCACCACATTCCCGTGTCTGACAAATACGCCTTTCGGCTTTCCGGTGGAGCCTGATGTGTATATAATATATGCATTCTGATCGGCTGAACCCGATGCAGACAGGTTTGACGCGACCTTCGCATCAATCAAACCGTCGGCAACATTGACGATTTCTCCAGCGAACGCGACGTTTTCTTTGACAGAGCCTTTGACAAGCAATATTGCGGCTCTGCTGTCACTTAAAATCTCATTCGTCCGTTTGGCCAATTGCTCCGGCTCGATCGGCACGTAAGCGGCTCCGGCTTTCAGTACCGCCAGCATGGAAATGATCATCTCAAGCGATGGTTCAATCATGATCGCCACAGGCTGATCGGCGTCTGCTCCTTTGTCTCTCAAAAGCCGCGCCAATTGGTTTGCTCTTTCGTTCAGTTCCCTGTACGTCAGCTTTTCATCCGCATAGACCACCGCTGTTTGCTCCGGCGTTTTGTCAGCCTGCTGCTCAAACAGCTGATGAACCGTTTGATCTTGAGGATAATCGGCTTGTTTTCCTTGATTTTGATCCAAGAGCGCGTTCATTTCTTCATCTGACAGCATGTTGACGTCGCTCAACGGCATGTGCGGATCGTTTGCCGCTTCCTTTAAAATATTGATCAAATGGCCCGCCATTCTTTCAATCGTCGATCGCTTAAACAATTTTGTACTGTAGTTGAAAACACATTGAATGCCTTCATTTGTCTCAGCGGCTGTCAGCGTCAAATCAAATTTTGAGATGTTCACCTCGGTTTGGAGCGGCTGGAAGGTCAAGCCGTCGATGTCCGCTTCATCGCCGTCGAAGTTTTGCAGAACAAGCATGGTATCAAACAGCGGGTGTCTGCTCATATCCCGTTTGACATCAAGTTTTTCAACCAGTTCATCAAATGGATAGTCTTGATTTTCATAAGCTTTCAGCGCCGTTTCTTTCACTTCTTTTAAATAGTCGGCAAATGGCATGTCTCCTTTTGGATGGTTCCTCATCGCCAGCGTGTTGATAAACAGTCCGATGACATGTTTCAAATCGCTGTGATGCCTTCCCGCGATCGGTGAGCCGACAACGATATCCTCCTGGCCTGTATACTTCGCCAAGAGCGTTGTATATCCCGCCAAAAGCAACATATACATCGTCGCGCCGTTCTCTTTCGCCAGTTTGTTCAGCATGGCGGACGTTTCGCCGTCTATTTCAAACTGAACGATATCTCCTTCAATCGAACGCTTTTGCGGACGTTTTTCATCCGCCGGCAAATTCAGCACCGGCACTTCACCTTGAAAAACGTTGAGCCAGTAGTCTTCCTGGCGTTTAACCTCATCTTTTTGATAAAAAAGTTTTTGCCATTCTGAAAAGTCTTTGTACTGAATCGTTAACGGCGGCAATGTTTTCCCCTCATACAACTCGGCCAGCTCTCTTGTGAAAATGGCCATGGATACCCCGTCTGAAATAATATGGTGCATGTCGAGCATCAGTACATGTTCATCGCCACTCGCTTTTAATACTTCCGCTCTTAAAAGCGGCGCTTTTTCCAAAGCAAACGGCTTGATGAACGCTTTGATTTTTTCTTCTAACGGGTCCTGCCCGAGTCGCCCGTACTTCACTTTAAAATCAACTTCTTTTTCGATTTTTTGTACAGGTTCGCCGTCAACCATCACAAAGGCCGTCCTCAAGGCTTCATGTCTTTCTATCAATTGCCGAAAAGCATCCTCGAACCGGTCGACATCAAAATCTCCTGCAATTTTCATGGCGAAAGGCATGTTGTAAGAGAGGCCGCCTGGTTCGATTTGATTAAGGATATACAGCCTTCTTTGTGCGGATGACAATGCGTAATACTCTTTCTCTTCCGCCTGTGTGATGGACGCATACGGGCTTTCTTTCATGGATTCGATAAAATCACCGATGTCTTTAATTGTCGGTGTTTCGAATAGTTGTCTTAAAGGGACTTCAATCTTCATTTCTTTATGCAATTTTGCAGTCAATGCCGCAGCTTTTAAGGAATGGCCGCCAAGTTCAAAGAAATTGTGGCTGATTCCGATGTTTTCGATCCCTAAAACGTCCTCCCAGATTGAGACAAGCTTTTCCTCTGTGCGGTTCCTCGGTGCTTCGTACGTCGCTTCACTGATTGTGCTGCTAGGTTCAGGGAGCGCTTTTCTGTCGATTTTGCCGTTTGCCGTAAGCGGCAATTGATCAAGCTTGACAAAGTATGACGGCACCATGTAATCCGGCAGTTCCTTTAACAAGCATTTTCTGACGTCTGCAACGCCTGCCGCTTTGTCCGCGACGATATATGCGCATAGGTATTTGCCGCCGGCTTGATCTTCCCGCGCCATGACTGCTGCCGCGTCAATGCCTTCGATTTTCAGCAATTGGTTTTCGATTTCGCCCAGTTCGATTCTGAATCCGCGGATTTTGACTTGGTGGTCGATTCTTCCTAAATATTCGATTTGACCATCAGGCAAAAATCTTGCGAGATCCCCCGTCCGGTACATGCTTTCCCCTGGAGCAAACGGGTTTGGAACAAATTTTTCAAGCGTGAGGTCTGGTCTGTTTAAGTATCCGCGGGCAAGGCCTTCCCCGCTCAGACAAAGTTCACCGGGCGTGCCCAACGGCAGCAGCTGCTGGTTGTGATTTAAAATATAAACCTTGTGGTTGCTGATCGGCCGGCCGATGACGACTTTTTCGTCATCTTTTCGCAGCTCGCCCCGCGTTGAGCAAACGCTGTTTTCCGTCGGTCCGTATTCATTAAACAATTTGACGTTCGGCAGCTTTTCAAAATGCTGCCGGATCAGACTTTCATTGAAGCCTTCCCCTGCGACCGTGACAAATCTTAAATCGTCTAAAGGCTGCTCAATCGTGTCGAGCAGGTTTAGATAAAAGCTCGGAACGGCCAGCAAGTTTGTCGCTTTATGCGTTCGCAGCACGCCGATGATCTCACGCGGATTCATCCGTAAATCTCTAATTAAAACCAGCTTCGCCCCAGATATAAGCGTCGTGAAAATATCTTCAACAGAACTGTCGAAAGAAAAGGACGGCACTTGAAGCGTGGCATCGGCTGTACTGTAGCCATACGATTGTTTCCTCCAATAAAGCGTATTGACAATTGATTGATGGTTGACCATGACACCCTTCGGCTTTCCGGTCGAACCTGAAGTATAGATGACATAAGCCATGTCGGAAGAGCCGCTCGTGTGCCCTAAGTTCTCTGCGGCCATGTCTTTTGCCAGCCCTTTTTCGTTCATATCGATACAGGTGAAATCAACGTCAATCTGTTTGTCCGCCTTTTTCAGCAGGATGCTGATGCCGCTGTCTTCGATCATGTACCTGATCCGGTCTTCCGGATATTCGGGATCGATCGGCAAGTATGCGCCTCCGGCTTTCAGCACCGCCAGCATTCCGACGATCATCTCCACAGAACGTTCCGCCATAACGCCGACGATCATGTCAGGTTTGACGCCTTTTTCCCTTAACAGTCCCGCCAGCTGATTTGACCTTTCATTCAATGCTTTGTAAGAAAGCTCCTCCTTTTCAAATACAACCGCAGTATGCCCAGGCGTCCGTTCCGCCTGTTCTTCAAATAATTGATGGATCGTTTTATTCCTTGGATAATCTGCGTTTGTCCGGTTGAACTCATATAGGAGCGTCTTTCTTTCTTCCTCCGCCAGCATGTCAATCTCTGCAATTTTCCGGTTCTCATTTGCCGTCACTTGCTCAGCGACCCTTTTGATATGACCTTCGATATTGTTGATGATATCCCTGTCATAGACATTGCCGTCATATGTCAAAACAAGTGTGAGCTCTTCGCCTGGAGTCACCGACATGCTAAAGCTGTAATTGCTTTGTTCGGCAGCGCTGATCTCATTCACCTTAAAGCCTGTCTTCATTTGACTCTCTTCAAAGTCCTGTTCATCAGCTTCATAGTTTTCAAATACGAGAATATGATCGATCAGATCTTTCTTTAAGCTGCTCAAAGCCTGGACTTCAGCGAGATTCATATAGTTGTAGCGGTTGCTTTGAATCGCATCTTCCTGAACCTTTTGCAAACAATCGTTAAAACGCGCCTGCTCATTGAATCTGATTCTTGTCGGGATGGTGTTGATAAACAGACCGATCATGTCTTCGATTCCGTCTACGTTTGCTTCCCTGCCAGATACGACCGTTCCAAACACGACATCATCGATCTTGTTGTATCTCGTTAGCATCAGGCCCCAAATCGTTTGAATTACCGTATGAAGCGTAACGCTGTTTTTGGCAGCGAGCTCCTTCAATTGTTTTGTCAACTGTTTTGACAAATGGATGACCTTCTCCCGGCGGTCATAGCGGCTGCTTTTTTTGCGTTTTGTTAATGTAGGCAGCTGCGCCTGTTCCTCATACCCTTTCAAATATTCGCGCCAATATTGACGGGCCTCTTCCTGATCCTGTCTTTCAAGCCACTTGATATAATCGCTGTACGGCTTCGTCTCCTTTAATGGACTGGCTTTGCCGTTCATCCGGTTTTCATAGATGACAAACAGCTCGCGCATGATGATGCCAAGGCACCAGCCATCGAGTAAAATATGGTGATGGCTCCAGACAAGCCGGTACGAGCGCTCCGCCGTTTTCAGCAAATAAGCCCTCATCAGTACATCTTTGCTTAAATCAAAGCCTTTTTTTCGATCTTCATTGAGCAATCTTTCAATGAACATTTCCTGTTGCTGGGCGGAGCTTTTCGCGATATTGAAATAGGTGAAATCGATGCTGCGGTTTTCGATGATGATCTGCCTCGGTTCTTCAACGATTTCATATTCATAAGAGGCCCTTAAGATTTCATGCCGTTTCATGATGTCATTAAAGCTTGCCTCAAGAATCGCCGGATCGACATATCCTTCAATATCCATGACCGTCTGCTGAAAATATGCATCTGAGGTATGATCCTCGATGGCATGGAACAGCATACCTTTTTGCATGTTGGCGAGCGGATAGATTTTTTCAATGGCGCTTCTGTATTTTCCTTTGATTTCTTCAAGTTCGGCTAAACTGATATTTGTATCTCCATAATCGGACGGCGTTCGTTCGCTTTCCGTCTGTTGCGTGCAGTGCTTAATGATTTGTTCCAGGCGTTCTTTTAATTGATGATTCAGCCGGCTGATCGTATCTTTTTCGTATTCCATTTGATTAAAGGTTGTATGAATCACCAGCTCATGATTCATCACGATGGCGTTGATTTCGATAGAATGACTTCTCGCAATTTTTCCGCCGATGCTTTCCCCTTCGGAAAAGCTGGAGCCGGAAAATTCGCCGCGGTTCATGTCGGCATCGATCTCGCCTAAATAGTTAAATGAAATCCGGGCTTTTTCTTCGTTGGTGAAATCCGGGTCTTCAGCCATATACTTTAATAGCCCGTAGCCGATTCCTTTATTCGGTATTTTTCTCAACGTTTCTTTGACCATTTTGATCTGTTGGGAGAGGGCTTTTTCTTCTCCTGCATCAAGAAGCACCGGATACATCGTCGTAAACCAGCCGATTGTTCTCGTGATGTCAACGCCTTCTAAAATATCTTCCCTGCCGTGGCCTTCCATCATGACCTTCAGTTTGTTTTCACCTGTGATGTCCCTTGCTCCGGTCAGTAATGCCGTTAACAAAATATCGTTGATTTCGGTATTGTAGGCTCTGTTCGTGTTTCGCAAAAGGTCCGCTGTTGCCTCTTTGCCGAGCTTGATGCTCAACGTCGTGCTGTTTTCGTATACATCTTCCTTTAATACGTTCTTTGGCGGAATAAACCGGACACGAGCCTTGGCAATGTTCCGCCAATACTCGGCTTCCTTCGATAATGTTCGGCTGTGGGCGTATGCTTTTAACCTGCGGGCGAATTCTTGATAGGAATCCGTTTTGTAGCCGATCTCGAGCGTTTGCCCCTTTAATGCCTGACTGTACAATGTTTCGAAGTCCTCAAACAGAATTCTCCACGATACACCGTCGACGACAAGGTGATGGATTACAATGAGCAGGTGGTCGCCCTCATCAGCCCGGAAGATGCCGAGATGAACAAGTTTTCCTTTTCTAATCGATGATAGTTTTTGAATGCTCGTCGCCAGCTCATATACCTTTTCCGCTTGACGATCAAGACCTCTTACATCATAAACATCCAGGTCGAACAGATCTTCCCGAAAGCTTCTGTTGTACTGAATGAAGTCCCCGCCTTTTTCTTCATAGATCATCCTTAACGCGTCGTGCTGCTCCATTATTTTATTGAAAGCCTTTTTGACACAGCTTTCGTCAAATCCGCCCTTTCTGAAGAGCACAAATGACTGGTTAAAGTGATCCAGTTCTTCTTTGTTATTAGCAAAATACCATTTTTGGATCGGAGTGAGTTCTGCATGTCCCGTGACGATTGTATTGGCATTTTTCCTCTGTGATTGTTTTTTAACATATTTGGCAAGATCCTTGATTCTCGGATTGGCGAACAAATCCTTCATTTCAAGCTTCAGGCCAAGCCTGGACAGCCTTGAGACGATTTGCAACGCCTTGATCGAATCTCCTCCTGCTGCAAAGAAGTGATGGCTGATACCGATGTCTCCGGCACCGAGAACATCCCTCCAGATGTCAACGAGCTTAGCTTCTGTGTCATTCCGCGGCGCTTCGTATACCGCTCCTGTGGCGACATGTCTGTCAGGTGCAGGAAGGGCTTTTCGATCGACTTTATCGTTTGATGTGAGCGGCAGCTTATCAAGTCTGACAAAATAAGCCGGAATCATATAGTGAGGAAGCTCTTTTTCGAGCCATTCACTGATCTCGGTTGATGTCCAGTCTTCTTTGGAGACGATATAAGCGCACAAATAATCGCTGTGGTCATCGTCCTTCCTGGCTATAACCGCCGCTTCGTCGATTTTGTCAAGCTTGAGCAATTGATTCTCAATTTCCCCCAGTTCAATCCGGTATCCGCGAATTTTCACCTGATGGTCTATTCTTCCTAAAAACTCGAGATGTCCATCAGGCAGCCATCTGGCCAGATCACCCGTCCGGTACAATCTTTCCCCTGATGCAAACGGATGTGAAATAAACTTTTCGGCTGTCAGTTCCGGCCGGTTTAAATACCCGCGCGCAAGGCTCATTCCGCCGACGCACAGCTCTCCAACAACGCCTGTCGGCACAGGCTTCTGGTTTTGATCCAATACATATACGTTTGTATTGGCAATCGGACTGCCGATATGAGGACGACCGGATCCTTCGTAAATCCCCGCCGTTGCACAGACCGTCGTTTCCGTCGGTCCGTAGGCATTGATAAACAGCCGATTTCCGGACCATCTTTTTGCGAGTTCTTCGCTGCAGGCAGAGCCCGCGGAAACGATTACTTTGAGGTTTTCCAATCCGGATTCATCCAACACATTCAGTACGGTCGGCGGCAAGGTCGCATGAGTGATGTTATACTGCCTTAGAAAGCTTGTTAACGGCTGCCCCGGCATCATTTCCTCCTGCCGTCCCAACACTAAAGCCGACCCGGCTGCCAGCGCCGGAAAGATTTCAAATGCTGACGCATCAAATGATAGTGAAGCAAATTGAATCACTCTGCTGCCCGTGTTTAAATGCATCAATTTGACAACCGCTGAAACGAGATTGCTCAGCCCTTTTTGTTCGATTAAGACGCCCTTCGGTTTTCCTGTGGACCCTGAAGTATAGATGATGTAAGCCAAATCCCCGCTGCGGCTGACAGGCTCCAATTGAGCCGCATCCTGTGCGGCAATTTGCTTGTCGTGAATATCAATGTTGATCATGTCGGCCTCTTTGATAAAGGCCCGTTTTTTGATGAGCGCCTCTTCCGACAGAAGAAACTTTGTTTGGCTGTCGCCCAGGATGTATTTGATCCTGTCTTCAGGATATGCCGGATCAAGCGGCAGGTACGCGCCTCCGGCCTTCAAAATTCCCAGAAGGCCGATGATCATCTCGGGAGAGCGGTCCACCATGATGCCGACGGCTGTGTCCGGTTGAACCCCTTTTTCTCTTAAAAACCGGGCCAGCTGATTTGACCTCTCATGCAATTGTCGATATGTCAGCGTTTGATCTTCAAACACGACCGCGGTTTTGTCAGGCGATGTCTCCGCCCGCTCCGCAAACAGCTGGCAAATGGTTTTGTCTGTTGGAGCATCCGTTTTCGTATCATTAAACCGATATAGCAATGTGTTTTTTTCGTCTTCTGACATGGCCTCTATTTGATCAAGCCGCTTGTCCGTCCGTTTGGAAATGTCTTCTAAAACACGGACGAAATGCGCCGCCATCCTTTCGACCGTTTCTCTTTTAAACAGCTTTGTACAGTATTCCAAATCAAATTCTATCTTCGAGTCTTTTTCGATTGCCGATAAAGTAAGGTCAAATTTTGAAATATGGATGTCGCTTTCAAACGGTTCAAATGTGAGCCCTTCTATTTCAGCATCCGCTTTTTCCAGGTTTTGCAGGACAAACATCGTATCAAACAGCGGATTTCTGCTCATGTCGCGTTCAAGGTCAAGCTGTTCGACAAGATCATCAAATTGATAATCTTGGTTTTCATATGCCTTCAGCGCCGTCTCTTTTACATCTTGCAAATATTCAGCGAATGTCTTGTCGCCTTTCGGATGATTTCTCATCGCCAGCGTATTGACAAACATCCCGATCACATGTTTCAGCTCGTGATGTTTTCTTCCTTGAATCGGCGTTCCGATAATCACATCTTCCTGTCCGCTATATGTTCGAAGCAAAACCGTATACGCCGCCAGAAGAAGCATATACATGGTGGCTCCATTGTCTTTGGCGATCCGCTTGAGCTTCTTCGTCAATTCGCCGTCGATTGCAAAACCGATTCTATCGCCTTCAACACTGTGCATTTGCGGCCTCGGGTAATCCGTCGGCATGTTGAGGACTGGAATCTCGCCTTTGAAAATATTGAGCCAGTACTCTTTTTGCCTTTTCATCTCATCTTTTTGATAAAAATCCCTTTGCCATTCTGAATAGTCTTTATATTGGAGGCTGAGCGGCTTCAGTTCTTTTCCGCCGTACAAATCGCAAATTTCTTTTGTCAAAACCCCCATCGATGCACCGTCTGAAATGATATGGTGCATATCAAACAGAATGATATGTTCCTCGTCATCAACCTTGACCACCTCTGTTCTAAAAAGCGGGGCCTTTTTTAAATCAAACGGTCTGACAAATTGTTTGATGATCTCCTGAATCGATAGAGACTCTATTTTGCTGCATTTGATGCTGAAATCTACTTCTTTTTCAATCTTTTGAACAGGCTCTCCATCCGCCATCAAGAAGGACGTTCTAAGCGCTTCATGTCTTTGAATGATGGTTTTCAATGCGTTCTCAAACCTGCGGATATCGAAGCGGCCCTTGACTTTCATAGTAAAGGGGATGTTATAGGACAATCCGCTCCCTTCGATTTGATCTAAAATGTATAGTCTTTTTTGTGCGGATGAAAGACGATAGTATTCTTTTTCTTCCACTTTTTGAATAGATGAATAGACACTATCTTTTGTCGATCTGATATATTCTCCCAATCCTTTGATTGTCGGCGTTTTAAAGATTTGCCCAAGAGGGATTTCCGCTTTCAGCTCCTTGCGGATTCTTGCCGCCATTGCAGCCGCTTTGAGAGAATGTCCCCCCATCTCGAAGAAATGATCGTTGATACCCGATTTTTCCACCTTTAAAATATCCCGCCAAATTGCTGCCAGCTTTTCTTCCGTTTCATTTCGCGGCGCTTCATATTCGTTTTCCGCCCCCGCCGTTCTGTCCGGCTCAGGCAGGGCTTTTCTGTCCACTTTCCCGTTTTTGGTGAGCGGCAGCTTGTCCATTTTCACGAAATAGGCGGGGATCATATATTCCGGAAGCTTTTCACCTAAAAATCCTTTCAGCTCATCAAGAGAAATCTCGCGATTTGCCGTGATATAGGCGCAAATGTACGGGCGGCTCTCTTCGTCTTCCCTGACGGTGACGATTGTCTCATTGATGTCTTCATGCATCTCCAGCCGGCTTTCGATTTCGCCAAGTTCGATCCTGAAGCCGCGGATTTTCACCTGGTGGTCGATTCGGCCGATGAATTCGATGTTGCCGTCAGGCAGCCATTTCGCTAAATCGCCCGTCTTGTACAGCCTTTCTCCCGGAATGAACGGATGCGGGATGAATTTTTCCGCCGTCAGTTCCTCGCGGTTTAAATATCCTTTGCTTAAGCCATCGCCTGCGATGCACAGCTCTCCGGGAACCCCGATCGGCAGGAGCTTGCCGGCTTCATCCATGATCAAGACCGACGTATTCGCCAGCGGGCTGCCGATCGGAATCGTTTCCGCCTCATCGTCTATCTCGTTGATGAAATAATATGTCGCATATACCGTGCTTTCTGTCGGGCCGTAAACATGAATCAATTTATCCCGGCCGACATGATTCAGCACTTTTCTTACATGCGGTATCGACGCTCTTTCCCCGCCGAAGAGGATTTTTCGCAGCTTGGCAAGGCAGCCGATATTGATGTCGGCGAGCGTATTGAACAGCGCCGTGGTAATGAACATCACACTGACTTGTTCTTTTTTTATCACTTCGGCCAGCTCATGTGTATTCAAGACCGTCTCTTTTTCGATCAGGACGAGTGAGGCTCCGTTTAATAAAGCGCCGAAGATGTCGAACACCGATCCGTCAAACGAATAATTGGACAGTTGGAGGATGGCGTCATCTTCTGTGATGTCGATATAATTGGTGTTTTTAACGACTCTTGCCGCACTGTAATGCGGGGTGACAACGCCTTTTGGCATTCCCGTAGATCCTGATGTGTAGATGATATAGGCGGTATCGCCGGAATCATTGACAGAACTGAGCCGTTCTTTACTGAATCCGTCCGCCACTCCTTTATCCAGATGAATGATGTCAGCCTCACAGTCAATTCCATCTGCCGCTTTTCCTTGCGCAAGCAGCACCCCGGCTTTCGTGTCGCTGAGCATGAAGGCTATTCTGTGTTTAGGCGTTTCAGGGTCAATTGGCAGATAAGCGCCGCCCGCTTTTAAAATCCCGATGATGCCGATGATCATCTCGAAGGAGCGGTCCGCGATGATCGCGGCAATCGAGCCTCTGCCGATCCCTTTTTCTCTGAGGAGCCTCGCGGTTTGGTTTGCTTTCTCATTCAGCTCTCTGTAGGTCATGCGCTGAGCACCGAACACAAGAGCCGTATGGTCAGGCGTCTTCATGGCCTGTTCTTCAAAGAGCTCATGAAGCGGCTTGTCTTTCGGGTAACCCGTTTTTGTATCGTTGAATGTGTGTAAAATCCTGTGTTGTTCTTCTTTTGACACAAGGTTGATGTCTCTTAATGTTTGTGTCTCATCTTCCGCCACTTGTTCTGCGACGGTAATGATATGCTTTTCTAATGTTTCGATGATGGTGGTGTCATATACATTTTCATCATAGATGAAGAGCAGTTTTAATTGATCGTCAAGAGCTGCGGAAATGCTGAAATGGTAATTGGTCTGTTCTTCCCCGCTGACATTCACCATTTCAAAACCTACATCATTTTTTTCTTCAAACGCTTTTTGGTCAACGGCATAGTTTTCAAAGACCATGACATGGTCGATCAAATCGTTTTTCAACTCGCTTAGCGCTTGAACCTCCGCTAAATTCATATAATTGTAGCGGCTGCTTTCCAAAGCGTCGGCTTGGGTTTGGCGCAGAACATCTTTAAAAAGCTTGTCTTTGTCCAGCCTGATTCTGGTCGGGATGGTGTTGATGAAGACGCCGACCATTGTTTCTATACCTTCCACTTCGGCATCTCTGCCGGAAACAACGGTTCCGAACACCACATCCTCGCTGTTGTTGTATTTCGCCAAAATCACGCCCCAAATGCTTTGCAGCACGGTATTGATCGTTACATGATTCCGGTTGGCCAATTTAATCAGGCGATTTGTCAATTCTTTGGAACATTCAATCGTTTTCTCTCTTCTTTTAAACCCCGTCTCAGAAGGTGTGCGGAGCTTTGGAAGCGAATTTTTTTGATCATAGCCGCTCAAATAGCTCTCCCAATAGCTCTGAGCTTCTTCTTTATCCTGATCCTCCAGCCATTTGATGTAATCGCTGTACGGCCTCGGGTCTTCCAATTGATGATTTTGGCCTTTCCGCTTCATTTCATATATCGTCAACAGCTCATCCAGGATGATGCCAAGGCACCATCCGTCAAGCAATATGTGATGATACGTCCAGACAAATTGATACGAATCGTCAGACATTCTGATGAGACAGGCTCTCATCAACGTATCTTTGGCTAGGTCAAAACCCTTTTGTCTATCTTCTGCCAAATATCTTTCCAAAACGCCGTCTTGATCATGCCGGCCTCGTATATCAAGATAGTCAAACTTCATGTGCCGATCTTTGATAATGACGTGCAGCGGCTCATCCAATCTATGATGAAATGATGCTCTTAGGATCTCATGCCTTTTCATGACTTCATTTAGGCTTTCTTCAAACATCCGCTCATCCACATCACCTTTTAATTCAATGATGAACTGCTCAAAATATGCGTGTGACGCTTCGTCTTTCATGGCATGAAACAGCATTCCTTTTTGCATGTTTGATAACGGATATATTTTCTCAACTTTTGTTTTCATATCGTCATCTCATCTCCTAGAATTCCTTTTGTTTTCAGATCCACATGGGCCGCCCATTTTTTAAGCAGCAGGTTAACCACTTTTCATCTCTTTTGTCAGGATTTCTAGCTGTCGACAGATTCATATTCATTTAATAATTCTTCTAGATCTTCCAATGAGAGTTTGTCATAACCGTAGTCAGAGGACGTTTTTTCGGTTTCATGTTTGCCCGTGCAATGGCTGATGACCATTTGCAAACTTTCTTTGAATGCTTGATTCAATTCGCTGATCGTATCTGGAGAATACTCGTATTCGTTAAATGTCGTACTGATCATCAATTGCCGGCCGGCAACGACTGAATCGATTTCAACAGAAGCATCCCTTGCACTTTTTTCTCCGATGCTTTGACCTGCCGAAAGCTTTGACGATGAAAATTGTTCAGTCGTCAGATCATGATCGAGCTCACCAAGATAATTGAATAAGATCGGAGGCTTTTCATCCTTTAAAAGCCCTTCGTCTTTTCTCAAATACTTAAGGATGCCGTATCCGATTCCGTTATTCGGTATTTTTCGCAAAGTTTCTTTCACGATCTTAATCATCACAGACAAGTCTGCTTCATCTTCTAAGTCGATGAATACCGGATACATTGCGGTAAACCAGCCGACCGTTCTCGTGATATCCACATCTTGCAAAATATCATCTCTTCCATGGCCTTCCATAAGAATTTTCAGCCTGTTTTCCCCCGTCAGCTGCCTTGAGGCGATCAACAAAGCCGTTAACAGGAGATCATTGATCTGCGTATTGTATGCTTTATGCGCCTCTTTCAGGAGCTGTTCCGTCTCCGTTTGGCTGAGGGATATTCTGAGTGTTCTGCTATTTTCATAGTTATCATGTGCCGCTTGGCGATGTTTAGGGAGGAATGCCATCTTTCCTTTGGATATCTCCCGCCAATATTCTTGTTCTTTCAGGAGCTTTTTGCTGTTTGCGTACTCAGCCAGTTTTTCGGAAAACGTCTTGTACGAATCCGTTTTATAACCGAGCTCTATCGGTTTGCCTTGCAGGGCTTGACCGTATGCCGCTTCAAAATCCTCGAACAATATTCTCCAGGACACGCCGTCTACCAAAAGGTGATGGATCGCAATCAGCAGATGGTCTCCCTCCGTTGTTTTGAACACGCAGAGCTTGATCATTTTGCCCTCGCTGATGGATATGTCTTTTTGAATATTCGTCGCTATCTGATAAACGGTTTTCTCGAGATTTTTTTCCGTTTTCAAATCATAGACATACAGATCGAAGACGCTGTCTTCCAAGCCGCGGTTATGCTGAATGATGTCACCGTTCTTCTCCCAATAGACCATCCGTAATGCATCATGGTGTTCTGTGAGTTTACGGAAAACCTTTTCGACGATCCTTTCAGCAAACCCGTTTTCCCTGTAGAGCATAAACGCTTGATTATAATGGTTTTGCTCCCTTTGATTCGCTTCAAAAAACGACCTTTGCACAGGGGTCAGCGGCACTTGCCCTTGCACGATTTCGCTGGTGCGTGCTTTCGTTTCTTTTTTGACATATTTACTGAGGTGTCTGATGAACGGATTGGTAAACAGATCTTTAACCTGAAGCTTGAGATCGGCTCTTGATAATTTTGAAACGATTTGCAGAGCCTTAATTGAATCTCCCCCGATTTCAAAAAAATTATCGTTGATTCCGATTTTGTCCCTGTCCAGCACTTCCTGCCAAACAGCGGCCAGCTTTTCTTCCGTTTCATTACGCGGCGCTTCATATCCGCTTGCCGCTATGACGTCTCCGGCAGGTTCAGGAAGCGCTTTTCGATCGATCTTTCCGTTTGGTGTGAGAGGCATCTTGTTGATTTGAATAAAATAGGAAGGGAGCATATAGTCCGGTAAGTGATCGGACAAATATTCCCTCAGTTCATTTGTGTTTGTTTTCGCTCGAGCGACAATATAGGCGCACAGGTACTTATGTCCTTTCTTATCTTCCCGGTCTATAACGACAGCTTCGCTGATGTTTTGATTTTCCAAAAGCTTCGTTTCAATTTCGCCGGTTTCGATTCTGAAACCGCGAATCTTGACTTGGTGATCGATTCTCCCGAGGAATTCGACATTTCCATCAGGCAGCCACCTTGCCAAGTCTCCCGTTTTATACATGTTCCCCCCGGCGGCAAAACGATTTGGAACAAACCTTTCCTTCGTGAGTTCCGGTTTGTTTAAGTATCCCCTCGCGATCCCTTCACCGCCGATGTACAACTCGCCATAAACGCCGACCGGCTGCGGGTTTAATGAGGGATCCAATATATAAAATGCTGTATTGTCCAGCGGCTTTCCTATCGGCGTATTCGCAATCTCTGGAATCCGATCCAAAGCTTCCTCATAATAGCCGGAATCGACAGAAGCTTCTGTGACGCCATAGCTGTTGATGATTCTCATCCTTTGTCCGAACCGTTCAACGAGCCACTTATAATCTTTGATCGTGCAAGTGTCAGAACCCATGATCAACAGCTTCATGCTTGAAAAGTCAAGCTTGTGATGATCGATATATTTCATCAAAGGAATGATCAGGCTTGGCGTCGATTCCAACATATGAATGCCGTATTTGTTGATCATGTCATACAGAAGATTCATTTCCAGTTTGACATCATCCGGGACTATATACATTGTTCCGCCGTTGAGAAGACTGCGGCATAAATCTCCCGCGAATACATCAAACGACATGCTGGCAAGCTGGAGCAGGTTAACTGAAAATGATGCCAATTCATAGTGCTTTCTCCAAGTATAGTGGGCATGAATGATATTGCGGTGCTCGACCATCACGCCTTTTGGGTTTCCCGTCGTACCCGAGGTATAGATGACGTATGCCAAATCACCGGGGGAATTAAGATGCTCCAGATTGCTTCCATCCGTGTCGTAAGCATCGGCCTGATCGATTTGGATGATTTCTCCGGCAAAGCTGATGCTGCCAATAAGCTGATGCTGGGTCAGCAATAGATCAGCTCCGCTATCCGTGATGAGATATTGGATGCGCTCTTTCGGAAGCCCCGGATCGATCGGCATGTACGCCCCGCCGGCCTTTAGAACCGCCAATATGCCTGTCAACATCTCCAACGAACGCTCCGCCATGATTCCGACTACTGACTCCCGCTGAACCCCTTTTTGCCGCAATGTTCTGGCCAATTGATTCGCTTTTTCATTTAATTCGCGGTATGTCAACATTTGATCTTTGAAGACCGCCGCCGGATGATTCGGTGATTTTTCGGCCTGCTCTTCAAACAGCTCAGAAAAAATCCCTGACGGGTGTTCGGTGTTCGTATCATTAAATTGATACAGCACTGTGTGTCTTTCTTCTTCTGAAAGCATGCTGATGTCGTTTAATGTCTTCTGCGGATGATCGGAAATATCTCTTAGGATATTCACGAAATGCTGCGCCAGCGTTTCGGCGGTTTCTTTTTTATACAGCCTTGTGCAGAATTCCAGGTGAAACGTAATGACGCCTGCGGACTCTGCTGCTGTTAGCGACAAGTCGAATTTTGAAATCTGAAACTCCAAATCGACGGGTTCAACATGCAATCCCTCTATATCAGGCTCTGCATCATCCAGCGCCTGCATATCAAACATTGTGTCAAATAAGGCATTTCTGCTGATGTCCCGTTCCAAATCTAATTTGTCTACGAGTTCATCGAAAGGATAATCTTGATTTTCATAGGCGTTAAACGTATTTTCTTTTACATCTTGCAAATACTCAATGAATGTCCTGCCGCCTTTTGGATGGTTTCTCATCGCAAGGGTGCCTACGAACATCCCGACCGTCTGTTCCAACTCCTCCCGGGTTCGCCCCGCAATCGGCGAACCGACAATGATATCTTCCTGTCCGGTGTATTTCGAAAGGAGTATTGTATACCCGGCCAACAGCAGCATATACATCGTGACTCCGTTTTCTTTCGCTGTTTTTTTCAGCTTATCCGTCAGCTCTCTTTCGATTGCAAATGCGATTCGATCTCCTTCATAACTTTGCATTTGCGGCCTTGGAAAGTCTGTCGGCATGTTCAGAACAGGAATGTCGTTTTGAAAAACGGATAGCCAGTATTCTTCCTGTTTTTTCAACCGGTCTTTTTGCCAGGACTCTCGCTGCCACTCGGAATAATCTTTATACTGGATCTTTAACGGTGCAAGTTCTTTTTCTTCATATAAAGCCGCCCATTCTTTCATCAAGATCCCGATTGACACGCCATCGGAAATGATATGGTGCATATCAAGCAGGAGAATGTGTTCGGCTGCGTTCACCCTCACCAGCTCCGCTCTCAGAAGAGGGGCTTTTTCCAGTTCAAACGGTCTGATAAATTGATTCATCCGTTCCCGAAGGCTGCAATTGTCAAGCTCCCGGTATTTCATTTCAAATGTGACCTCTTCGTTTATGTTCTGAACGGGTTCGCCATTGATGGTCACAAAGGATGTTCTTAAGCTCTCATGTCTTTTGATTAGCGTTCTGAAGGCCTTCTCGGCCTTGTCCGTTTGGAGCTCACCTTTTATTTTCATCGCAAAAGGCATATTGTAGGCGGTTTGGCCTTCTTCGATCTGATTAAGGATATACAGCCTTTTTTGAGCGGAAGAAAGCGGGTAGTATTCTTTCTTTTCCGCTTTTTGAATGTCGGATTGAACTTGTTTTTGTTTTTGTGCGATATAAGCTGCCAAGTCTTGAATCGTCGAATGATTGAAGATTTCCTTTAGTGTCACTTCGACTTTTAATGCCGATTGAATTTTCGCGGCCATTGAAAAAGCTTTCAACGAGTGTCCGCCGATGTCAAAGAAATGGTCGTTAATCCCGATCTGTTCCGCTGGCAAGATGTCCTGCCAGATCGATAAAAGTAAGGCTTCCGTTTGATTGCGCGGGGCTTCATAGCGGGCTTGGGCAAATGCCCTTCGATCCGGCTCCGGCAATGCCTTAAGATCAGCCTTTCCATTGATCGTGCGGGGAATTTGATCAAGCTTGATAAAGCAGGACGGAATCATATACTCCGGAAGGTCCTTCGCCAAACGTTCTTGAACCTGCTCAATATCTGCGTTTTTGTTATTGAATGCGATGTAGGCGCATAGATATTTGCTGTTTTCCTGATCTTCCTTCGCCACCACGATGGCTTCATTGATATTATCGTTCATCAGCAACCGGTGTTCGATTTCTTCCAGTTCGATCCGATAGCCGCGGATTTTGACTTGGCTGTCGATTCTGCCTAAAAACTCGATGTTTCCGTCAGACAGCCATCTTGCTAAATCGCCTGTACGATATACTCTCTCGCCTGATTCGTCCACCACAAAGGCCGCTTTTGTCAATGTTTCATGATTCAAATATCCCCTTGCGACCCCTTCGCCGCCGATCAGCAGTTCGCCCGGTACTCCAACCGGCTGCGGCCGGCCGTATTGATCTGCAATGTATACCTTATAATTGCTTAAAGGCTTGCCGATAGGAATGCTCGTTTTTTTGCGGTCTGCGCTGCTTAGTTGATAATAGGTAGCGCAAACTGTCGCTTCCGTTGGACCGTAGGAATTGTAAACGTCGGCGCCTTTGATGATATTTTCGACGTACTCAAATTTTAATACGTCGCCTCCACTGATAAATTTCATCTGCGGATGAAAGGTTAAGTGCTGATTTTTATCGATTTCATTTAATAGAAGCGGGGAGCAGCTGACAAGTGTGACACGATACTTCCCGATCGTTTTCACCAGTTCATCAATGTTCAGATCGCTTACTTTTCTGCTGATCACCAAGCGCCCTGAGCAAGCTAAAATAGGGTAGACTTCTTCAGAAAATGCATCAAATGAAAAGGATACGACTTGCAAAACTGTATCATGTTCGCTTAAAGGAATCCTTTTCGTAAAAGCATCAACATAATGAACGACATTACGGTGAGTCGTCATGACACCTTTCGGCCTGCCAGAAGAACCCGAAGTATAAATTACATATGCCAAATCAGAAGCCTTGTTGACATTTGGGAGATTTTCTTTGCTGAAAGACCGGGTATCTTCGGCGGTTATCAGTTGACGCCCGTCTATTTTTGATTTAAAGGGCTCCTGGATAACGACCATATCAGCTCCGCTGTCTTCCAGCATATATTTGACTCTGTCCTCGGGATAATCCGGATCAATCGGCAGATAGGCTCCGCCGGCTTTTAATATTCCGATAATCCCGATGATCATCTCGAGTGAACGGTCTGTCATGATCGCAACAATTGTATCCGGCTTTACACCCTTCTCTCTTAAAAGCCAGGCCAATTGGTTGGCCTTTTCGTTCAGCTCTCGATATGTCAATTGCTGATCTTCGAATATAACAGCGGTGTGATCGGGTGTTTTTTCAGCCCGCTCTTCAAACAGCCGGCTGAGTGTCTTGTTTTTCGGACCATCTGTTTTCTCATGATTGAATGTATGTAAGATGATGTCTTTCTCCTCTTCCGACATCATCCTAATCTCGCTTAACGCCAGTTCAGGGTGATGAGCAGCGTCTTTTAAAACATTCAAAAAATGTCCGGCCATTCTTTCAACCGTTTCTTTTTTATACAGATCAGTGCAATATTGGAAATCAAATTTCAGGTTGTCTCCATGCAAAAATGCCGTCAGGCTTACATCGAATTTCGCGACATGAAATGGAATATCATACGTTTCAAAATGCCCCCCGCCGGCTTCAGATGCGAAATCATCCGCATGCTGCAGATCAAACATCGTGTCAAACAGCGGGTTTCTGCTCATGTCATGTGTCAAGCCCAGATGTTCGATCAATGCATCAAATTGATAATCTTGATTTTCATAGGCTTTCAGCGTATTGTTTTTGACCGTTTGGACATATTCGCTAAATGTCATGTTCCCCTTTGGCCGGTTTCTCAGCGCAAGGGTGCCGACAAACATCCCGATTGTCCCGTTTAAATCGGCATGCGGTCTTCCGGCAATCGGCGAGCCGACAATGATATCCTCTTGTCCGGTGTATTTTGACAGCAGAATGGTGTAGCCTGCCAAAAGAAGCATGTACATTGTAACGCCGTTTTTTGCGGCGATCGTCTTCAGTTTTTTTGTGGTGTCCTGATCCAATTCCACAACCGTTCTGTTTCCTTGAAAGCTTCGGATTTTCGGTCTCGGAAAATCGAGCGGCATATTCAATACCGGAATGTCTCCCCGGAAGGTATTGAGCCAATACGCTTCCTGCTTCTTCAACCGGCTCTGCTGCTCGATGTCTCTCTGCCACTCTGAATAATCTTTATACTGAACCGCCAGCGGAGACAATTCTTTGCCTTCACAGCAGTCGGCGAATTCCTTCATTAAAATTCCGATAGAGACGCCGTCTGAAATGATATGATGCATATCAACCATCATCATATGCTCAGCTTCATCCACTTTTACGATTTCCGCTCTTAAAAGCGGGGCTTTTTCTAATTCAAAAGGTTTGATGAAACGGCTGATTTTCTCCTGAATGCTTTGATCCCCCAACTCGCTGTATTCAAGTCGGAACTCGGCTTCCTGTTCGATTTTCTGCACCGGTTCGCCATCGAGCATGACAAAAGAAGTTCTTAACGATTCATGCCGTTTGATGAGTGCTTTCCATGCCTGTTCAAGTCGGCTGATTTGAACTTCACCGTTTATTTTTACCGCCAGCGGCATGTTATAGGCCGTTTTGCTGTCATCAAGCTGATTTAAAATGAACATCCTTTTTTGTTCCCTTGACAAAGGGTAGGTTCCGCTTTTAGACGGCGCCGCTTTCGGAAAGCTTCGCTCAATGTCCGTTTCGCCCGCTTCCAGCGCTGCGATGATGTCTTCTTTATACCGCTTGATTTGCTGTTTTAAGTCAGCCGTCAATAATTCTTGAGGACCGATGATTTTGATTTTTCCCTTGTTATGGTATAAGGTGATATTTTTCTTTTTCAAATCATTTATGAAGTCCATTATGCTCATACTCATCTCACTCCATTCGTCAGACTTGCGGCCAATATCAGAATCGGTTTTTTTAAGGAAAATGGGGCAGCTGTACAATCTATCATTTGAAATGATAGATTGTACAGTGCAATTCCATCACACTTCCTCTTCCGCGTACTCCTCACTAACGGCCGATTCGGCTTCAGCGGTTAATACAAAACGCGCTAATGATTTTGCAGTCGGATGTTTAAAGAACGTGCTGATCCTCATATCAATGCCAAACGTTTTGTTAATGGAATGGACAGCTTGCATCGCTTTCAGCGAATTCCCCCCCTTGTCGAAGAAATGGCAGGAAATACCCATCCGCTCTGTTCCGAGTACGTCCTCCAAGATGGAAATGATGCGCTGTTCGACATAGTTTCTTGGCGCTTCGTACTCTGCTTCAGTTCCTGCGCTTCTGTCCGGCTCAGGCAGGGCTTTTCTGTCCACTTTCCCGTTTTTGGTGAGCGGCAGCTTGTCCATTTTCACGAAATAGGCGGGGATCATGTAATCCGGAAGCTTTTCACCTAAAAATCCTTTCAGCTCATCAAGAGAAATCTCGCGATTTGCCGTGATATAGGCGCAAATGTACGGGCGGCTCTCTTCGTCTTCCCTGACGGTGACGATTGTCTCATTGATGTCTTCATGCATCTCCAGCCGGCTTTCGATTTCGCCGAGTTCGATCCTGAAGCCGCGGATTTTCACCTGGTGGTCGATCCGGCCGATGAATTCGATGTTGCCGTCTGGCAGCCATTTCGCTAAATCGCCCGTCTTGTACAGCCTTTCTCCCGGAATGAACGGATGCGGGATGAATTTTTCCGCCGTCAGTTCCTCGCGGTTTAAATATCCTTTGCTTAAACCGTCGCCCGCGATGCAAAGCTCTCCGGGAACCCCGATCGGCAGGAGCTTGCCGGCTTCATCCATGATCAAGACCGACGTATTCGCCAGCGGGCTGCCGATCGGGATTGTTTCCGCTTCATCGTCTATCTCGTTGATGAAGTAATATGTCGCATACACCGTGCTTTCCGTTGGGCCGTAAACATGAATCAATTTATCCCGGCCGACATGATCCAGCACTTTTCTCACATGCGGTATCGACGCTCTTTCCCCGCCGAAGAGGATTTTCCGCAGCTTGGCGAGGCAGCCGATATTGATGTCGGCGAGCGTATTGAACAGCGCCGTCGTAATGAACATCACGCTGACTTGTTCTTTTTTTATCACTTCGGCCAGCTCATGTGTATTCAAGACCGTCTCTTTTTCGATCAGGACGAGTGAGGCTCCGTTTAAGAGAGCTCCGAAGATGTCGAACACCGATCCGTCAAACGAATAATTGGACAGTTGGAGAATGACATCGTTTCCTGTGATGTCGATATAATTGGTATTTTTAACGACTCTTGCCGCACTGTAATGCGGGATGACCACTCCTTTTGGCGTTCCGGTTGAGCCGGACGTGTAGACGATGTACGCTGTATCGCTTGAGCGATTCACACGCGGAAGATTCTCTTCACTTAGTAAGTGCAACTCGTCCGAACACAAATCAACGGTTTTTATATCAAAAGGTTTAAGAAGCGAATCTGTTGTTACTAACAATGCCGCACCGCTATTTTTCAACATATAATCGATTCTGTCCCTAGGCGTTTCAGGATCGATCGGCAAATACGTGCCGCCCGCTTTTAAAATCCCGATGATGCCGATGATCATTTCAAAGGAGCGGTCCGCGATGATCGCCGCAATCGAGCCTCTGCCGATCCCTTTTTCTCTGAGGAGTCTCGCGGTTTGGTTTGCTTTCTCATTCAGCTCTCTGTAGGTCATGCGCTGAGCACCGAACACAAGAGCCGTATGGTCAGGCGTCTTCATGGCCTGTTCCTCAAAGAGCTCATGAAGCGGCTTGTCTTTCGGGTAACCCGTTTTTGTATCGTTGAATGTGTGTAAAATCCTGTGTTGTTCTTCTTTTGACACAAGGTTGATGTCTCGTAATGTTTGTGTCTCATCTTCCGCCACTTGTTCTGCGACGGTGATGATATGCTTTTCTAATGTTTCGATGATGGTGTTGTCATACACATTTTCGTTAAATGTCAATTTGAGCTTCAGCTGCTCATCTTCTAAAACGCCGGTCAGATTAAAATTATAGTTGGTCCGTTCTTTTCCATGAACACCTTCCAGTTCAAAACCGGTTTCCCCGGATTGGCTTCTGAACAGCTCTTCATCAAACGCATAATTTTGAAAGGCCATGACATGAGTGATCAGCTCTCTTTTCATTTCACTCAGTTCCTGAATTTCCGATAAATTCATATAGCTGTATCGATTGCTTTCGATAGACTCGGCTTGTGTTTTCTTTAACACCTCTTTAAAGCTTCTTGCGCCTTCAAAGCTGATCCGTGTCGGTATTGTATGAATAAACAAGCCGACCATCTCTTCGATGCCGTCAACAGGAGCCTCCCGTCCCGAGACGACGGTTCCGAATACGACTTCATCGGTATTGTTGTATTTTGCCAGAATCATGCCCCAAATTCCTTGAAGAACCGTATTGATGGTGACATGATGCTGCTTGGCGATCCGGGTGATTTTCGTTGTCAGTTCTTTTGAAAACGATATGACTTTTTCTTTGCCGCAATATTCTTCTGACGTTGCGCCGCGATTGAACGCCGGAAGTTCAGACCGCGACTCATACCCTTTTAGATAATCCTTCCAGTATGCCACCGCTTCTTCTTGATCTTGTTTTTCCAGCCATTTGATATAGTCTCCATACGGCTTCGGCTCTTTTAATCGGCGGGATTCGCCCTTCATTATTTTTCCATATAGACTGAACAGCTCGCTCAAAACAATACCCAGACACCAGCCGTCCAGGAGGATGTGGTGATGACTCCAAATGAGCCGATACGATTCATCACTCATTTTGATCAAACAAACCCTCATGAGGGCTTCACTGCTCAGATCAAAGCCTTTTTCTTGATCTTCTTTTAAATATGTTTCTATGAACCTATGCTGCCGCGTTCGATTTTCGCCTGTCAGATCTATTGATGTGAAAGGTGTTTTCCGGTCTCTAGCTATGATTTGTCTCGGTTCGGCTGTGATTTCATATTCAAAAGACGCCCTTAAGATTTCATGCCTCTTCACGATTTCGTGAAAGCTTTCTTCTAAAATGTCCGGATGGACACGTCCTTTTAATTTGATGACAATTTGCTGGAAGTATGCCCCTGATGTCTGATCCATAGCGTTATGAAATAGCATTCCTTTTTGCATATTGGCCAGTGGATAGATCTTTTCGATTTGAAACGCGCTGTACTTATCTTTAATAAGCTCCAGCTCTTCAAGACCAAGCGAGACATCGCCATAATCGGAAGGCGTCATGTCCGATCCTTCTTTATCAACGCAATGATCGACGATCTTTTCCAGGTTTTCTTTGAATGATTGATTGAGTTGTTCGATTGTGCTTGTTTGGTATTGGTCCTGGTTGAACGTCGTATAGATTGTCAATTCGCCGTTTAAAGAGATCGCATTCATTTCGATGGCGCAGTGCCTTACGATTTTTCCGCCGATGCTTTCTCCCGGTGAAAATGGCGACTGGGAAAATACTTTTCTATTCATGTCATTGTTCATTTCTCCAAAATAGTTAAAAGAAAGCGGAGCCTGTGTTTGTATTTTCTGAAGCTCTTCTGTCATGTATTTTAAAACACCGTAGCCGATCCCTTTATTCGGTATTTTTCTCAACGCTTCTTTGACCATTTTGATATTTTGCGATATTTCTTTTTCTTCTCCCAAATCGATAAAGACCGGATAAACCGTCGTAAACCAGCCGATCGTTCTCGTGATGTCAACACCGTCTAAGATGTCCTCCCTGCCGTGCCCTTCCATCATGACCTTCAATTTGTTTTCGCCGGTGATATCCCTGACTGCGGCGATTAATGCCGTCAGCAAAATATCGTTGATTTCCGTGTTGTAGGCTTTGTTTGCGTTTCGCAAAAGTTTCGCTGTCACGTCTGGGCCGATTCTGATGCTCAAAGTCGCGCTGTGTTCAAACGTGTCTCGTTCAAGCTTTTCAGCAGGAATAAATGGAACATCCGCTTCCAGGGCCTTTTGCCAATACTCCCTTTCCTTTAACAGCCTGCGGCTTTGGGCATACTTCTTCAATTGACGGGCGAACTCTTGGTATGAATCCGTTTTATATCCGATGTCGAGAGGTTCACCTTTCAATGCCTGAAGGTACAATGTTTCAAAATCCTCGAACAAAATTCTCCACGATACGCCGTCAACGACAAGATGATGGATCGCAATGAGCAGGTGATCGCCCTCATCAGCCCGGAAGATGCCGAGATGAACGAGTTTTCCTTTTCTAATCGATGATTTTTTTTGAATGCCTGTCGCCAGCTCAAACACCTTTTCCTCTTGACTGTCAAAGCCTCTTACATCATAAACATCCAGGTCGAACAAGTTTTCACGATAGCCTCTGTTGTATTGAATAATGTCTCCGTCTTTTTCTTCATAGATCATCCTTAACGCGTCATGCTGCTCCAGTATTTTATTGAATGCTGTTCTGACGATGTTTTCGTCATAGCCGTCTTTTCTAAAGAGCATAAATGACTGGTTGAAGTGGTCAAGCTCCTCTTTGTTGTTCGCAAAATATCTCTTTTGGATAGGAAGCAGTTCCGTCTCACCTGTAACGGGTTTGTTATGTTTGCGATGTCTCGTTTCTTCTGTAATAAATCGGCTGAGATCTTTTATTTTCGGATTGGCGAACAGCGCCTTCATCTCAAGTTTCAGGTTCATCTTTGCCAGCCTGGATACGATCTGGAGCGCCTTGATCGAGTCTCCCCCTGCCGCAAAGAAATGGTGACTGATCCCGATGTCCTCGGCACCGAGAATCTCTCTCCAGACTTGCACGAGTTTTCGTTCGATTTCATTACGGGGCGGATCGTACCCGGTTCCTTCCATGACATTTACATTGCCGTCCGCCTCAGGCAGTGCGCTTCTGTCCACTTTACCGCTTGGGGTGCGCGGGAGCCTGTCAAGCTTCACAAAATAGGACGGAATCATATAATCAGGCATTTCCCTTTCGAGAAATTGTCGTACATCAGCTGCAGGCAATTCCTTGTCAGAGGCGATATAGGCGCATAAATAGCTGTTGCCGTTTTGATCCTTTCCTGCGATCACTGCCGCTTCTTTGATTTTCTCATGTGTCAAGAGCTGCTGTTCCACTTCGCCGAGCTCTATGCGATAGCCGCGGATTTTCACTTGATGATCGGCCCGTCCTAAAAACTCAATCTGTCCATCCGGAAGCCACATCGCCAAATCTCCGGTTTTGTACATTTTTTTGCCTGGCTCAAATGGATGGTCGACAAACTTTTCCGCCGTAAGCTCAGGTCTGTTTACATACCCCCTGGCAACCCCTTCACCTGCTATACATAGTTCTCCGGCAATGCCAACCGGCAGAGGGCGGAGTTCTTTGTCCACAATATAGATGCTTGTATTGAGAAGCGGTCTGCCGATCGGAATGGACGGTGTTTGCGGCACTTTTCCCGATTCGATTTGATGTGAAGCAGCATCAACACAGCACTCTGTCGGGCCGTATACATTCGTGATATTGCATGACAGATTCGGAAATTTATGAAATAGGCCGCCTATGACATCAGGTGTTAATGCATCTCCTCCGACAATCAATTCCTTCAGATCGAATTCGAGTTCCGTTTTGTCTACATAAGCCAGCATGTTTAAATGAGCAGGCGTCATGTCAGATACATTGATGTTGTTTTTCGAATAATACTCAATTAAACTCATGGCATCCCAGGCTGTCTCGCGTGGGACGATGCAAAGGGTATGCCCGAAGAGAAGCGCTGCGAATATTTGTTTGACAGAGGCATCAAATATATAAGGCGCAACCAGCGCTACATTTAAATGAGCATCGAGATGCTGATAAATTCTTTCATTTAATCCATGAACAAGATTGTTCACACTATGATGCTCGATCATGACGCCTTTCGGTTTTCCAGTGGATCCCGATGTATAGATGACATATGCCAAATGCTGCGGCTTGATGTCATGCTTAAGGTTTTCCACGTGGTCATTTTGTCCGGTTTGATCAATCCGGATGATATCTCCGGTATATGCTTCACCCGGGTCCACATCGCCTGCCGCGCATAATACGCTGACATCGCTGTCTTTTAACATGTAGCTTATTCTTTCCTGCGGATACGCCGGATCGATTGGCAGATAGGCTCCGCCAGCTTTCAAAATACCCATAATACCGACGATCATTTCGATTGACCGTTCTGTGAGAATCCCTGCTATCACATCAGGGCCTACTCCTTTTTGACGCAAGGTGAAAGCCAGGCTGTTCGCCCTTTCATTCAGCTCCCTGTAAGAAATCGTTTCATCCCCGAAGGCAACCGCCGGATGATCAGGCGTTTTTTCCGCCTGCTTTTCAAACAGCTCCGGTATCGTCATCTCTTTGCAGAACACACCGTCTGTTCGGTTAAAATCATACAGAACCCGATGTCTTTCACCCTTTGTCAGGACATCTATCTGATTGATGGCAATGTCCGGATGATCCGCCGCTTGTTCCAACAAGCTGATCAGGTGTTCAGATAGTCTTTCCATTCTTTCCTTGTTGAATAGCGTCGTTGAATACTCAACTTCCAATCTTAATCCGTCTGCCGCTTCACTCGCAGTCACTGTGATGTCAAACTTGGAAATGCCGCGCTTGATCTCCACCAGCCTGCTTCTCAGCCCCTCTGCTTCAAACGGCTTTACGTCTGTGTTATGGTACACGAGCATCGTATCAAAGAGCGGGTTTCGGGCCATGTCCCGTTTGATGTTTACTTTTTCTACAAGCTCTTCAAACGGATAATCCTGGTTTTCATAAGCCTGAAGCGTGTTTTCTTTTACCTCTTGCAAATAATCTCTGAAAGTCTTTTTCCCTTCCGGATGGTTTCTGATCGCCAAGGTATTGACAAACATGCCGATGAGATGTTGAATATCCTCATGATTTCTCCCTGCAGCCGGGGTTCCGACGATGATATCTTCCTGACCTGTATATTTGGAAAGCAGTGCTGTATAACCGGCCAACAGAAGCATGTACATCGTAACGCCGTTTTCTTTCGCCATATGCTGAAGCTTGCGGAATGTTTCACTTTCGATTGCTGCAGTGACGGTGTCACCTTCAGAGCTTTTCGTCAGCGGCCTTTTATGATCTATCGGGAGATCAAGGACCGGGATATCGCCTTTATACGTCTTCAGCCAGTATTCTTCCTGTCTTTTCAGCTCCTCGCTGCGGGCATGGCTATTTTCCCATTCTGCGTAATCTTTATATTGAATATGGAACGGCTTCAGTGATTTCCCTTCATACAGCGCTCCCAGTTCTTGAATGAAGATGTCGGTGGACACGCCATCGGAAATGATATGGTGCATATCGAACATCAGCAAGTGCTCACGTTCATTCAATTTGACGACCTCCGCCCTTAAAAGCGGTGCTTTTTCCAAATGAAACGGCCTGATGAAGCTTTTGATTTTTTCTTCGGCGCTTTCTTTGCCGATGTCACTGTATGCGACTTGAAAATCGATCTCTTTTTCAATCTGCTGCATCACCTCACCGTCGATCATGACAAATGAAGTTCGAAATGATTCATGTCTTTTGACCATGTTTTTTAATGTATTCTCAAATCGGCGGATATCAAAATCGCCTTCGAGCGTCATGGCAAAAGGCATGTTATATGCAACATGACTGCCTGTTTGAGAAAGGATATAGAGCCTTTTTTGCGCTGAAGACAATCGGTAATATGGTTTTTCTTCCGTTTTTCCTATCGATGTAAAAACACTTTCCTTCGCCGCACCGATATATTCCCTCAGCCCTTTAATCGTCGGGGTTTCGAATATTTGTCTTAAAGGCAGCTTGACATTCAGTTCTTTATGAATGGTTGATACCAAAGCGGCGGCTTTAAGCGAATGCCCGCCGGCTTCAAAGAAATGGCTGTTGATCCCGATTTTATTGATTCCTAAAGCCTCTTCCCATATGGAAACAAGTTTTTCTTCCATCTGATCCCGCGGCGCTTCGTAGCGGCGATCCATTGTGACGCTCCGTTCCGGAACCGGAAGGCTTTTCTTATCCACTTTTCCATTCACGGTAAGCGGCAGCCCGTCAAGCTGGACAAAGTACTGAGGAATCATATAATCCGGAAGGCTTTTCTTTAAAAACGCTCTGATCTTCTCCGGTTCGACTTCCTTTTTAACCGTTACATATGCGCAAAGATACGGGTCATGATCTCCGTCTTCTCTTGCGATGACCGCCGCTTCTTCAATCTTTTCATATTTAAGCAGCCGGTTCTCGATCTCGCCGGGTTCGATCCGATAGCCGCGAATCTTAACCTGCTGGTCAACCCGTCCCAAAAACTGAATGTTTCCATCCGGCAGCATTTTGGCAAGATCACCTGTGCGGTACATTCTTTCCCCGGGTACAAACGGATTTTCGATGAATTTTTCCCGAGTCAATTCCGGTCTGTTTACATACCCGCGGGCCAGCCCTTCCCCGGCGATGCAGAGCTCACCGCTGGCTCCGAGCGGACAAAGCTGAAGGTCTTTGTTCAATATATACACTTTGACGTTATCGATCGGTTTTCCGATTGGAATATTTTGATACGATTTGTCTATTGGAAAACTTGTAGCAACAACTGTATTCTCCGTCGGTCCGTAATTGTTTACGATTTGATAGCTTTTTTCTTTAAAGACGTTTAATTTATCTCCACCCGTTAACAGCGTTCTTAACGAATGATTGTCAAGCGCTGTAAATTGTTCGCAGACTGGTGTCGGCAAAAAGCTGATCGTAATATGATGGTCATGAAAATACCGGTTCAGCTTTTCAACATCCAGCCTTGTCTCCTGATTGAGGACATGAACGGTGGCTCCCGCTGTTATATAAGGGAACAGCTCCCAGACAAAAGCGTCGAAGCTGATGCTCGCATAAATCGAGCTGTTGTCGTTTTGTCCGACTTCAAAACAGGATTGATGCCAGCTGCACAAGTTGATCAATGATTGATGTTCGATCATCACGCCTTTTGGCTTTCCCGTTGACCCCGACGTATAGATGACATATGCAAGGTCGCCGCTTTGATTGACATTGTCAATGTCTGACCGATCCTGCCCGGCAATCCTCTCATCATCCATATGAATCAACTCGATCGATTCGGCCGTAAGCTCCTCGGCAAGCGGAACGTCAGAGATGATGACTTTGACTTCACTGTCAAAAGCCATGTATCTCATCCGCTCCAGAGGATACTCAGGATCAATCGGCAAATAGGCGCCGCCTGCTTTCAGCACACCGAGAATCGCTGCGATCATATCTGACGAACGCTCCATCATGATCCCGACGAGCGTATCCGGCTTGACACCTTTTTCTCTCAAAAGCCTTGCCACTTGATTTGCTTTTTCATTCAACTGTCGGTACGTCAGTTTTTGATCTTCAAAAACAACTGCAGTGTGATCTGGTATTCGTTTTGCCTGCTCCTCAAACAGCTGGTGGATTGCTTTTCCTTTTGGATATGCCGTCTTTGTATGGTTAAAGGACTCTAAAAGTGTCCGTTTTTCTTGACGGGATATCATGTCGATTTGATGTAAAGCAACATCAAGGTTTTCTGAAACTTCCTCTAAAATCCTGAAATAATCTTCCGCTATCTTTTGAATCGTCTCTTCCTTGAAAAGACTTGTCGAATATTCAATGTTCAATACGATCTTTTGTTCAAAATCCAACACATTAAAGATCATGTCAAATTTTGCATTGTCCAGTTCAAAGATGATCGGACTCAGCTTGACATCGCCTTTCTGTTTGGTAAACATCCTGGCATCTTCCAGAACAAACATCGTGTCGAACAAAGGATTGCGGTTAGACTCCCGTACACCATTGAGTTTGCGGATCAAATCATCAAACGGATACTCGGAATTGTCAAAGGCCGCAATCGTACGCTCTTTCGTCTGCTGCAAAAATTCTTTAAAACTGTAGGAAGTATCAACCTCGTTCCGCAAAGCAAGTGTATTAACAAAAACGCCGAATACATCTTGCAGATCAGGATGCAGCCTTCCCGCAGCAGCGGTTCCGACAACGATATCTGTTTGATTTGTATATTTATTTAAAAGCACATAATATGCGCTCAGCATCACCGTATAAAGAGTTGTTCCGTTATGTTTCGCCAGCTTCCTTATATGATCTGACAGTTCCCGCTCCATTTCCAAAAACACGCTGCTTCCTTCAAACGTGTCGATATGATGACGTTTATAGTCATAAGGAAAGTCCAGCTTTGACGGTATATCGCGATAAACGTCAAGCCAATAGGCTTCCTGCTTTTTCATCGCGGCTGATTGATTAAATGTATGATTCCATTCCACATAATCTTTATATTGCACATTTACTTCCGGCAATGGCACATTGCTGTAAAGTTCCAATATTTCATTCATCAGGATGCCTTGAGAAACCCCGTCACTGATGATGTGGTGGAAATTTATGACCAGTATATGCCTAATATCTTCGATTTTGATCAGCTTGGCCCTCATAAGAGGCGGCCGGCTTAAATCAAAAGGCTTGATGGATTCTTTACAGTACGTGCTTGTGATCTCCATTAAAGCACGCTGATCTGTAATCGAAGCGTCTAAGCACTCGTATTCCAGGCGGAAGTCGACATTCTCATAAATTTTTTGGATGAGTTCATTGTTTTGGATTTCAAACCCGGTTCGCAATATTTCATGTCTTTGCAAAAATGTCTTCAATGCGTTTTCGAGCTGTATGGCGTTGATCCGGCCTTCGACAAGAAGGGCCATCGGAATATGGTAAGCTCCCCTTTCATTTTCCAGCATCGACAGCATATACATTCTTTGTTGGGCAGGGGATGTCGGATAATACTCTTTTTCGCGAGCCTTTTGAATCGGATGTTCCATATCGCTTTCTTCTCTGTTTTTCAAATAGTGGTCCAAAGCGATGATTGTATCATTTTTAAAGATTTCGCTGATCGGCATCTCAACATTCATTCGTTTGTTGATTTCTGTGATGATGGATATCGCTTTGAGTGAATCTCCGCCAATTTCATAATAGCTGACATCGAGATTGATGCTGTCTAGGCCAAATATATCTTTCCAAATCTCCAGAAGCATGGCTTGTGTTTCATTCTCCGGCAGCATCGATCCGCCTCGTTGACCTTCATCTGCGGTATGCTGTTCAGCCAAGTCATGGAGCGTGCGTTTATCGACTTTTCCGTTTACAGTTAACGGGATTTCCTCAATTTGCACGAATTTCGCAGGAATCATATAGTCAGGCAGCGTTTTTTGCAAAAATTCCTTTACATCTAATTGGCTGATCGCGTTCTCGGCTACAACAAAAGCGTATAAGTTTTTGATTCCGTCCGGACTTGTATAATCAATAACCGATGCCTTCGTAATCTCCTGATGGCTTACGAGAGTATTTTCAATTTCCCCCATTTCCACTCTGTAGCCTCTGATCTTCACCTGGCTGTCTTTTCTTCCGAGAAACTCTACATAACCGTCCTCTTTCAAGACGCCGTAGTCACCCGTTTTATAGATGTAACCTAATTCCTGATGCTGGATAAATGAATGATCCGTTTTTTCTTGATCATGAATATACCCGCTTGCTACCCCCGCTCCGCCTATATACAGCTCTCCTTCGACACCGACGGGACATAATTGTTTATTCTGGTTCAATACGTATATTTTTTGATTGGCCAGCGGTTTTCCATAAGGAATGCTTTTCCAGTCTTCCTCTACTTTTTGAATCGGATAGTAGATCGACCAGATGGATCCTTCTGTTGCGCCTCCCAAACTAATCACTTCTGCGTTTTTAAACGTCTTCTTTATGGTTGCAGGCAACTGAAGCGGTATCCAGTCTCCGCTTAGCAGGATGAGTCTGAGATGATGATTGAGTTCGTTGTCCGGGTATACATCGGCCGTCATTCCCATAATCGCCGGAACAGAATTCCAAATTGTAATCCGTTCTTTTTCGACTGTCTCTTTCAGACTGAATACATCCCTTTGGTCATCAATGATGACAAGTGACGCCCCGCTGCTTAAAGCGCCAAACACGTCATAAACAGATAAATCAAAGCACAATGAGGAAATGCCCATCATGTTATCTTGTTCTGTGACGCTGAATTTTTCATTGATATCTAGAATGGTATTCGCTGCGGCACCATGCGTAATCTGAACGCCTTTTGGCTTGCCTGTGCTTCCTGACGTAAAGATGACATATGCCATGTCATCCAAATCGACTTTTCGGTCAACCGGCGCTTTTGAGAAGCGCTCGATATGTTCTTTGTCATACACGTCATGGCTGATGAAGAATTTGCAATTGCTTTTTGATTGGATATACGCCTTTCTTTCTTCCGGATAATCCGGATCGAGAGGGATATAAGCTGCTCCAGTCTTCAATACAGCCAATAAATTGACAATCGTCCCCAGGCTTCTTTTGCCGATGACACCGATATAGTCGCCCCTTTCAACCCCTTTTCCAATGAGAAATCTTGCGACCTGGTTGGATTTTTCGTCAAGCTCCTGATAGGTCATCACCTCATCATGATGCTTGAGTGCTATTCTGTCAGGTCCATGTTTAACCTGGCCGGTAAACAATTCGTGCAAAGGCTCGGTATCGAAAGATTGATCTGTGTCATTATAGGCGCTGATCATTTGGCGGCTTTTTTCATTCATTTGGATGGTTGAAACGTCCTCGCCGGATACGGCTTTCTGGATGACAGCGATATACTGGTCAAACATCGATTCAATTACTTCATGTTCAAAAATTTGCTCCACATAGTCCCATGTAATATAAAGGCCGCCGTTTATTTCATAAACTTGGTTGTCAATATATACTTGCGACGTTCTCGTGCTAAAGAAATGAATGTTGTCAAAATCGACAAGACTGTCAAATGAGTCGTCGGGATTTTCACTCAGCACGCTTGTGAATACGATCGGCATGACAGCTTTTTTATTCATGCCATTCTTTTTGGCAATGTTTCTGATCACATCAACCCCGTCATAATGTCTGTGTTCCAGTGCTTCCAAAAGCGTGTCCTGAACATTTAAAGCAAATCTCCAGAAAGAGCTCATGTTTTCTTCGGCATGGATATCCAGCAGCATTAAAGAGGTAAAATCTCCGATCATGTTCTTGACATCCGGATGAAACGGGATTCTGTTAAATACGGTTAAATTGATAGCAAAATGATTTTGCCGGCTCCAATAAGCTAATATATAGGCATATGCAGCACAAAGGACGGAAGTCGGCGTGAGATGATGATGCCGGGCTTTCTTTTTTAATTCATTCCATGTATGTCCATCCAAAAACGTTGAAAACTTCTTGAACGAAGGTTTCGCTACATGAGCTGGATCAGATTTAAGAGGCAGCTCAGGCGCACTTGGAAAATGATCCAGTTTATCCAGCCAATATTGTTGATCTTTTTGATATCTGCTTGTTTGCTTAAAATTGATTGAGGCCAAAACATAATCTCTGAAGCTGTATTCTAGTGAAGGCAGTTGGAGGCCGGGGTTTTCATATAGTTGTTTAAACTCTCTGATTAATCGTTTCATACTGCTGTCATCGCAAATGAGCGGGTCCACATTGAGGAAAAAATATTTTTTCTCTCCAGGCAGCATAAACGTTTTGAGTTCAAACAAAGGCCATACACTTGGATCAATGATTTTTGATGTCATCTTCTCCCGCTGTTCTAAAATTCTGGCGTTGATTTCTTCTTCTGTGAAACCTCTTAAATCCTGAGTTTCGATCGTATAACGTTGTGTTGCTTCGAGAATTTTTTGCGTTCCGTTTTCAAATACGATCGTGCGGAGAATCGGATGCCTGTCAATCAGTTTTTGCAGTGTCAGCTGAAATCGATTCAAATCGACATCAGCTTCAAATTCGACAGTTAAATTCGTAGCGACTCCGCCGATTTCGAACGTCTCATCCCTGCCAACCAAATAAGCCAGCTGAATGCCTGTGAGCGGGAATATTTCATGGATATTTTCCGGATCGGCAGCCCTTGTCACGAGAGTGTCGCCCTTGTCTTCTTGGTGATTAGCTTCGATAAAAGCGCTCAATTCCTTTATGGTCGCAAGCTTAAATAGCTGATGCAGCGGAATTTCAACATTCATTTTTTCCTTTATTTTGGCGATGAGCTCCATCGCATGCAATGAATGTCCGCCCATTTGTGCAAAATGATCATGAATGCCCGCTTTTTCAACGTGCAAAACATCCTGCCAAACAGCTGCCAGCTTTTCTTCCGTTTCATTTCGCGGCGCTTCATATTCGTTTTCCGCCCCCGCCGTTCTGTCCGGCTCAGGCAGGGCTTTTCTGTCGACTTTCCCGTTTTTGGTGAGCGGCAGCTTGTCCAATTTGACAAAATATGCGGGAATCATGTATTCCGGAAGCTTTTCACCTAAAAATCCTTTCAGCTCATCAAGGGAAATCTCGCGATTCGCCGTGATATAGGCGCAAATGTACGGGCGGCTTTCTTCGTCTTCCCTGACGGTGACGATCGTCTCATTGATGTCTTCATGCATCTCCAGCCGGCTTTCGATTTCGCCAAGTTCGATCCTGAAGCCGCGGATTTTCACCTGGTGGTCGATTCGGCCGATGAATTCGATGTTGCCGTCTGGCAGCCATTTCGCTAAATCGCCCGTCTTGTACAGCCTTTCTCCCGGAATGAACGGATGCGGGATGAATTTTTCCGCCGTCAGTTCCTCGCGGTTTAAATATCCTTTGCTTAAACCGTCGCCCGCGATGCACAGCTCGCCGGGAACCCCGATCGGCAGGAGCTTGCCGGCTTCATCCATGATCAAGACCGACGTATTCGCCAGCGGGCTGCCGATCGGAATCGTTTCCGCCTCATCGTCTATCTCGTTGATGAAATAATATGTCGCATATACCGTGCTTTCTGTCGGGCCGTAAACATGAATCAATTTATCCCGGCCGACATGATTCAGCACTTTTCTTACATGCGGTATCGACGCTCTTTCCCCGCCGAAGAGGATTTTTCGTAAATTCGACAGACAGTCGACATGAATGTCGGCAATCATGTTGAACAGTGCCGTCGTAATGAACATCACGCTGACCTTCTCCTCGTTGATAGCGCTTCCAAGTCTATTGATGTTCAATAGCGCTTCCTTCTCAATCATGACCAGCGACGCTCCGTTTAATAAAGCGCCGAAGATGTCGAACACCGATCCGTCAAACGAATAATTGGACAGTTGGAGAATGACATCGTCTTCTGTGATATCGATATAATTGGTATTTTGAACAACCCTTATGACACTGTAGTGCGGGGTGATGACGCCTTTTGGCGTTCCCGTGGAACCTGATGTGTAGATAATATAGGCGGTATCGCCGGAATCATTGACAGAACTGAGCGGTTCTTTACTGAATCCGTCTGAAGCCTCTCTGTCCAACTGAACGATGTCAGCCTCACAATCGATTCCGTCCGCCGCTTTTCCTTGCGTAAGCAGCACCGCGGCTTTCGTGTCGCTGAGCATGAAGGCAATTCTGTCTTTCGGCGTTTCAGGGTCGATCGGCAGATACGCACCTCCCGCTTTTAAAATACCGATGATGCCGATGATCATTTCAAAGGAGCGGTCCGCGATGATCGCGGCAATCGAGCCTCTGCCGATCCCTTTTTCTCTGAGGAGTCTCGCGGTTTGGTTTGCCTTCTCATTCAGCTCTCTGTAGGTCATGCGCTGAGCACCGAACACAAGAGCCGTATGGTCAGGCGTCTTCATGGCCTGTTCTTCAAAAAGCTCATGAAGCGTCTTGTTTTTTGGATAATCGGTTTTTGTGTTGTTAAAATGTAGGATCAGTTCTTTTTCATTCTCTGTCATTTTGTGAAATACCCCATTTTCTAATGAATGTTTAGCAACCATATAAAAATTCTCCTTTTTGATAAAATATTCACCATAATATTGGTCTGTAGTTGCTCTTTTACCGATTTTTTATTGAACCTCCGTCTTGTGAAAACAGATTATCAAAAATAATCATTATTTTCCATAGGAATATTGTTTAATAATGGTTAATTTTTTATGAATTGGATATTTTATATTTTACATTGTTTAAACATGTATTTATGAGACAAGATAAACACCAAATAGATCAAAAGATCTAAAAAACACTGTTCCGATTATAATAAAAGTAATTTTTGAAGCGTCCGAAGAAGGAAAAATAGATTAGACCCGGGCTTGAATCTCGCCGAAATCGCAGGTTAAAACGTCCGGCTGGCTGTCAGTGAATGATTGATGATTTCGGTGATCTTTTCAACGTGATGGTGCAAAAAGAAATGATTCCCCTCAAAGTAATAGGCTGTAAAGTGTCCTGAAGTATGATGTTTCCAATCGGATACATCTTCCTTGCTCATGGCGTCTTCTTTTCCGTTGAGAACGGTAATGTCGCAATCTATTTTGCTGTTTCTTTCTTGATAGATATAGTTTTCTACCATTTTAAAGTCGCTTTTGAGAATGGGGATAAACAATTCAAATAGCTCTTCATGATTGATGAGCTCCTCAGGCGTTCCCCCGAGCTCGACAATTTTTTTCTTAAAAATAGGATTGGGCAAGGTATGCAGTTTTTCTGTCTTTCTGATCCTGTTTGGCGCTTTATAGCCCGAGAAAAAAATGTGAACCGGTTTTTCAGCTCCCGCCCCGCTCATTTGATAGTAAAGTTCATATGCCAAAAGGCTTCCCATGCTGTGCCCGAAAAGAGCGTAGTCGTCACCTTTTCGTTCAGCTTGAACCTGCTCAAAAATGTCTTGAACTGCTTCTTCAAGGCTTTCGTAACAAGGCTCGTTGAAACGCCGGCCCCTTCCCTTCAGCTGAATCGGACAAATCTCAATGTCGGGCTGCATATGGCCTTTCCAGGAATAAAATGCGGATTCGGATCCGCCGGCGTAAGGCAGGCAAAATAATTTCATTTCTATCATTCCCTTTCGTTGTAGATATTTTTTGGTGAATAAGCCGTTAATCGACGGATACGTCAGCCGTCCGGTTCACCGCTAAAAACTTCGGAAGGATAATCATGTAGAAAACGCCAACAGCAATCAGGCTTCCCCCGACTAGCCAATACAGGCTTTCAAGCGCGATCCATGCCGGGTAAAGCCAAGCAATAAACAGAAGGGTCAGCGACTGTGAGAGCATCATAAGCGGATGAATCCACCCCTGTACCCTTCCCATCATTTTCGGATTGACGATGCTTGGTATCCATCCTCCGATGGCAACGTTGATGCTTGGAAGAGAAACCGCGATAAAGCAGGAGCAGACCATATACAGCCACAAACTTTTAACCAGGGAGCCGGAAATCGTGGCACAACCGCAAACAATCAGCGCCAGGATCAAAAGTTGATAAAGCTTCAATTTTTGAGAAAGCAAGGATGCGGCGATGCTTCCCGCCAAAAACCCCGCACCGAAAACAATGCCGAGTACAATCGACATTTCTTCATAGTTTCCAGGTGCAAGCTTGTATTTTAGTATAAACACCTGCATGACCGAGAGCCCCCCATTGACAACTCCGAAAAGGACGAATCCGGACACGAGGGCAAGCAGCAATTTATGGTTGAGAATATAAGTAAAACCAAGTGTGAAATCTTTCCATATACCAGCGATATTCAGCTGTCTAATGGAATGTTTTCCATTTGGCATGCGGACGGCATCGGAGATCCGGCAGGCTTGAATCAAAAGCCCGCTCAGTGCGAAGCTGGCTGCATCAACCATGACGGCTCCTTCAACTCCAAGCGTCCAATAACAAAATACGCCAAGCCCGTTTCCGAACAGCATAAATAAACTGGCTACCATTTGATTCAATCCGACGGCCAGCGAATATTCGTTTTCAGATAATATTCCTTGAATAAGAGAAGTTTGGGCAGGGGTGAAAAAACTTTTAACGGCGTTTCTTAAAAAAAGAACGGCAAATGTAAACGGCATCCATTCAAGATAGAGCGACAGCAGTAATACAATAGATAGTCCCATACAGATCCAGTCGCAGTTTTTGGCGATTTTCTGCCGGTCAAACTTATCCGCGAAAACACCGACGAGAAAAAATACAGCCAATGTAGGCAATGACAGCATCAGCTCGGTCATTGTGGCATATGCAGGCTGATTGGAAAAACGGTCTAGAAGGTAAAACAAGAGTGCAGTGAGTCCGATGATCCCTCCCATTTGTGAGGTAAAGGATGCGAAGAACAGCAGCGCATAATTTTTATTTTGAAAAATAGAAAACATTTTTTTCATAGGCGCCTCCTAATTTGTATTGAGACAGACGGCTCCATTTGTTATTCTGAAAAAATAACATCATTCTAATTTTCCGTCTCTTATCACATTGATTTTCATTTTTAAAACTACACTTCTATCATTTAAAGTGTCGCAGATTGAATTTCCCAATATAAAATCGCTGCTTCTCATAACGATTGCAGCCGTCTTTTTAACCCCCCGTTTCTTCTTTCAGATAGTATTCTCTAGCAAAGTGGAAGGGAAATCCCCGATCGCTCCCCTTCAAATTTACAAAGAAGTAAATTTATGAAAAGTAATTCTAAGGTTATAGATTCGTCCTATTTCAACAATATCCTCTATCTTATATTCATTTTTTTAGAAAATGTCCTTTTTAAAAAGTAATTACTATATCAAGAAAACAAAAAAACGCTTCCGATATGGAAGCCGAAAGACTCAGCATACCGGAAGCTGTTTAGATGTTCATTTTTTTATGAAATTGTTATCCAGCACTTCGATCACCGAAGAAGTCGTTTTTGAACGGTCTTTTGTTTGCTGTACCAGTTTGATGATGTCTTGGTATGCCTGCTGCGCTCCGAGCACCAGCAAAGGAACCCCGATCGGATCGATTTTCAGCCTCCTTGAAAATAAACCGCCGAATGTCATCGCAATGGGCACAGTCGGAGACGTGTTTGAAAAAATGACTTTTTCCTGCAGTTTTCCGCTTTTTTCAAACAGCTCGAAAACGCCCAGCATGGCTGGAATGACCGCTTTTGATGATCCTCGGCCGATCGTGTACACCTGGTGGCCTTCTTCATCTAGACCGTGAAAAATTAATTTTCCCATTTCCTTCGGACTTAATTGATTAAAACAGTCGGTGCTTAAAATTTCGTTTTTCGTCGGTTTTCTGCTGAATGGGAGCTTTTTCAGATGATAAGCGGCGGCAAGCGCAGATGAATGAGTGCCGCCGTAACAGTTGTATATATAGATCAACATGCTCACCCTCTTAAATGTCTTTAGTTTTAATGTGACCCAAATATACAATCTTATTTATACCGTGTTTCCAAAACTTCTTTAACAGCTGAGACATACGCTTGGAACGTCTCATTTTTAGAACTTGCCCGCGTCCACAGGCCGAACTCCGAAAAAAAAGCCTCTCGTTGAGGCGTGCTGATTTCCAATTGAATGCTTTGACCTGTTTTGCATTGATTATTGATATTTTCGGGATTTCCCCCTGCAAGCCGGTGGCTTGGGCTGACCAGCTCCGCTGAAAAACCTTTGTTCTGCAGCGCTCTGACAATTGCTTTCGCCCCTCCGGTATCCGTTCCCCCCACAAGCGTATGTTCAACGATGTCATGATATCCATGAAAAGCCAGCGTATAGTTGTGCTCTTTGACCGCTTTGACGGCCTGCGGTTCATCAAAATTGTTGCTTGTGATGTGAAGATCCCAGTTTTGCGAGGGTTTGATTCCTTCGAATAAGTAAGTGGAATAATCGGCGCTGAAGGCGCGGACAAGTTCACTGACACCTCCTTCGATTCCTCCGCCGTGCGGCGAAAGAATCAACAGTTCGGTGCCCATGTCTGTATATTCGATTTGATAATCTTCTCCTTCTGTTTCATGTTCGGCAAGCTCGGCAAAATTGGCGTATTTGTCTGCGGATGAAGCGACGCTTTGCAGTGGAAATTGAAAGATGACCGTTAAGCAAATCCCCGTGACTAACCAGATGATGCAACGACTTTTCATCAATGGGTTCCATTCTTCCTGCACCATTAAGAAACTCCTTTTATCGTGTATTTTGTTGCGAGTATCACGTGATATCATGTTTCGGCCGGGATGAGAGAATCTCAATAAATGGTAAAATATTACTTCTTTTCGTCACCCAGTTGCCATTTTATATAAGAAGAACTGCATAACGAAAGCGACCTTTACCTTATTTTTCATCAGCGGCCGGCACGTGTTCCCGGAAGCACGGAATCTTTCGGCATACAGTATTTTTATATCGATTGCCTCAGACGGGACAGGTGCCTTCAGATCAAGCAAAGCCTATAGAAGGAAGCACAGGTTCGGTGCAGCGGTTTGAAGAGGGACAAAGTCTCCCTGTCTTTATATGATATTTTGAGCCTCTCTGACAGGAGATCATCTAAAAAAATGCAAATAAAAAAGAAACGGACATTTCCGTTCCTTTCAGAGACGATCATTTTTTATAGAAAGCGCTCCGGCCTGCTCGTTCAACCAGGGATGGGAAGAGCTGATAGAGTTTGCTGACTCCGTTCATCCAGCCTGGAAGATTAATTTCGCGCTTGTTCGTCATCATTGCCGAGACGACTTTCTTAGCAACCTGATCGGGATCAAGCATCCATCTCTCGACGTTTTTGACATAATCCCCTCTTTTATCGGCCGTCTTGAAAAAATCGGTTTGAATCGGTCCAGGATTGACCGTTGTCACGTTGACCCCTGTCTCGGCAAGCTCCATTCTCAAGCTGTTTGAATATCCGAGCACAGCATGCTTTGTTGCTGCATAAAGGCTTGACTTGGGCGTCGCTAATTTGCCCGCTTGTGAGGCGATGTTGATAATATGGCCTTTGTCTTGCCTGATCATATGCGGAAGTGCCATTTTCGTGCAGGCGATCAGACCGAATACGTTGACCTCAAACATCGCTTTCATATCTTCAAGGGAAGCGTCAAGCGCGCTTTCGAAAATACCGAATCCCGCGTTGTTCACAAGAATATCAACCGGACCGGCCTCTTGGAACGCCGCTTTAATGTCATCCGTCCGGCTGACGTCCAATGCGATGATGCGGCATTTTGCACCGGTTTCATCGGCGATGTTTTGCTTCAAAGCCATGAGGCGGTCTCTTCTGCGCGCAGCCAGAATAATCTCGGCTCCTTCCTTGGCGGCATGGTATGCGATCCGTTCGCCAAGTCCTCCTGAAGCCCCTGTAATCATCACGTTTTGCTCTTTCAACTTTTGCTGCATGTTCGTCACCTACTTTGCGTAATAGTACTCGATTCCATCGGCCGTTTCTGCTCCGATCCTCCCTTGGGATTCCAAATCGTCAAGCTGCCCAATCGTTTCTGACATCGTTAAGAACAGCTCTTTTTCATAGACTGCAGGGAACAGTTTTTGACATATCTGATAAGGTGAATGCGGTTTTTCAGAAAGGATGCGGTACACCTCTTCGGCTCTGTTTCGCTGCTTTTCCAGCCTTTTGGCGACAAGCTCATTCACTTTTGTGATTTCCTCCCCGTGGCCGGGATAAATAATATTGAGCGGAAGCTCCCGCAGCCTGCCGAGCGATTTCAAATAGTCCAGCAGCGGAGTCGGGCGCTTTTCTCCTTTTTGCGGCACTTCCAGAAGCGGATTTGAAGAAGACGGCTTTAACAGCAAGTCTCCTCCGAGCATGCTTCCAAGCTCCTCATGATAAAGGACAATATGTGAAGCGGCGTGTCCGGGCGTCTCAAGAACCCTCCACCCTTCAAGCCCGTCAATTTGCGCGCCTTCTGAAACGGTCTCTGTCAATGTCCGATTACAGGAAAACCGGTACGACGCTTTTACCGTAAGCCCCGGCGGCTTCATATCGCCGGGAACGCCGAATCGCTGAAACAGGTATGTAAAAAAGGCCTTTTGTTTTTCAATAAAATCGGGATTTTGGCTGATATACGGTTCATTGAACGGATGGCCGATGATGTTGACCCCTGCGGGGAATTCGTCCAGCAGTCCGGCGTGATCAGCGTGATGATGGGTCAGAACGACCTGGTCGATATCGTTTAATGACAGTCCCTGGCCGGCCAGCTCTTTCTTCAAAACGGCGGCCGCCTCCTTTGTATTGGGCCCGGCATCGATCAGAGTGAGCGCCTCGCCTCTGACCAAATAAATGTTGACGTCTCCGACTGCAAACGGAGTCGGCAATGAAATAGGAATGATTCTTGCGTCTTTCATCGTTTGATTCTCCTCATCCTGCGAATTGATGTTGATCATATTTTACCTTTTTCTCCCGCGCATGTCATTTTTGCTTCAAATGCCTGTTGACATTTCATCATTCCTCATAGCATAATGAACAACAAATATATGCAGGTAAATGAACGAAGACGCAATGAAGAGGAATAGTAAACAAGCAATGGCGAAAGAGAGTGAAATCCACGGCTGAAAGATTTCACAGCCCGCTTGCCTGTTGAACCTGCCCTCAGAGCGCTTAGGCAAACCTAAACGTATCCCGCGTTACGGGGCAAGAGCTGAGCATGTATATGCTAATGAAGGTGGTACCGCGAAACCTTTTCGTCCTTTGTGAAGACGGAAAGGTTTTTTTGTTTTTTAGAAGGAGGAATTCATAATGAAACGAATGGGATTTATCGGAGCCGGTTCGATGGCTGAAGCGATGATTAAGGGGCTTGTCAAAAGCGGTGCGATGGAGCCGGAAGCGATATTCGTCACGAATCAGTCGAATACGGCCAGGCTTCGTGAATTAAGCGAGACATACGGGGTATGCGGAGAAGCCGATACAGCAAAAGTCGCCGCCCGTTCGGATACACTCGTTTTGGCGATGAAGCCGAAGGACGCGGCGGACGGAATAGCCGCACTCCGCCCCTATTTGCGAAAAGATCAGCTGCTGATTTCCGTCCTTGCAGGCATTCCGATTCACACGATCCAGCACTATGCCGGGCTTGAGCTGCCAGTTGTAAGGGCCATGCCGAATACATCGGCCGCCATTCAAAAATCAGCCACAGCCTTTGCGGCAAGCCCGCTCGTGACGAAAGAGCTGATGCAGGAAGCGGCTGACCTCTTTGCGACAGTCGGAAGCGTTGCAATCGTTGAGGAATCTGCCCTTGATGCGGTGACAGCCGTAGCCGGAAGCGGCCCCGCTTTTGTTTATCGGTTTGTCGAAGCCCTGCAGGCGTCGGCTGCGGAATTGGGGCTTCCTGAAGAAACGGCGAAACAGCTGATTATCGATATGATGTCAGGTGCGGCTCAAATGCTTGAAACCGGCAGGAATCCTTCTGTCATGAGAAAAGAGATCACAAGCGCCGGAGGGACAACGGAAGCAGGCCTTCGGGTGCTTGACGACCATCAGTTTGAACAGATTGTCATATCCTGCGTCAAAGAAGCGGCGAATCGTTCTGCGGAAATCAGGGATATGTTTGCGGCCAAAATTTAAAAAAACCGGGAGACAGCGTGTCGCTTGTTCCCGTTTTTTCCCCAAGCGGTCCCGTCCGTATACTTAGAGAAGCTTGTGTATCGCCAGCCGGAGAATATCGGGCAGCTTTCCGAATGAAAACGGCACATGGAGGCGTTCCGTCCATTTATGAGGGTCTTTGCCGGCCGGCCCGATATTGATGACTGGCATAAACAGTGCGTTTTCTCGTCCTTTAGGCAGTGAATAGCCGTGTTGAAACAGCGGCATATTTGATGTGAACGCATCGACAGACTGCTTTTGCAGCTGAAGGTAGCTTAAATCAGACAAGCCGGGAAAATATTGGACTTCTGTAAATTCAATACCGTACCTGTCGGCCGCATACTGCTTCACTTCTTTCATCACATTTCGGATCAAAGGATCGTCCTTTGAAGAAACAGCCGGATAAAACGGCGGACTGTAAAACAGAACGATCATCGGAGCATCTTCTTTGCAGAGTGAAGCCAATTCAGAGACGATTTTCGTTGAAAAATCGCGGTCTCCCAGCTCGCCCCTGTTGGCAAATGCAAAGTTAAGTATGCGTTCCGCCTCGGGCTTCCCGGCCTTTTCCTTTGCTTTGTTCCACAGCTCCTCAAACGTCAGCACGGAAACGGTCGGGTTCATTGGCGTGAATGCTTCAAACCGCTGATATTCGGCCGTTTTATGCTCAATATTTGTTTGAATATTGGCGGCCGCTTCCTTGGCTGTGTCAAGCAGCATGCGATGGAGCTCGGCGGCGGAACGCTGCATCATCAGTAAATTAAAGAGCGACACCGCTGCGTGAGGAGTCTGAACCGAGTACGCCTCCTTCAAATCTTTTTGCATCAGATTGGCCGGAGGAGGCGTCACCTCTCCGTCCGCTTCTTCGCAATAGTCGACGTTTAATTCGAGCAGCCTGTTGATTTCGGACACCATTAAATTCGAATTCACCCCTGCAAACGGCTCGCCGACATGCGTCTCAACCCCTTTGCAGAAAAATCCGGCAAGCGCTTTGCCGATGCTGCCTGAATAGACGTACTGCTTCGGATCTCCCGGATGTGTTTCAAACATCGGCTCACAATTTAAGCACGATGTATAATGAAGGCCAAATTTTTTTTCCAGAGCTTTCAGTGCGGGTACTGCTTCAAGCATCCCCTGTGAATTGACTTCTTCGTCCGGAACCGTAATTAATAGAAGGTTTCCGTCAAATTCTCCGTTCATCGCCCGTTCCAGCATCGAAAATTGAACAGCAAGACCCGCTTTCATGTCCATGCTTCCCCTTCCAAACAGCCATTCGCCGCTTTCCAAGTCTCTTCTGACCCGTTCGGGCAAAAGTTCTTTTTTATCATTTAATACATCCATGAGTTCCGGGACTTTGCATGCCATATGTTTGAATTCTCCGTAGTCTGCCGTATCGACCACGTCAAAATGGCTCAAGAGGAGCACCGTATTTGATTTCTCTTCCTTTTTGACGAGGGCGGTTAGAAAATAACGCCCGTCTTCCATCGGGTGAAGCTTTAAGTATTCAGGATTCTTTTGAAAGTACGAACGCTCCTTTAATATATCATGCATATACTTCGCAAGCGCCACTTCTCCGGCCGTGCCTGAGATGCTTTCGTATTGAACTAGAGAAATGAGCAGCTGTTTCAGTTCTTCCACTGTCTGCCACTTCATAAAGCAAACCCCCTCTTTCGCTGTTTTCCGCCAGATGTATGCAAATATCGTATTTAGTAAAAATTAGAATGTGAACAACTTTATTGTACTGAACATTCTTATATATGGAAATGACTTGAGCAGTTTATATGACGAGAATGGACAGAATTGGTATAATCGAGGCGAAAACTTACGGGAGGCGAAAAAATTTGAGTAATCGAAAACTGTTTACACCATGGAGTTTAAAAGGAGTTACACTAAAAAACCGGATTGTCATGTCGCCGATGTGCATGTATTCCTCCCATGAAAAGGATGGAAAAGTGCAGCCGTTCCACATGACCCACTACATCTCCCGCGCCGTCGGACAAGTCGGACTGATCATGGTAGAAGCTACCGCCGTCACCCCAGAGGGAAGAATTTCCGATCAGGATCTCGGTATATGGGATGACGCGCATATTGACGGACTTGCCGCATTAACGTCACAAATCAAGCCGTACGGCAGCAAAACGGCGATTCAGCTGGCGCACGCCGGAAGAAAAGCCGAGGTCGAAGGTACAATCTACGGGCCTTCAGCTCTTCCTTTCGACGAAAATTCGCGAATACCTGTTGAAATGACAAAAGAAGACATAAAAGAAACCGTTCAGGCTTTCAAAAAAGGAGCTGAACGTGCGAAAGCCGCCGGCTTTGACATCATTGAGATTCATGGAGCCCACGGATATTTGATCAACGAATTTTTATCACCGCTTTCCAACAAACGCGAGGATGAATATGGAGGATCACCGGAAAACCGCTACAGGCTGCTTCGCGAAGTCATCGACGCTGTAAAAGAAGTCTGGGACGGACCATTGTTCGTACGCGTTTCGGCTTCAGACTACAAAACAAAAGGCCTTGATGTCGCCGATTATGTCGGTTTCGCCAAATGGATGAAAGAACAGGGCGTTGATTTGATCGATGTCAGCTCCGGTGCCGTCGTGCCTGCCGACATCAACGTCTTCCCGGGCTACCAAGTCGGCTTCGCCGATACAATTCGCGCCCAAGCCGAAATCCAGACAGGTGCAGTCGGGTTGATCACAAGCGGCCTTCAAGCTGAGGAAATCCTCCAAAATGGACGCGCAGATCTCATTTTCGTTGCGCGAGAGCTGCTGAGAGATCCATACTGGCCGAAAACTGCTGCCAAACAGCTGAACACAAAAATTGAAGGGCCTGTTCAGTACGACAGAGCCTGGTAAGTTGCTGATATCCCGCCTCAAGGCGGGATATTTCTTTTTTTCAAACTCATGAGAAACGAACATCCTTGTTTGTGCGTCTTTCCTAATAGAACACCATATACAGAGAGAGGATGACCTCTATGACCATAACGGAAAGAATATATACAGTTGAAGGATGCATGTTTTACACAAAGCAGAGAAAAGGAAAAAAGAACGCAACCATTATTTTTGAAGCAGGCTACGGTTCTTCTTCAAAAACTTGGCAGCCCATTTTACCGGATATAGACGAAGATCTCGGCTTGTTTGCATACGACCGTGCAGGCCTTGGCAACAGCGGGCCGAGCAGCAGCAAAAGAACAGCGGATCAGATGGTAAAGGAACTGAAAGCGCTGCTTGCAGCAGCAGGCGTCAAACCGCCCTACCTGTTTGTCGCCCATTCGTTCGGCGCCGTCATTGCAAGGTTGTTTGCAAGCCGGTACAGCGATGAAGTCATCGGCATGGTGCTGCTTGATCCCGCTTGTGAAGATCAGGAGGAAAAAGTGCTGCCTCTTCTTCCGGAAACATTAAAAGAAGACTACAGCAAACAGTTTTCGATCGAAGGGTCTCATGAGGACTTTCAACAAAGCCTGGACATTCTGAAGCAGGAAAAGAAACACCTCGGTTCGGTTCCTTTGCTCGTCCTCTCGGCGGGAAAAAGGACGGAGACGGCGAAACAGGCTCATCACGAGTGGCTGAAGCTTCACAGCAGACTGCTGTCTCTTTCGCATCAAAGCGGCTGGATTCAAGCGAAAAACAGCTCGCATTTGATCCATCATGATGAACCCCACATCGTCCAGCTTGCGATCTATGATGTGTGGTATGCCGCACAGCAGCAAACATACGCCTATCAAGCCGCCAATTAAACAAAAAAACCAGCAGACATTCTGCTGGTTTTTGGTTATTTTGTTTCACGGTGAATCGTGTGCCTTTTCAGACGCGGAGAATATTTTTTCAATTCCAGGCGATCCGGATTTGTACGTTTGTTTTTTGTCGTAATATAATTGCGGTCCCCTGTTTCAGTACACGCCAATGTAATTTTGACTCTCATGTTGTCCTCCTCATCAAAACGTAATGATTACGCTTTATTATACACCATTTTAGAACCGTGTCAACAAAAAAAGCTTCCCGTCCCGCATTGCCGGAACAAAGAAGCTTCGAATGCCAATTAAGTTCTTTTAATCTCATGCTCATAAAAGTCAAAAGCTGCCACGGTATCAGGAAAGATCGCTTTCGCTTCATTGACCAGTTCAAGCACGTTTTCCCCCTGGTATCTTGCACTGATATGTGTTAAAATCAGTTCTTTTGCGCAGGCCTCCCGCGCTGTTTCCGCCGCTTGTTCTGAAGTGCTGTGATAATAGTCTCCGGCAAGCTCCCTGTCACCTTTCGCAAATGTTGCTTCATGGATGAGGACATCGGCTTTTTCGGCAAGCTTCTTCACATTCTCGCATGGCCTCGTATCTCCGGAAAAAGCGACAATCCGCCCTTTTTTCGGCGGTCCGATAAAGTCTGCACCGCGAATCTTCCGGCCGTCTTCCAATGTGACCGTCTCCCCGTTTTTCAGCTTTTGATAAACAGGGCCAGGCGAGACTCCGGTCTCTTTCAGCGCTTCGGCGTCAAGTGCGCCTGGAACATCTTTTTCCTGCACGCGGTATCCAAAAGCGGGGATGCCGTGAGATACGCTTCTCGCCGTCACGATAAACTGGTCATCTTCAAAGACTGTCCCTTCTTCAATCTCCTTAATCACAAGCGGGTATGTGACATGCGTCCCCGATACGTCAAGCGCCGTTTCAAGAAACGTTTTGATTCCTTGCGGTCCGTATACGGTCAGCGGACCTTCCCCTCCCTGGAAAGAGCGGCTGCTGACAAGACCCGGAAGCCCGTATACATGATCGCCGTGAAGATGGGTAATAAAAATCTTTTCAATTTTTCTGGGCTTGATCGATGTATGTAAAATTTGATGCTGTGTGGCCTCCCCGCAGTCAAACAGCCAAACAGACCGCCTTTCTTCTAAAAGCTTCAATGCGACGGATGTGACATTCCTCGTTTTTGCGGGGATGCCTGCTCCCGTTCCTAAAAATAATAACTCCAATATCCTTTCCTCCTGCTAAAAACTTCATCTATCACAAGCATACAGGAAGTCTGAGAAAAAAGAAACGCCGGCTTCACGCCAGGCTATGCAACTAAATACCCTGCCCGTTTTCAGTAAACTTTTCATACGATTCGATCTCAAATGTTTGCTTTAAGGGATTATTAGCTTTAAAATGAAGAAAATAAACTTAGCTTCGAATAAAGTGAGGTACGTTTAATTGAAAAAAGATCAAATGGAACCAAAAGCAGTTATCGTAATATTTGGCGCAACAGGGGATTTGGCAAAACGAAAACTATATCCTTCTATCCACAGGCTCTACGAAAACGGACAAATCGGGAATGAATTCGCGGTTGTCGGAGTCGGCAGACGCCCTTGGACAAATGAAGACTTTCGCAGTACCGTACAGCAATCGGTTTCGAAGTTTCCGTTAAACGAAAAGGATGTGGACGAGTTTACATCTCACTTCTACTACCATCCTTTTGATGTTACAAATTCCGGCTCATACCGGGAATTGAACGAACTTTTAGAGAAGCTGGAAAGTACATATGATATTCCGAATAACCGGATGTTTTACTTGGCGATGGCTCCTGAATTCTTCGGAACGATTGCAAAGTTCCTAAAATCAGAGGGTGTCACTTCAACAAAAGGCTGGTCAAGGCTTGTTATCGAGAAGCCTTTCGGGCATGATCTGCCGAGCGCAAAAGCCTTGAATCAGGAAATCCGTGAAGCCTTTACAGAAGATCAAATCTATCGGATTGACCATTATCTAGGAAAGCAAATGGTGCAGAACATCGAAGTCATCCGCTTTGCCAACGCGATTTTTGAGCCGCTTTGGACAAACAGATACATCTCGAACATTCAAATCACGTCAAGTGAAGATTTGGGTGTGGAAGACAGAGCGAGATATTATGAAAAATCTGGTGCGCTTCGAGACATGGTTCAAAACCACATTCTTCAAATGGTGGCGCTGCTTGCGATGGAACCGCCGATCAAGCTGAACACGGAAGAGATCCGCAGCGAAAAAGTGAAGGTGCTCAGAGCCCTTCGTCCGATTCGAAAAGACGAAGTCGATCAATTTTTTGTGCGCGGCCAGTATGACGCGGGCGTCGTTGACGAAAAACAGGTTCCGGCTTATCGCGATGAGCAAAATGTAGCAAAAGAGTCGAATACGGAAACGTTCGTTGCCGGCAAACTGCTGATTGACAACTTCAGATGGGCCGGTGTGCCGTTCTACATCCGGACAGGCAAACGGATGCAGAAAAAATCAACGCAGATTGTCGTCCAATTTAAAGACATTCCGATGAACCTTTATTACGGAAACGGCAACACGATGCATCCTAACCTGCTGGTGATCCATATTCAGCCGGATGAAGGCATCACCCTTCATTTAAACGCAAGGAAGCTTGGAGGCGGCACTTTTGCCCAGCCGATCAAGCTCGACTACTGCCATAACTGCGGGGACGGCATCAACACGCCTGAAGCTTATGAAAAGCTGATTTTGGACTGTTTGCACGGAGACGCGACAAACTTTGCTCACTGGGATGAAGTTGCGCTTTCCTGGAGTTTTGTTGATGCGATATCTCAAAACTGGGAGGAAAACAAAACCCTTTCCCCTAACTATGAAGCGGGCTCTATGGGGCCGAAAGCTGCTGATGACCTGCTCGCAAAAGACGGCTTTCATTGGTGGCCGCTTTAATAAAAAACAGCCTTCACATTGAAGGCTGTTTTTTATTTATGCTTTTAAGGCCTGTATTTCTTTCGGATGGCTTTTGTCCCGCTTCCACATCAGCTGAAGGACGAACAACAGAAGGAATATGCCGAGACCGATTATGTCGGAATAGCCCTCCGGATAAATCAGCAGGAGACCGCTCGCAGCCGCCAGTATTCTTTCAAACCAGAACACTTTTCTCATCCAGAATCCGACCATGCCCGCACCGATGGCGATCATTCCGGACAATGCGGTAAAGATCACCCAGAGAATTTCATACCAATGCGCGTCAATCATGAGAAGCTCCGGAGACAGGACGAATACATACGGGATGATAAAAGCGGCAATCGCAAGCTTTGCTGAATTGATCCCCGTTCTGATCGGCTCTCCTCCCGCAACACCAGCGGCGGCAAAGGCTGCCAAAGCAACGGGCGGTGTAATGTCAGCTACGATGCCGAAATAAAACACGAACAAGTGGGCCGACAGATCAGGAACATTCAGCAAAATCAAGGCTGGCGCGGCAATCGTCGACGTAATCACATAGTTTGCCGTCGTCGGCGACCCCATTCCGAGAACAAGAGCGGCGATCATTGTCAAAAAGAGTGAAGGCAGCAATGCGCCTCCTGCCAAATCGAGCAGACCGTTTGCAAGTTTAAGGCCGAGGCCCGTCTTTGTGACGACTCCGACGATGATGCCGGCGGCAGCTGTTGCCGCCGCAACGGAAAGCGCCATTCTCGCTCCTTCCGCGAGAGCCAGCACAATCCCTTTAAGGCCCATTCGCGTTTCCCTGTTGAACAAACCGACCAGGATCGCCAGAACGATCGAATACAATGCGGCATGCATGACCGTAATGCCCGACATTAACAAAAAGACGACCGAAACGATCGGAAGCAGCAAATAAATCTTTTTGAATACTTCCTTGCGGTTCGGCATTTCTTCTTTCGTCAATCCGCGCAGGCCGAGGCGCTTCGCTTCAAAGTGCGTCATAATCCAGATGCCTGTAAAGTACAAAACAGCCGGGATCATCGCGGCTTTCGCGATATCCCAGTACGTAATCCCTCCGCCGATGAACTCAACCATTAAAAAGGCGGCGGCTCCCATAATCGGAGGCATCAGCTGTCCGCCGGTAGATGCGGAAGCTTCGACTGCACCGGCAAATTCTTTTTTATAGCCCAGTTTTTTCATCATCGGAATCGTAAACGATCCGGAAGTGACGACATTGGCGACAGAGCTTCCGCTGATCGTTCCCTGAAGCGCGCTTGAAAAAATCGCGACTTTTGCCGGTCCGCCCGTGCTTCGCCCGGCGATCGCCACAGCAAGGTCATTAAAATACTGCCCCACACCGGTCCTGACAAGAAATGAACCGAACAAGATGAACAGGAAGATGAATGTCGAGGACACAGCGAGCGGCGTGCCCAAAATTCCTTCCGTCGTAAAATACATCGTCTGAACGAGCCTTTCCAGCGTCAGGCCGTTGTGAGACAAAAAGCCCGGCAGATACGAGCCGTAAAGGCCGTACAAAAGAAACAGGGCGGCGATGATCGTAATCGGCAGTCCGACAGCACGTCTCGTCGCTTCCAATACGAGCAGGACGGCCAACAGCCCGACATAAAAGTCAGTTTCCGTGATCAATCCGATCCCGCCTACAATCGTTTCATAATTGGCAACCCAATAAGCGCCGACGCCCGCTCCTAATACGGCTAAGATTGCGTCATACCAGGCGACTTTGAATTTGCCGGTCTTCCGTAAACCTTTTGTCGCCGGAAACAATAAAAAAATCAGACCGAGCGCAAACCCTAAATGAACCGACCTTTGAATTTGAGCCGGAAAAACGCCAAAAATGGCTGTGTATAATTGAAACAAAGAAAAAGCGAGAAGGCCGGCAAATGCAATGACCCCCGTCAACCCTTTGAGCTTTCTCGTTCCCGCTTCAGGATCGTATTTCTCCAGCAGTTCCTGCTGATCTTTTTCCGAAAGCTGCTCAGTCATTGATCTTCACTCCCCTCAGTTGTTGCAAGACATTTAGTTTTCGGACACTCATCCTTGTCCATGTGCCGGGGCGGATGTACCGCTTTAACTCATGTTCAGCGCCTGAATACTTGATCCTGTGATTCGCCCTCACCCTTCCGATCCGCATATCAATGAACGGAAAGGTCCTCTTCATGTCCGAAATGGTGTAGACACCGTTATTGATGACGAGCCTTTCACCTTGCTCCGCGTTTGCGGGCATTCCGACGGCCGGATCATGATAGGTCAGAGCGGTCTGCCGAATCATTCCTTTTTCCCACACATACGATTCGATCACTTCTGTCCGATGGATGGAATGCGTATAGATCACATCAAAGCTTTTCTTCTTTTGGAGGGGAAGAAAAGCGATGATCTCGCCGCTGTCCTCTTTCTCGAACACGACAGCGGTCTGATAAGGAATCAGGCATGCCGCTGCAAAAGCGGCAATGATCAGCGCCGGCACAAGCCGTTTTACAATTTTGAATTTCCTCATTTTCCCAAATCCCCTGCCGAATAGAAAAACGATAGACCGATGTTTCATTGCAACGGTCTATCGAGTGTCCTGACTTGTTCATCGTTTATCTGCCTGCGGCTTTACGATTTTTCTATCCCTTTTTCTTTGAAATATTTAGCCGCTCCCGGATGAATTTCAATATCGCCCAATCCTTCAAGCGCGGTTTCAGGCTTGATAAATTCGCCTTTGGCATGATTGATTTTATCGGCTTCAAACAGCGCTTTCGTCATTTTATAGACGGTGTCCTCATCCATCTTGTCGGATGCGACGAGCATCGCTTTGACAGCGACCGTGTTCACATCGCTCCCGATGCCGTACGTGCCTTTTTTAATCGTATCCTCAGCATAGAACGGATACTTTTCCATCAGCTTTTCCTGCTTATCCTTTTCAATATTTAAAATTTTGATTTTATTTTGTGCAGAAAGCCCTTCGACAGCGCCGGTAGGCGTTCCAGCCGTGATGAAGGCGGCATCGATCGCGCCTGACTGAATGCCGTCGGTCGACTCTTCAAAAGACAAGTTTTGCGGTTTGATGTTGTCAAAAGACATCCCGTGAACCTCCAAAATCTGCTTGGCATTAATATTGACCCCTGCACCAGCAGCACCCACGGAAACCGTTTTGCCGTTTAAATCTTCAATCGAATTGATTCCGCTTTTTTCTGTTGTCACAATCTGTACAGTTTCAGGATACAGGGCGGCAATCGCCTTGATTCCGTCAATTTTTTCTTTAAACATTTCTTTGCCTTCTATGGCATAAGTGGCAATGTCCGTCTGAGAAAAAGCGACCTCAGCTTCCCCTTTTTGCAGAGTTGCCATGTTTTCAGCAGAAGCCCCTGTAGTCTGCGTCGTAAATTTGTCTCCTGTTGCATCCTCCCAAAGGTTTGCAAATTGACCGCCGAGCGGATAATATGTACCGCCGGTTCCCCCTGTCAGCAGACTGTAGCTTTCTGAGCCTTTTGACGCAGATCCGCCGTCCTTATTTCCTGATGCATTGCCGCTTCCGCACGCTGCCAATCCCATGACAAGCGTCAGCAGCAATACAATCCATGATAAGCTTTTCCACTTTTTCATTCATTCTCCCCCTTTGCTTGTTGGACAAATAACAATCCTATCGTACCACGAAAAATGTATTAGTTGTCAATATATTGTTTTATTTCTAATTATTTAGTTAATTTTATGAGCAGCTGGTTCTAAATATGCGTACGGCCCCGGAAATTCCCGTCCGCTAAAGCGATGGTAGCCCACGATCCCCTCGGAGGACAAGCGTGCTGGAAGATTGCATGACAAAACAAAAAACCCGCGGTTATGCAGGTTTTTCATTTCCGAACATGGACGCTGGAAAACACAAACTTGTCGTAGCGATGCCTTGCAAAAGAATATTCAAACGGTTCACCTGTATTTAAAAAAGCGACCTGTTCAACTTCAAGAACCGGATCGTCAGGGGCGCATTCCAAGTGCTCTCGGTCGAGCGCATTCGACTTATCCGCCCTGATCTTCCGGTGCGAGCCGGCGATTGTCAGTTTCAGCGTCTCGGTGATGTGCCGGTAAACGGAGCCGTGAAGGACGTCTTCATTTAATTCAGAGATGACATTCGAAGGCATATACGTTTCTTCAATGACATACGGTTCACCTTCAACCTTTCTGAGCCTGATGATATGATACACCGGAACGGTCTTTTCGATTGACAATTGCTTAGCCACTTCATCTGAAGGGAATTCGACATCAAATTGAATGATGCGGCTTTCGATTTGTTTATTGGCGAGAAGCTTGGTCAGCCCGAGGTTTTCGCGGTCTGTCACACTGACGGGAAGCTGCTGAATCGATGATTTCACAATGAAGGTGCCGTGTCCGCGCTTGCGGTACAGCATGCCTTCTGACACGAGAATATCGAGGGCTCTTTTCATCGTCATTCTGCTGCAGGAAAATTCTTTGGCAAGAGAAAGCTCATCAGGTATGGGCTGATCAATCGGATAGTATTCTTCCTGAATCCGCCTCCTCATTTCGTTTGAAATATATTCGTATTTTCTCATGTTTTAACCACCATTACTAAGGATTCTGTATGCTTGTAACACCTTCCTTATCATTATATCGGTTTTGAAGCGGAAATAAAAAGATGGCCCAACAGACCATCTTTTAGCCCGAGTCCTTTTTAAAAACCGTTGTTCTCGGCAAGTTTCTTAAACCAGTATCCGCTTTTTTTAATCGTTCGTTCTCCGTTTTTGTCAAGGTTGACAGATACAAATCCGTAGCGGTTTTTATAGGCGTTTGTCCATGACCAGTTGTCCATGAATGTCCAAAGGTGATAGCCTTTGACATTCGCTCCTTCCCGAATCGCTCTGTGCAACCATTTTAAGTGTTCTTCGATAAACGCAATTCGGTAGTCATCGCGGATTATGCCGTCTTCGCCGCGGAAACGCTCTTCTCCTTCAACACCCATTCCGTTCTCAGAAATAAAGCATTCAATATTTCCATAGTTTTCTTTGACATTCATTAAAATATCATAGATTCCTTTTTCGTATATTTCCCAGCCGCGGTGGCGGTTCATTTTTCGTCCGGGCATTTCATAATGGTCAAAAAAACGCTCCGGCATAAAAGGCGCGTCCGGATGAGGCAGGTGCTCCTTCGCTTTCACCCGTCTCGGCTGATAATAATTGATGCCGAGCAGATCGACAGTGTGATTTTTGATCAGCTCCAAGTCTCCTTCTTCCATGACAGGCAAATAGCCTTTTTCTTTTAAAATAGCTGTTAAAAGCTGCGGAAACTCACCCTTAACGGCAGGATCAAGAAACGACTGGTTAAAGAAAGCGTCAGCTATTTCAGAAGCTCTTACATCTGCCGGGTGCTGGCTTCTCGGATAGGATGGCGTTAAATTTAAAATGATGCCGATTTTGCCGTCGCCTCCGTGTCTGCGGTAGGCTTCGACCGCTTTGGCGTTTGAAAGAATTTCATGGTATGCGACCTGGACGGCCTTTTGAAAGTCGACGATGTTCGGATAGTGAAAATCGTATAAATAGCCGCCTTCAGCAGGAACGATCGGCTCATTGTGGGTAAACCATTTTTTCACACGATCCCCGTACAGCCGAAAGCACGTTTCCGCGTATGAAACAAAGTGATCGACGACTTGCCTGTTTTCCCACCCGCCGATATGCTGGAGCGCAAGCGGCATATCAAAATGATAAAGGTTGACAAAAGGCTCGATCCCAGCTGCCAGCAGTTCATCGATGACTTGGTTATAAAAGGAAGCTCCTTCCTCGTTCAGCCTGCCTTTTCCTTCAGGAAACAGACGGGCCCACGAAATGGAGAAACGAAAAGAGTTGTGGCCGAGCTCCTTCATCAGCTGAATATCTTCTCTGTAAGTCTCGTAAAAACGCGAAGTCTTCTCAGGGCCTACTCCGTCAAAAAATCGGTTTGGCTCTTTTTCGTACCAGTGATCCCAAATGTTCTTTCCTTTGCCTCCTTCAGCCGCCGCTCCTTCAGTCTGGGTCGCGGACGCCGCCGACCCCCACCAGAAACCTTTTGGAAAACGGTATTGAATTTGTTCTAGCTGCAGTTCTGTTTTTGACATGTCATCAATCTCCTTTTAAAGTCCTAGCGTTGTCTGATCTTGTTCCGCTGCATTGATTTCCTGCTCTTTTTTCATATTCATCCGGTCGATGAATTTCAAAAACGGGAACCAGATCATAAAGACAACGGCTAAATTCACAATCTGAAGAATGCCGCCGGCAAGCGAATTGGTCGCCATCATTCCGCTGATAAAAATCGGCACAGTCCAAGGAATCGTGACCCCGGTCGGCGGCGGCACAAGCCCGGACGCCATCGCGAAATACGTAATTAAAGTGACGATCATCGGCGAGATGACCCACGGAATAAAAATGAGCGGGTTCATGACGATCGGCAGGCCGAAAATGATCGGTTCATTTACGTTGAAAATCCCCGGCGCCGCTCCGAGTTTTGCGACCTGCTTCATCTGCTTACTCTTCATAAACAGCAGGATGGCAATAATCACGGCCAGTGTCATGCCGGTTCCGCCCATTCCGACGGTGTACACTTCCATAAACTGCTTATTGATAATATGCGGAACTTCCCCTGTTGCGGTATAGCTATTCAAATTTTCGATCGAAAGCGTATTCCAGATCGGATCCATTACAGAGTTGATGATAATTTGCCCGTGGAGTCCGAAGAACCAGAGAAGCTGAGTAAAAAATATAGCAATCAAGGTCGGAATGATACCGCTTCCAAGACCGACAAGCGGAGCCTGTACCAGATTGTAAATTAAATCGTGCATATTCGTATTGAACGCTTGGGTCACAAGGATATTGATGACCAAGTAGACGGACAAGGTCATCACCGCCGGAATCAGCGCGGCAAAAGATTTTGCTACAGCAGGCGGAACGCCGGCGGGCATTTTGATCGTATAGTTTTTCTGGACAAAAAATCTGAAAATCTCCGCGGATGTAAAGGCGGTAATCATTCCGAGGAACATCCCTTTCGCACCGAGCCTGTCAATCGGGATGACGTTCGGAATCACTTCCCCTCCTTCGCCGTTTAATACAAACGGCGTCAGCAGAAGGAACGATGCCAAAGCGACGACTCCTCCAAAAACCGCTTCGACTTCATAAGTTTTGGATAAATAATACCCGATCCCGAACACGACGAAAACGGACATAATACTGATCGTTGCGCTCGGCGCTATGCTTAAAGCCGACTGGAACGTTTCAAGCGCCGATTTGCTCATCATTTTATTGAGAAACGGCAAATTGGTTAAAACGACAATGATCGATCCGAAAATGGTGAGCGGAAAAGCCAGCATAAACGCATCCCTCAGCACGCCTAAATACCGGTTGTTATTCAGCTTCCCGGCAATCGGCACCAAGAGGTTGCTCAATTTTTCAAACATGGTCTCTTATCCCCCTTCGATTTTGCCATGCAGTGCGAATCATAGATTTTTCTCTTTGAATAATTCCAATAATTCGGACACAAGTTCCTTCATCGTGAGCGTCGACATCAAATGGTCCTCCGCGTGCAAGAGCAGCAAAGAGAACTCACTTTTTTTCCCGCCCGCTTCTTTTTGGATCATTTGAAAATGAATATCATGGGACTGCTGCAAATCGTCTTCAGCCTGGTGCAGCATCTCCTCTGCTTTCTGAACGCTGCCGGCACGGTATGCCCTGATGGACTGAATGACTTTGCTGCGGGCGTTTCCGCTGTGAAGAATGAGCTGAAAGCAAATTTGTTCGCCTGTTAATTCATCGAGTTTTAATTTTTCCATCATCATCAATCTCCGATCAAGCTGAGCGCCTGTTCATAAGCTTTCTTTCCGTCTGCCATTCCGTAAGCCATCATATCAATCACATCAACCTTAGTACCGTACTGTTCTGCTTCCTTCTGCAGCTCGCCTTTTAAAAAGCTCATTTGCGGGCCGATGAGAACGACGTTTGCCTCTGCCATCTCTTTTTTCGCCTGGTCCTGTCCGACCGCCCAAATTTTTGCCTCGTCACCGATTGAATGCGCGTATTCCTCCATCTTGGTGACAAGGAGACTTGTCGACATACCCGAACTGCATGCAAGTAAAATCTTCTTCATCGTCATCTCCTCCTTTATTAAAACGCTTTCACACAACTATTATTATATCTTTTTATTTTTAAATGTCTAGACAATTAAAAATAAATGTATGTATTTATTTTGAATAATAATAAACCCCTCTTCTTTCAAGAGGGGTTTTTCAACAAATTATCGGGCGTATTTTTTGAACAGCTGAACTGCTTCTTTAGGCACGTAGAAGGATCCATTGCTTTCAACAATCACGCTGTCTAATTCATATTCCTTTCCGTTGATTCTGATGAGGTTTTTGTTCACCGGCATTTCGGCTTTCGCTTTTTTGCGCGATGCGACAAGAACTGGATTAGCCGGATCTTTCTGGTCAATCGTTACGCTGGCTCCGGCTTTTTTAAATGCCTGTTTTGCTTCGATAAATAATTCGTTTGTTAATTTGTCTAAGTTGAAGCCCATTGCTTTTGCCATCGTTTTGGCGATGCCGGTGTTATCGACGAGCCCCTGCGGCTTTTCGGGACCGTACGAATACAGGAAGACGTCTTCACCCGTATGACCGCCTGTTGTGAATCCGATGTTGGCTCGGTTGCTGAGCAGCTTGGTGAATAATGAAGCCGCTTCTTTTTTGTTTTTCACGCTTTTCAGCTGTTCCTTCTCTGCCGGCGTTAAATTAGAAAGTCCGTAAAGCTTTGCCGCTTCTTCGATATTCGATAAGTCGTCTTTTAATTTGCCGGTAGCGCCTTCTACCGTCATTTTAGCCTTTTTCAGCGGATCGATATAAGCTGATACCGGTGTTGTGTCATAGCCTTTCGTCGTGTTGCTGTTGCCGATGGAGATCCCGCTGTTGCCGTGGTCTGAGACGGCAATAACCATTGTATGTTTGTCTTTTTTAGCGAATTCAAGCGCTTCTTTCACCGCGTTATCAAACGCCAATACATCGCTGATCATGCCGATCGGATCGTTTTGGTGCGCTGCCCAGTCAGGCTTGCTTCCTTCCACGAATAAAAAGAAACCGTCCTTGTCTTTCGAAAGCGTCTGAATCGATTTTTTCGTCATCTCTGCAATCGTCGGCTGCTCTGGATGCGTTGTGCGGCGATCCATGTCATACGCGAGATCGCGCTGTGAGAATGCGCCCCAAATTTTTTTCGATTTTGACTTGAGGAGCTGATCTTTCGTTTCAACGAAATCGTACTTTTTATCTTTGAGCACTTTGACAAGATCTTCACCGTCTTTGCGGCTTTTATCCTCTGTACCCGGTTGAAGCGATTCTTTTCCTCCGCCAAGGACAACGTCCATGTTTTGATAAACCTGCTGTTCACCGAGCACTTCAAAATTATTGCGGTCCTTATGATGGCCGGAATAGCCGGCAGGCGTGGCATGCTGAATTTCAGAGGTTGCAATGATGCCAGTTGCTTTTCCCTTCTGTTTGGCGCCTTCCAGCACGTTTGCCACAGGCCGGTATTGATCTTTTTTACCGACCTTCTCGACACCTGGTGTATTCACCTTTGAAGGCAGCACTCCGATATAGGCAGAATTTGATTTTCGTCCCGTTGCCATTGCAGTTGCTGCAGGTGCAGAATCAGTGATCGCCGATTCTGCCGAATGCGTCCGGACACCGCCGCTGACAATCTGGTCCATTGCGAGCGGTTCGCCTTTATACCAGCGTGCCAACGTTGTTGCAGAAGAGCTTGTTCCATCCATGACCATCATGATGACGTTTTTGACCTTCGGTTCTTCCTTTTTTTTCGCTGTTTCCATTGCCGCACTGCCTGTTCCCGCCGATCCTAAAGCGACTGCGCCTGCCAGTGTAATGCCGACGATTCTGTTGCGTAAGAAACCCATTCTTATGTACTCCCTCCATAACCGCTTTTTGTTGACAAACCTACACTATCATTGCTATGTAAACAGCACTTTTGCTTTCTATTAATCTTATGTAAATTTTTTGGGACTTATGATGAAAAGAAGGCATCCCGCCTTCTTTTCATCCTTTTCCCGCTTGGAATCCCGGGTATTTCGTCATCCCGCCGTCCACATACAGCGTCAGGCCCGTCACATAGCTCGCTTCTTCGGATGCAAGCCAGGCCGCGCAAGCTGCAACTTCCTCCGGCTTTCCGATATACCCGATCGGAATCAATTCAACAACGCCTTTTTTTAATTCGGGATCAGCGAATTTTTCGGCATTAATCGGCGTATCGATCGCACCGGGTCCGATCGCGTTTACCCGAATTCCTTTTGGGGCATATTCAAGGGCAAGGGTTTCTGTCAGCAGTTTTGCCCCGCCTTTGCTTGCCGCATAATGGACAAAATGCGGCCACGGGATTTGCTGATGGACGCTCGACATATTGATGACCGAGCCTTTAATATTATGGTCGAGCATATAGGCGATCGCTTCCCGGCATCCTAAAAACATTCCCGTCAAATTGGTTGATATGACACGGTTCCAGTCTTCCAGAGACAAATCCTCGGAAGGTACTTCATTTTCCACCCCGGCGTTGTTCACCATCACATCAACGGAACCGAATGAATCAACAGCCTGACTGATCAGCGCTTTTACATTGTCTTCTTTTGAGACATCTCCTTGAACGGCAATCGCGCGCGCTCCACTGTTTTCTATTTTCTTCACCGTCTCTTCAGGATTTTCTTCTTCCTTGAAGTAATTGATCACTACATTGGCTTTTTCAGAACCGAAGCGAAGTGCCATCGCTTTTCCAAGACCTGTACCCGCCCCTGTAATAACCACCGTTTTTCCCTCTAAACTCGGATACATGGGTTAATTCCTCCTTATTGAAACTCTCTTTTGAGTAGGTTTCCACAGAAGCGCTTAAACATGCATCCTTCCGAAATCAAAAAACCGCAAGCTTTTCAGCTTGCGGTTTTACATCTTATTTCATCCACTCAGTGTGGAAAATGCCTTCTTTATCTGTACGCTCATACGTATGTGCGCCAAAGTAGTCGCGCTGCGCCTGAATCAGGTTGGCCGGCAATGTCGCAGTGCGATAGCTGTCAAAATAAGCGAGAGCGCTTGAGAAGCAAGGTACAGGAATTCCTTGTTCAACCGCAAGAGAAATCGTTTTGCGGAGAGCGCCCTGATAGCCTTCAACGATATTTTTGAAGTAAGGATCAAGAAGCAGGTTGTCAAGCCCCGGATCGCGGTCATACGCTTCTTTGATTTTTTGCAGGAACGCCGCGCGGATGATGCATCCTCCGCGGAAGATCATCGCGATATCGCCGTATTTCAAATCCCAGCCGTATTCTTCTGATGCGGCTTTCATTTGAGCGAAGCCCTGTGCGTAAGAACAGATTTTGCTCATGAAGAGTGCTTTTCTGACCGCTTCGATCAGCTCTTCTTTGTTCTCGGCGGCCGGTTTCGCTTCAGGACCTGTCAGAAGCTTGCTTGCTTTGACGCGCTCTTCTTTCATGGAAGAAATGAAGCGGGCGAAAACGGATTCCGTAATGATCGGAAGCGGCACGCCCAGGTCAAGAGCGCTTTGGCTCGTCCATTTTCCTGTGCCTTTTTGACCTGCTTTATCGAGGATGACGTCAACGAGCGGCTTGCCAGTTTCCTCGTCTTTTTTCGTGAAAATATCAGCCGTGATTTCAATCAGATAGCTGTCAAGCTCTCCTTTATTCCACTCGGAGAAGACTTCGTGAAGCTCATCTGAAGACAGACCGACAATGTGTTTCAAAATAAAGTATGATTCTGAGATCAGCTGCATGTCGCCGTATTCGATGCCGTTATGAACCATTTTTACATAATGGCCGGCGCCGTCTGGACCGATGTATGTCGTACACGGTTCGCCGTCTACTTTTGCAGAAATGGCTTCAAGAATCGGCTTGACAAGCTCATGGGCTTCTTTTTGTCCGCCTGGCATGATAGAAGGACCTTTCAGAGCGCCTTCCTCACCGCCGGAAACACCGGTGCCGATGAAGTGAATGCCGCTTTCGGCCAGCTCTCTGTTTCTTCTCTGCGTATCTTTATAATATGTATTTCCGCCGTCAATCAAAATGTCGCCTTTTTCAAGATGAGGCAGGAGCGATTGAATCGTTGCGTCTGTCGGTGTTCCAGCTTTGACCATCAACAGAATTTTGCGCGGTTTTTCAAGAGATTGAACGAACTCTTCAATGCTGTATGTACCGACAACGTTTTTGCCTTCGGCTTCTTTCAGAAACTCTTCTGTTTTCTCGCTTGATCTGTTGTAAACAGAAACCGTAAACCCGCGGCTTTCAATGTTTAAAGCCAAGTTTTTTCCCATTACTGCTAAACCAACTACACCTATTTGTTGTTTTGCCATGTCTAACGTCCCTTCTAAAGCGTTTAGCATTTTAGTTTAATTTTTATTTAAATTGAAATTACCACACTTTGACCTACATTTTCAAGCTATTGATCTTGTCTCTCGTCCTGGAAAAAATCTTTGTTAAAGCTTGTTCCGCTCGTCTTGCTTTCTTTTTTCACGATCCTGATCCCTTTTTTGATGAGGTCTGTTCCATATTTTTCATTCAATTCGGCCATCACTTTTTGGATCGGCTCATCTTTGGCATCCTCATGAAACGAAAATAAATCAAGCTGTTTGACGGCTTCCTTCCGATTGACGAGGTCTGTTCCCGTGACGCCTAAAAGTCTGACAGGGCTTCCGTGCCAATGCTGCCTGAAAAGGGCTTTCGCTTCCTTCGCAATGTCTTCTCTTGAATCGGTCGGATTCAGGAGGGTCTTGCTTCTTGTTATGTTCGTCCAATCCGCAAAGCGGATCATGATGAAAACTTTTGCTGCCATGACCTCTTTTCGCTTCAGCCTGTCGCTTACTGAGACGGAAAGCTTGTCAATCAGGCCGCACAATTCCTTCTCATCTGTGCTGTCATACGGGAGAGTCGAGGAATTGCCGACGCTTTTGAATTCGTATATCCTGTCGGGATTCACCTCTCCGGTGTCGATGCCGTTTGCCCTCCTTTTTAAACGGGGGCCGTTGATACCTAGGAGGCGCTTTAAAGCATACTCATCTGCGGCAGCCAAATCGCCGATCTTGCCGATATCAAGCGTCTTGAGCTTTTCAGCGGTTTTCCGGCCGACTCCGTACATCTCGCTGATGTCCATGGGCCAAAGAATCCGGGGCACTTCGCGCTTTCTCAATATCGTAATGCCGAGCGGTTTTTTCATATCCGAAGCCATTTTGGCCAGGAATTTATTCGGAGCGATCCCGATGCTTGACGGAAGAAGCAGTTCTTCTTGAAGGCGCTCTTGAATTTCCTTCGCCGTTTCATATGCCCGATTTCTGTATGGCGTGTCCGTTAAATCCATGTACCCTTCATCAATGGAAACAGGCTCGACAAGGTCCGTATACTCCCTGAGCACTTGAAACATTTCTCTTGAAGAGCTTCTGTAGCGGTCGAAATTCGGCGGCTTGACGATCAGCTCGGGGCAGAGCCGCTTCGCTTCCCAAAGCGGCATAGGCGGTTTTACGCCGCGTGCTCTCGCCTCGTAGCTGCACGTGACGACGATGCCTTTCCGCTCCTTTGCATTTCCCGCGATGGCGAGCGGCCTGCCTTTCAGCGAAGGGTCATACGCCATTTCAACAGACGCGTAAAAGCTGTTCATATCGATATGAAAGATGACTCTTCCCTTTTGTTTATCAGCAGACAAAACGGCTCCCTCCTGGTACTCAAATTAGACATCCCGGCATTCATATAGTAAGATGTTAAATGAAACGGAAGTGATAATAGATGATTCTTGAATCTTTCAACGATGCTTTTTTACTGTTTGAGTTTTTCACAATCGTCCTTCCCGCACTGACGGCGATCGGTATCGCCCTCATCCTAAAGGACTGCAGTACGGGCGACAGCTGGAAAACGAAACGGTTTGAAGAATATCATGCAATACAGTTTGTTTCTGCAATCGATTTTCTTATCATCCTATATCATCGCATTACGGTATGGATAAGTAAAGTCATTCGCATGAAAGCTTCATCGAACGACGATGAAGACCACCGTTCCCTTCTTCTTTCAATTTAAACGGGAAAAGGTGTCCGGCAGACGGGCCCTTTTATTCAGAAGGAGGAGAACGTGTTGAACACGAAATTAAAACAATTGTTTGCGACTGCAATGTTTTTGATCATGACCATGTTTATAGGTGAACAAGCTTCGGCAGCCACCGGCAGTACCGGAGGAAGCGACAACTTCTTCCAACACTATGTCGTGGGGCCTTTTTCAGAGCTGATTAAAGGAATCGCCGGATTTTTCCACGGAAACTACGGACTGTCGATTATTTTTGTGACCATCATCGTCCGGGTTCTCGTCTTTCCGCTGTTTGCCAACCAGTATAAAAAACAGCGGGCCATGCAGGAAAAAATGGCGCTTGTCAAACCTGAGCTGGATGCGATTCAAAGCAAGCTAAAAAAGACGAAAGATCCTGTGAAGCAGAGGGAAATTCAGCAGGAGATGATGCAGCTTTACCAAAAGCATAACATCAATCCGCTGGCGATGGGCTGCCTGCCGATGCTGATTCAGTTTCCGATCCTGATCGGTTTTTATTATGCGATCCGCTCGACGCCCGAAATTGCTTCACACTCTTTTCTCTGGTTTAACCTCGGGCATTCGGATATTATCGTATCTTTATGCGCCGGGTTCATGTATTTTATCCAGTTCTATGTGTCTCAAAAGCTGAACGCACAGAACGCCCAAACAAATCCGGCGGCTCAGCAGTCCGCCAAAATCATGGGCTTCTTTTTCCCTGTGATGATGACGATCTTTTCGATCAACGTCCCTGCAGCCCTGCCGCTGTACTGGCTGACAAGCGGACTGCTTCTGACGATTCAATCCGTCGTTCTTCATCAAGTTTACCAAAAAAACAAAAAAGCCATTCAGCCTGCTGAATCGGCTACAAAATAAAAAAGCTTGCGCCTTTAAAGGCGCAAGCTTTTTTGCGTTTCCCTTCCATCTTCTCGATCGCGACTTCAGGTAGTGTGACCGTTTCCGCTGAAACCATCGGCTCGAGCTGAAACGGTCCCTGTAAAAACCCGCCTTTATGACGGGTTTGCTACTTCCTCAATAATGGAAACAACCATTTCTGCAGTTTTGACAAGTTCCTCAATCGGCATTTTTTCGTTTTTCGTATGGATTTGTTCATATCCGACTGCAAGGTTGACAGTCGGAATGCCGTGTCCTGCGATGACGTTCGCATCGCTTCCTCCGCCGCTCGTCAATAGCTCGTACGGACGGCCGATTTTCCCGGCGGCTTTTTTGGCGATTTCAACGACGAGATCCCCGTCTTTGTATTTAAAGCCCGGGTACATGACTTCGATTTCCACCTCGGCTCTGCCACCCATTTCAGCGGCGGCTGCTTCAAACGCCTGCTTCATTTTTTCGGTCTGCTTTTCCATTTTTTCCGGAACAAGCGAACGGGCTTCAGCGAGAATGTCGACCTGATCGCAGACGATATTGGTTTGCGTTCCGCCCTCAAAGCGGCCGATATTAGCCGTCGTCTCCTCGTCGATGCGGCCAAGCGGCATTTTGGCAATCGCTTTTGAAGCGATCGTGATGGCGGAGACTCCTTTTTCCGGCTCTACTCCGGCATGAGCCGTTTTTCCGTAGACAGTTGCTCTAATTTTCGCCTGTGTCGGCGCTGCTACGATAATATTGCCGACCTTCCCGTCGGAATCAAGCGCATATCCGTAATCGGCTTTGATCAGCGATCGGTCTAAAGCTTTCGCTCCGACAAGCCCCGATTCTTCGCCGACCGTAATGATAAACTGGATCGTTCCGTGCGGAATGTTTTTTTCTTTCAGCACTTTTACGGCTTCGAGCATCGCTGCAAGGCCTGTTTTGTCGTCAGCTCCCAAAATCGTTGTGCCGTCTGTTTTGACATATCCGTCTTCAATGACCGGCTTCACGCCTTTTCCGGGCACGACGGTATCCATGTGGGATGTAAAGTAAATCGTGTCCGCCTCTTTCGTTCCAGGAAGCGTGCACACGAGGTTTCCCGCTCCGTGCCCCGTTTTTGGCGCGGTGTCATCCTCCACGACATCCATTCCAAGAGCAGCAAATTTTTCTTTCAGCACCTTGCAAATATCAGCTTCGTGTTTTGTCTCGGAATCAATTTGCACAAGTTCTAAAAACTCTTCTAACAGGCGTTTTTCATTCATGCTAGTTTCCCCTCCATTTTTAAAGCGGTATATTTCCATGCTTTTTGTCCGGCCGGATTTCTCTTTTGCTCTTCAGCATGTCAAACGTTTGGATCAGCTTCTTCCGCGTCTCTTTCGGATCGATGATATCGTCTACCATGCCGTATCTTGCAGCGGCAAAAGGGCTTGAAGCGTGCATGCATTTCCGGATTTTTTCCTCGCGGGCGGCCCGCGGGTCTTCCGACCGTTCGATTTCCTTCGCGAACAGCACATCCGCAGCTTCCGAGGCGCCCATCACTGCAATTTCTGCATTCGGCCAAGCAAACACGGCATCCGCTCCAAGCGCCTTGCTGTTTAAAGCGACATATGCTCCGCCGTATGCTTTTCTTAAAATGACCGTCACCTTGCAGACGGCGGCTTCCGCATACGCGTAAAGGATTTTAGCGCCGTGTCTGATCACCCCGCCGTGCTCTTCGCGTATTCCCGGAAGAAAGCCGGGGCAATCCACCAAAGTCAAAATCGGGATCTGAAAGGAATCGCAAAAACGGATAAACCGGGCGATTTTGTCAGCCGCATCCATGCTGAGGCTTCCGGCTAAATACTTCGGCTGGTTGGCCACGATCGCCGCCGTTTCCCCCGCTATCCTTGCAAAACCGATCACCGCGTTTTTGGCAAAGTGGCGCTGCACTTCAAAAAATGTTCCGCTGTCTGCGATTTCCGCGATGATCTGTTTGATGTCATACGGCCGCTGACCGTCTTCAGGCAGAATCGTCATTAAATCAGGCCTTATCTCATCGTCTTTCGCCTTTCTCGCCTTAGCCGGGGGCTTTTCTTCGTGATTCTGGGGGATGTAGGACAAGAGCTTGCGCACCTCACTGAGGACGGCCTCATCGGAATCCCCGGAAAAATGGGCATTCCCGCTGATTGAATTATGTATATAGGCGCCCCCCAATTCTCCGGAGCTGACAGCTTCGCCTGTCGCCGTTTTGATGACTTTCGGACCGGTAATGAACATCTGTCCGGTTTTTTCGTTCATGAAAACGAAGTCGGTCAAAGCTGGAGAATAAACCGCGCCGCCCGCACAAGGGCCGAGAATGACAGAGATTTGCGGAATGATGCCTGAGCAAAGGACATTTCGGTAAAAAATATGACCGTATCCATCTAATGATAGCACACCCTCTTGAATTCTCGCACCACCTGAGTCGTTCAGACCGATGAAAGGGGCCTTATTTTTGAGGGCAAGATCCATGACGGCCGCTATTTTTTTGGCGTGCATTTCTCCGAGCGCTCCGCCGGTGACGGTAAAATCCTGGGAAAACAGATAAACGGGCCGCCCGTCGATTTTTCCGAATCCCGTGACAACCCCGTCGCCTAACGGGCCGCCGGACTGCCGGCTTCTGGCAAAAGCATTCAGCTCAGTGAACGTTCCCTCATCAAGCAGAAGATCGATTCTCTCTCTGGCGGTGAGCTTGCCTTTTTGCTTCTGCCTGTCGATCCGTTCCTGCCCGCCCCCAAGCAAAGCTTGTTGACGGCTGTTGTTTAAATCGTCGACTCTTTCAAACATATTCATCGTGTTCTGCCCCTTCTCTATTTGATTCTTACACGAAACTTGTCCGATGAAAAAAAGCAGTATAAAATAATGGGAGATTAAAAAACAGAGGTGAAAAGCTTGTCTCGAAAATTCATCAAGTTCATGGTTATTTTAATGATTGGCGTCATGGTGCTGACGACTCTGCTTACCGGACTCAGCATGATTTTTTAATACAAATCATGAAAGCAGGCGGCTCTTTTTGCGGAGAAACGCCTGCTTTTTTTCAAGCCCGGACTTCCGCAGGAATAGAAAAAACCGCACGGGTTTCCCCCTGTTTCATTAGATTGACCAATGAAGGAGAAACTCATGCGGTTATGCAGGAGATTTAATTCCTTTAAAGTAGCTCTTAATCACAAGATACTGTTCCATTTCGCCGAGAAAATTGAAAAGAGCAGCGCGCGCTTCAAATTCTTCGCGTGTCGTCGGCAGCTCCATCTCATCAATTTCCTCTCTCATTTTCACGAGCCGCTTCAAAAACTTATGAGCCGTATTGCCGGGATGGATGGCTCCTCTTAAATCATGAAGAAACGCTGCGATCATATGCCCCTGTTCAACCGTCATCGAAATCGACGTGATTTTCGGCAGGACCCTTTCGATAATTTCAAACTGCTTTTCTCTCATTTTAAAGTAGTGATAATAGAGATTTTCGTGCCTGAGAAAGTGATTTTCCACATCACGGTATGCCAGGGTCTTCGCTTCATTGATCAAACGGTGCGTCTCAGGAATCTCTTTTCCCGTCCAGTCCTGTTCCCCGGTCAGCAAATAGCGTTCGATTTCTTCAAAAATCTTGGCAAAGTTATCTTCGATTTTCTGCTGATACTGTTTGAGCTCTTTATCGAGGCTCGGCATGTACAAATTCATCAGCAGGGCAACGCCGATTCCCGTAATGATGATGAGGCATTCATTCCAAATGAGAGAAAGGGTGATCCCTTCTGACATATAAAGATGAAGAATGATGACCGAACTTGTGACGATTCCTTCTTTTATTTTCAGAAGAACGGTTGTCGGAATAAAGAACAGCAGCATCAGACCGATGACAGCCGGATGATAGCCGATCAGCTCAAAAAACGCGTATGAAAAAACGATCGCAAGAATGCATGCCGCAAACCGGGCCCATGATGCCTGAAGGGACCGCTTTTTCGTCACTTGAATACAGAGGATCGTGATGATCCCTGTCGACACAAAATTATGAAGGCCGAGCAGCTGTGCGATATAGATGGCCAATGCTGTGCCAAGCGCTGTTTTTAATGTGCGATAACCTATTTTAAACATCGTTAACCCCAATCTTTTCTGCTAGTCTTAGTGAATAAAAAAGAAGAAGATCAGCATCTTCTTCAGCTTATTTTATAGTATTTTCTCTAAAAAGTCTTGAGCTCTTTTCGATTTTGGAGAAGAAAAAAACGCTTTAGGATCATCGTCTTCGACAATGGTTCCTTCATCCATGAAAAGCACCCTGTCGGCGACTTCTTTGGCAAAGCCCATTTCGTGCGTCACGATCACCATCGTCATCCCGGTTTTCGCCAAATCCTGCATCACCTGAAGCACTTCTTTGACCATCTCAGGATCAAGGGCCGATGTCGGCTCGTCAAACAGCATGATGTCCGGATTCATCGCCAGCGCCCTCGCAATCGCAACGCGCTGCTTTTGCCCCCCTGATAAACGGTTCGGATAATCATCTTTTTTATCGATAAGCCCCACTTTCTCAAGCAGTTCTTCCGCTTTTTTCGCTGCCGCCTGTTTGCTTTCTTTTTTGACATGGACAGGTGCATACGTAATATTTTCAAGAACCGTTTTATGCGGAAACAAATGAAAATGCTGAAAGACCATGCCGATGTTCTCTCTGATTTTCAGCACATTTGTTTTCGGTCTTGTAATCTCTTGATCCTGAATGAAAATGCTGCCCTCCGTCGGCTTTTCGAGCATGTTTAAGCAACGCAGAAACGTGGACTTGCCTGAGCCTGACGGACCGATGACAGCGGCTACTTCGCCTTTTTCAAAGGAAACGGAAATATGTTTAAGCACCTCGTGCTTTCCGAAAGATTTTGAGAGATTGCGAACATTAATCATTGACATTCAGCTTCCTTTCAATCGCTTTGCCGACAAACGTCAGGATCAAAACGAGCACATAGTAGATGAGACCCGCAAACAGCATCGGCTCAAGCGGGCTGTAGATCGCCGCTCCCGCCTGATAGCTTCGTCTCATAATATCGCCGAGTCCGATGACGGTGACAACAGCCGATTCCTTTGTCAGTGTAATCGATTCGTTGATCAGCGCTGGCATGATATTTTTAAAGGCCTGCGGCAGCAAGAGATCCTTCATCATCTTTGCATACGGGACGCCCAGCGCCATCGCCGCTTCTTTTTGCCCTTTGTCGATCGCATTGATTCCGGCTCTGATGATTTCTGACACATAAGCGGCGGAATTTAAGCCGAATGCGATGACGGCCGCCCAGTAAGCATCAATATCGAAGCCCAGCACCTGAGGCAGCCCGTAATAGACGATCATCAGCTGCAGAACAAGCGGTGTCCCCCGGAATATGGAAGTGTAAAAATCGGCAATCCATGCGAGGGGCTTGATCGAACTGATTTTTAAAAGCGTAATCAAAACCCCCAGCAAAAATCCAAGCACGGCCGCAGCCGCGACCACTTTTAAGGTGACGCCCAAGCCTTCCAAAATGAAAGGCATCTCGGGTATTGTACTAGAAAAATCAAGAAAATTCATGTGACTCTCCCTCTCCCGCCTCATCATCAAAGAGGCGCACATCGCTTTAGAAAAAAAAGTTCAACAAAAAGTTGAACTTTTCACGCTTACTTTTTCGTTTCTCCGCCGAACCATTTTTCTTTCAGCTTTTCAAGTTCTCCGCTTTTCTCCATTTCTTCAAGCGCTTTGTTGAACTTCTCGGTCAAATCGCTTCCCTTTTTGAAGGCGATCGCGGAGCCGGCTTTTTCATCCGGTTCTTTCGGCAGATTGTAGCCAACCAGTTCTTCATTTTTATTAATATATTTTTCGGCAACGATATCCTCTATGATTGCTGCGTCAAAGCGGCCCGCTTTGATTTCTTCGGTTAAATCCGAAATGCGGTTGCGGTTTTCAACTTTTAAATTATAATCCGGCGTAAGCTCCTTCGCTTTTTCTTCCTGAATGGAGCCAAGCTGCACGCCGACCGTTTTTCCTTTCAAATCGTCAAGCGATTTGATGCCGCTTGATTTTTTTGTAACGATCATGTTGTGAGCCGTATAATAGACGTTTGAAAAATCGACCTGCTTTTTGCGTTTAGGCGTCGGCGTCATTCCTGAAAGCACGATGTCGACTTTGTTTGTTTTAAGAGCGGTCACCAGTCCGTTGAAGTCCATGTCTTTCACTTCGATTTCATGGCCCGTTTTTTTAGCCAGTGCATTGGCCAGATCAACATCAAAACCGACAATTTTATCTCCGTCTTTCGATTCAAAAGGCGGGTAATCGGCTGAAGTTCCCATCACCAATGTTTTTTTATCAGCAGAACCGCTGCTCGTCCCGCAAGCAGTCAATGCAAATGTGAGACATGCTGTCACTACCAGTAACATCCATTTTTTCATGTTGTGTATCCCCCTGAACCTTTTTGAATATTTATTCGTTGATATGTATTTTAAACATTTTCTGGGCCAGATGCAATACCATTTTGAAAAATAACTAAAAAACCTTCAAACAAGCCTTTAAATACCAATTGAAAGCCTTCATTTTTATCTTTCTGATTGCATATAAAAAGAATTTTTATACATAAAAAAAGCCTGCCAATGTTTTGGCAGGCGCAGATTGTTGAAAAAATCCCAAAACGGCTCTTAGTTTTGGTATTTTTTCATCCTTCTTTCAGCGTGATTGAAAACCCTTGCAGTCTAGGAAGGCCGAGCATCGGAGCGCAGCGAATGTTAGAATTCGTGAGCACCGACGCGCAGGCCTGACAACGAATGCGAGGGTTTGTCGACACGCTGAACCTGCCATATGTTTTGGCAGGCGGTATTTCCTTTCCCTTATACTTCTTCACAGTATTCTTCAAACAATCCTTGAAGCTTAGTGATGACAGCCATCGGCTCATAGCCTTCAATTTCATGGCGTTCGACCATTTTTAAAATCTTCCCGTCTTTTAAAAGGGCGAATGACGGAGAAGAGGGCGGATATCCTTCAAAATATTCCCTTGCTCGAGCCGTCGCTTCTTTGTCTTGTCCGGCAAAAACGGTGACGAGATGATCCGGGCGCTTATCGTAATGAACCGCATGATGTGCGGCTGGCCTTGCAATTCCCCCTGCACAGCCGCAGACGGAGTTGACCATCACAAGCGTAGTCCCTTTTTTCGTGAGCGCTTCATCTACCTCTTCAGGCGTTTTCAATTCGGTGTAGCCGGCAGCCGTTATTTCCTGTCTGGCTTGGCGCACGACATCATTCATAAACAGATTAAAATCCATGTTCACTTTAAGATCTCTCCTTTTTAGCCGCCTTTAGCATGATGCTAAAGGCGCTGTTTGCTCATCTGTTCTAATGATACTTTGAAACCGTCCGAACCGCAAATCAGGCGATTCGTGTTCCTTCAGGTTTATGGCACGGGCAGCCCGGGGAAAAATAAGTAAAGACTCTATCAAATAAAGGAGCACCTTTATGAACCGAAAGAAAGCAATGCTGATTTACAACGGAAATGCAGGACAAAAAAATGTTGAAAAAACACTGGGTGCTGCCGTACCTGTTCTTTCACAGGCTATAGACGAACTCATCGTAAAACCGACGAGAAAGAAACGTGATGCATTCGAATTTTGCCGAAAGATCGGGGAGGATATCGGGCAATTGTTTATATTAGGCGGTGACGGAACGGTGCACGAATGCATTAACGGCATCAGCCAGCTTCAAACGAAGCCAGATATCGGCATTCTCCCGGGCGGCACATGTAACGACTTTTCGAGGGCGCTCCGCATTCCCCAGAACATTGAAAAAGCGGCGGAAGCGCTCGTCAATGGAAAACCTGTCCCGGTCGATGTGTTAAAAGCAAATGATCATTATTGTCTCAACTTCTGGGGCATCGGATTGATTACGGAAGCTTCCACCCATATCAATCAAACGGAAAAAGCGCTGCTCGGGAGAATCAGTTATTTTACAAGCGCACTGCGGACCATCTCCAATCTTGAGCCTTTCTCTTTCCGCCTGTCGATCGACGGAGAAGAGTTTACTGACGAAGCGGTCATGGTGGTCGTGCTGAACGGACCATTTATCGGAACAAACAAGATCCCCCTTCCGCAGCTGAGCATTAACGACGGAAAAGCGGACATCCTCGTCTGCCGGAATACGAATCTGGCTGCATTGAAAGAACTTTTTGCAATGGATGATCCCGAATGGGATTCCTTTGCAGGCGAGCTCTCCTATTATCAGGGGCAAACCGTTGAAGTTGAAACCGCCCTCCCAATGGAAGCCGATACAGACGGCGAAATCTGCACAAAAACGCCGGCTTCAATCGAGGTGCTAAACGGACATCTCCGCATGCTCGCCCCCTTAGAAAAAGAAAAGAGCTGACCCTTAACGGGCCAGCTCTTCTTTTTTAATAAATGGAAGTATGATCATCGATTTGTTCCAAAATCTCTTTCACACGGGCAAGGAATCTGCCGCAAACGAGGCCGTCAAGCACTCTGTGGTCGAGGGATAAGCACAGGTTCACCATATCTCTGACCGCGATCATGCCATGCTCCATGACGACGGGACGCTTGACGATCGATTCAACCTGCAGGATGGCCGCCTGTGGATGGTTGATGATCCCCATTGACTGAACCGACCCGAACGAACCGGTATTGTTGACCGTGAACGTACCTCCGCTCATATCCCCGCTCGTCAGCTTGCCGCTTCTGACCTTATGAGCCAGTTCGGAGATTTCTCTCGCGATGCCTTTAATTGTTTTTTCATCGGCATGCTTGATGACAGGAACGTACAGCGCATCGTCAGTCGCTACTGCAATTGAGATGTTGATGTCTTTTTTCTGAATGATTTTATCTCCGGCCCACATGCTGTTCATTTGCGGGAATTCCTTCAGCGCCTGTGCGACCGCTTTGACAAAGAACGCGAAAAAGGTCAGGCTGAAGCCCTCTTTCTTCTTAAATTCGTCCTTTATTTTGTTGCGGTAGCTCACAAGACTTGTGACATCCACTTCCATCATCGTCCAGGCATGAGGGATTTCATGCTTGCTTCTGACCATATTGGTCGCAATCGCATGACGGATTCCGGTCACAGGAATCTCGACGTCTCCAGCCGCACTCTGAGGCGGTGCAGCTTGAGGGGCGGCTTGCGCCGGCTTTTGGACGGGCTCACTCGCTCCCGCGGCATTTGTATCCGGCTGTTTTTCCGGCGCCGCATCAGCTTGAGGAGCAGCTCCGGAAGCAATGATGCGCTGGATGTCTTTTCTGGTGATCCGTCCGCCGGCACCGGTACCTTCCACCTGCTCCAAATCAATGTTGTGCTCACCGGCAAGTCTCAGCACCGCCGGGGAATAACGTTTTTTCTGAGATGTATCTTTTTCCTCCGGTTTGGCCGGCTCCGCTTCCGCTTGATCCAGATTGGAAGCAGCCTCAGCCTCCGGTTTCGCTTCTTCGTTTGTTTCGACTTTGCAGATGACGTCTCCGACTTGCAGAGTTTCGCCTTCTTTCCCGACAAGCTCGGTAATCGTTCCCGTGAACGATGAAGGGACTTCAGCATTGACCTTATCCGTCATCACTTCAGCAATCGGATCGTATTTGTTGACGTGATCTCCGACGCTGACAAGCCATTTGCTGATGGTTCCCTCCGTCACGCTCTCCCCGAGCTGCGGCATTGTCATTTGTTCCACTGCCATACGATATGTCCTCCTTCGCTATATTAAAACTCGGCCAATTCTCTCATTGCTGCTTCTGCTTTATCCGGATTGACCATAAAGAATTTTTCCATTGTAGGAGCATACGGCATTGCCGGGACGTCAGGGCCCGCCAACCGCTTAATCGGCGCATCCAAATCGAACAGGCAATGCTCTGAAATGATCGCGGCTACTTCACTCATAATGCTGCCTTCCTTCGTATCCTCGGTCATCAGAAGCACTTTGCCCGTTTTGGAAGCCGCTTCAATAATCGCTTCCTGATCGAGCGGATATACTGTTCTTAAATCAAGGATATGTGCGGAAATCCCGTCTTTGGCAAGCCGCTCGGCAGCCTGAAGGGCGAAATGGACGCACAATCCGTATGTGATGACGGTAATGTCTTCGCCTTCCCGCTTCACATCCGCCTTTCCGATCGGCAGCACATAGTCGTCACTCGGCACTTCGCCCTTGATCAGCCGGTACGCACGTTTATGCTCGAAGAACAGGACAGGGTCGTCATCGCGGATGGCCGCTTTCAAAAGCCCTTTGACATCATAAGGTGTCGAAGGCATGACGATTTTCAACCCGGGCTGGTTGGCAAATACGGATTCAACTGACTGAGAATGGTACAGCGCGCCGTGCACGCCTCCGCCGTAAGGTGCGCGGATGACGATCGGACAATTCCAGTCATTGTTGGAGCGGTAGCGGATTTTTGCCGCTTCTGAAATAATCTGGTTGACAGCCGGCATGATAAAATCTGCAAACTGCATTTCGGCGACCGGTCTCATCCCGTACATGGCAGCCCCGATTCCGACGCCGGCAATTGCGGATTCCGCCAAAGGCGTGTCCATCACCCGCTCTTCGCCGAACTGGTCGTAAAGACCGGCTGTTGCCTTGAACACACCGCCTTTTTTGCCGACATCCTCCCCTAAAACAAAGACGCGGGAATCCTTTTCCATTTCTTCTTTCAAAGCCAAAGTGACAGCATCTATATATGACATAACTGGCATTGTTCTTCCCCCTTACTCCGCATAAACATGCCGCAGCGCATCTTCCGGATCTGCATAAGGTGCATGTTCAGCATAATCTGTTGCTTCATTGACGATGGTTGTGATCTCATCCGACATTTGCTTCTCAGACTGGTCGTCCAGAAGGCCTGTTTCTTTTAAGTAATGCGCGAATTTGTTAAGCGGATCATTTTTCTTCGCCTCCGCCACCTCTTCGCGCTCTCTGTAGCTTCGATCATCATCATCGCTGGAGTGCGGGGTCAGCCGGTATGATATCGTTTCGATTAATGTCGGACCTTCGCCTCTTCCGGCACGTTCCCTTGCTTCTTTAACCGCTTTGTAGACTTCAAGCGGATCATTTCCGTCAACAGTCACGCCGGGCATGCCGTAACCGACGGCGCGGTCGGAAATGTTTTCACAAGCCACCTGCTTTTCGTAAGGAACCGAAATGGCGTATTTATTGTTTTCACACATGAAAATGACGGGAAGCTTATGAACGGCGGCAAAGTTCGCCCCTTCATGGAAGTCCCCCTGGTTTGAAGAGCCTTCACCGAACGTCACAAAAGTCGCGATGTCTTTCTTTTCAAGTCTTCCGGCAAGCGCTACACCCACCGCGTGCGGAACTTGCGTTGTCACTGGCGAAGAGCCCGTGACGATCCGGTTTTTCTTTTGACCGAAGTGGCTCGGCATCTGCTTTCCTCCCGAATTCGGATCCTCGGCTTTTGCAAACGCCGACAGCATTAAATCTTTTGCCGTCATGCCAAAAGCAAGGACAACGCCCATATCTCTGTAATATGGAAGCACATAATCGTTCTCACGGTCTAATGCAAATGCCGCTCCGACCTGGGCGGCTTCCTGTCCTTGACAAGAGATGACAAAAGGAATTTTGCCTGAACGGTTTAAGAGCCACATCCGCTCATCAAGTTTTCTGGCTAAAAGCATGGTTTTGTACATGTCGATTGCTTGTTCATCTGTTAATCCAACTGCTTCATGACGGTTATTGCCCATTTTTTTCACTCCTTCATGCTTTCTAAAAATGAATCGCCTTTCCATCTACGGCAAGGGCGGCTTCTCCGATCGCCTCCGACAGCGTCGGATGCGGATGGATCGTTTGTCCGACTTCCCACGGGGTGGCGTCAAGCACCTTTGCCAGACCGGCTTCAGATATCATGTCTGTCACATGCGGGCCGATCATGTGAACGCCCAAAATATCATCTGATTCGCGATCGGCGACGATTTTGACAAAGCCGTCCGTCTCACCGTACACGAGCGCTTTGCCAATCGCCTGAAACGGAAATTTGCCTACTTTGACGCTTTTGCCCTGTGCCTTCGCCTCATCCTCTGTCAAGCCGACCGATGCGGCTTCAGGACTTGAATAGATGCATTTTGAGACAAGCGAATAGTCGATGTCGTGCGGATTCTCGCCAGCAATGTGCTCAACAGCCGTAATCCCTTCATGGGAAGCAGCATGTGCAAGCTGAAGGCCGCCGATCACATCTCCGATCGCATAGATGTGGGATTCTTTTGTCTGGTACATGCTGTTTGTCGCGATAAAGCCGTTTTCCACTTGGATATCTGTGTTTTCCAGACCGATCCCTTCAACATTTGCCTGCCTTCCGACAGATACGAGCATTTTCTCAGCGGAATAGGTCTGTTTTTCTCCGTCTTTTTCCGCTTGAATGCTGACCGTATCGCCTTTCGCCAATGTGTCGGGCAGCACTTTCGCTCCCGTGATGATGGTGATGCCTTTTTTCGCCAGCTGCGTCTGCATTTCTTTAGAAATATCGGCATCTTCAGTCGGCAAAATCCGGTCTGCATACTCAATGACGGTCACGTCAACACCGAAATCGCACAGCATGGAAGCCCACTCGATTCCGATGACACCTCCTCCGACAATCAGCATGGAAGCCGGAAGCTGCTCAAGTTCAAGCGCTTCGTCGGATGACAGCACGTTTTCCCCGTCAAGCTCAAGCCCCGGCAGCGACCTGGGCCTTGAGCCTGTGGCGATGATGACGTTTTTCGGTATGAGCATCTCATTCTCATCCCCGTTTGCCATCTCAACGGAAACCGTCCCCGGCATCGGGGAAAAAATCGACGGCCCGAGAATCCGTCCGATTCCTTCGTAAACATCAATCTTTCCTTTTTTCATCAAGTGTTTGACACCGTTGTGCAGCTGGTCAATTATTTTTTGTTTTCTGCTTTGAACTTGAGAAAACCGCAGGCCGACTTCAGAAATGACCACTCCGAATTCGTCCGCCTTTTTTGCTGTCCTGTAAACTTCCGCGCTTCTTAGGAGCGCTTTCGACGGGATGCAGCCTTTATGAAGGCACGTGCCGCCGAGTTTCCGCTTTTCAACGACGGCTGTTTTCAGCCCCAGCTGCGAAGCTCTGATGGCAGCCACATAGCCGCCTGTGCCCCCTCCAAGAATCACGAGATCGTATTCAGTTGCCATGACTTTCCCTCCTCTGGTTCGGATACTGTTTCGCCTCTTCTTCGCCGTTCAATACGCGAAATGCACCTTCAGCCAATGCTTGAAGCTCATTTTCTCCCGGAAAGACGACGACATCCGAAATCCAGTCTATGTATTGTCTGATCGAGGTAACAAACGATTTTCCGTACGCCAGTCCGCCTGTCAAAATAATGACATCGACTTCGCCTTTTAAGACGGCGCTGGCCGCCCCGATTTCTTTGGCGATTTGATAAGCCATCGCTTCATAGATGAGCGCAGCCTTTTGATCGCCTTCCTTGATCATTTTCTCAACTTTAACTGCATCCGTCGTGCCGAGATAGCCGGCGAGGCCTCCGCCGCCGACTAGCATTTTCATCAGCTCGCCTTTCGTATACTTGCCGGAGAAGGCCATTTCGATCAGATCACCCGCAGGAATGGTTCCGGCCCGCTCCGGACTGAGCGGACCTTCTCCGTGGAGGCCGTTGTTGACATCGATCACCCGACCGTGGCAATGAACGCCGGTCGTAATGCCGCCTCCCATGTGGGTGATGATCATTTTCATATCTTCATACCGCTTTCCAAACTGCCAGGCCGCTTTCCTCGCGACAGCTTTTTGGTTGAGCGCGTGAAAAATACTGCGCCTTTCAATGGCCGGCGTGCCGGAAATTTTTGCGATAGGGGCCATTTCATCCACAACAACGGGGTCGACGATAAAAGCGGGAATATTTAATCCGTCGGCAATCTCCCTGGCGATGATACCCCCGAGATTTGATGCATGCTGCCCCGCATATCCGTTCTTCAAATCGGTGATCATCGCATCGTTGACTTCGTAAGTGCCGCCTTCAATCGGTCTGAGCAGCCCTCCCCGGGCGCAAACGGCATCCAATTTAGAAATATTGATTCCCTGTTCATGCAGGGTTTCGAGTATCGCCTGTTTTCTGAACGAATATTGATCAATAATGGTTTGGTATTGCTGTAACTCAGCCTCGTCATGACGGATTGATTTTTCGAAAATCGAACGGTCATCATGAAAAACGCCGATCTTTGTAGATGTTGATCCCGGATTGATGACGAGAATACGTTTTTCCTGTACCTGCATTGATATAAAACCTCCAATAGCGAATAGGGGTTATGATCTTAACGCCTGCTTAAAATGTGATGGCCGTTTTGCAAAAATTGACTTCTCGATTGGCGCATGCGCTCAATACGCTCTTCCGCCAGGCGGTCTGCGGCCAAGTATGTCGGAATGCGGTCGCGTTTTGAAATTTCAAGGACGCGTTCAATATTACCGTAGATGCCTTCGACTTTTTTCAGCGCGCGCTCTGAATTATAGCCGTAAAGCTCGTCAGCGACATTGATGACGCCGCCGGCATTGATGACATAGTCAGGGGCATAAACGATACCCATGTCGTGGATTTGATCCCCGTGGCGCGTTTCTTTCAGCTGATTGTTGGCTGCCCCGGCAATCACTTTGGCTTTCAGCTGCGGAATCGTATCATCGTTGATTGTCGCTCCCAGAGCACACGGTGCATATATATCGCACTCCTGTGAATAAATATCATCCGGATCGACGGCACGGGCGCCGAATTCGGCGACTGCGCGTTCGACCGCTTCTTTATTGATGTCGGTCACGATCAGTTTCGCGCCTTCTTCGTGGAGATGACGGCACAGATTGTATGCCACGTTTCCGACCCCTTGGACAGCAACGGTTTTTCCTTCAAGCGAATCTGTCCCGAAGGCCTCTTTTGCCGCAGCCTTCATCCCTTTATATACCCCGTAAGCCGTTACCGGGGAAGGATTGCCAGATGAACCGAAAGCAGGCGAAATGCCTGTAACAAAATCAGTTTCGTCATGAATGATGTCCATATCTTCAACGGTTGTACCGACGTCTTCCGCGGTGATGTATCTGCCGTTCAGCCCTTGAATGTAACGGCCGAAAGCGCGGAACATTTCTTCGTTTTTATCTTTGCGCGGATCGCCGATAATAACGGTTTTGCCTCCTCCGAGGTTCAGTCCGGCCGCCGCGTTTTTATAGGTCATTCCCCGCGCAAGGCGCAGCGCATCTTCAATTGCGGCTTCTTCACTTTCATATGTCCACATTCTCGTGCCGCCGAGAGCCGGCCCGAGCGTCGTATCATGAATCGCGATGATCGCTTTTAATCCGGACTGTTTATCTTGGCAAAATACCAATTGCTCATAGTCATACTGTTCCATATATCGAAATAGTTCCATTTTTTATTCCTCCTCTTGTCGTGCTTCAGACGTACACAGCGCCAAAGCAATCGAATACAGCTTGTTTTCTGCGGAATCGGCCCTGCTTGTCAAGGCGATGGGCGCTTTTGCCCCTGCCAAAATGGCTCCCACTTTCGCACCCGCAAAATGAATCAATGATTTGTAAAGGACATTGCCTGTTTCAATTGAAGGAACAAGCAGGATGTCAGCCTCGCCCGCAACGATTCCGGAAATGTTTTTATGCCGGGCGGCAAGCGGTGAGATCGCGTTATCCAACGCAAGAGGCCCGTCAACGATGCAATTTTTGATTTGGCCCCGATGATTCATCTGCGTCAAGGCAGCTGCATTTAATGTCGCTTCCATTGCGGGATTCACCGTTTCCACCGCGGCGAGGCAAGCGGCTTTCGGCATTTGCACGCCGACCGCTCTTGCCACGCCGACTGCGTTTTCTAAAATTTGTTTCAGCTCATCAAGCTTGGGGCTGATATTCATTGCCGCATCTGTTACATAAATCAGCCTCTCAAACCCGCTGACTTCAAAAGCTGCTACATGTGACAGCACATGCGAGGAGCGGAGCCCGTACTCTTTATTCAAAACGGCTTTTAATAGCACGGCTGTCGGGACATTCCCTTTCATGAGAACATCAGCATTTCCGCTTTTGACAGCTTGAACGGCAATTCTCGCCGAATCCGCCGGCGATTCCGAATGAATGATATCCACGTGCCGTTTTGAAATGTTCTGTTCTGTCATCATATGCCTGATCTTTTCTCTGTGCCCAATCAGCAAGAACCGGGCAAATTGTTTGTCGACCGCAAGTTTGACTGCTTGCAGCACTTCGTCATCTTCTGCATGTGCGACGGCGACCGTTTTATTGTCAAGCTCCGCCGCTTTTTGCAATAATTGTTTCAGCTTCATAGTACCCACCTTTCTTAGCAAACATCCGCCCACTATATCATGCAAGTTTCGTGCCAGTATAAAAAAGCGGTTCGGTACTGTGATCCTGTTTTACAGTTTGCATGATTTTGCACTCGTTTTGCAATTTATTGCATGCTATCTTTTGCAAGATTGTATTTATCCATTTTGTAATAGAGATTGCGGATACTGATTCCAAGCGCTTTCGCCGTTTTCGTTCTGTTGTATTGATGCTTTTCAAGCGTTTCTTTTATGACATGAGCTTCAAACCGTTCAACCGCATCAGACAGCTTTTCCTCTTCAATCTCAGGGAAAGCTGCTCCGGCTTCCACCTTTTTTTTCGGACGGTCTGCTTCAGGCAGGTGTTCGAGATCAATCCATTCCATTTGCGGTTTTAAAAAGATCATCGCCCGCTCAAGGACATTTTCAAGCTCTCTGACATTCCCCGGCCACTTCCGTGCTTTTAACGATTTGAGTGCGTTTTTCGTGAGCCCCTTTACATTGCGTCCGTATTCTTGATTGATCTTCCCAATCAAATGCCTGCTCAAGGCTTCGATATCCTCTTTCCGCTGCCTGAGCGGCGGAATTGATATCGGATAGCGATTGATCCGGTAGTACAAGTCTTCGCGAAACCTGCCCTCAGCGAGCGCTTTTTCAATATTGACGTTTGTCGCTGCGATGACCCGGACGTTCACAGAAATCGGTTTGGTCCCGCCGACTCTGACAATTTCTTTTTCCTGAAGAACGCGGAGGAGCTTCGCTTGTGTGTTTTGCGTGAGCTCTCCGATTTCATCCAAGAAAATGCTGCCGTTGTTCGCCTCTTCAAAAAATCCTTTTTTGCCGCCGCGGCGCGCGCCTGAAAAAGCGCCTTCTTCATAGCCGAACAGCTCTGATTCAAGCAGTGATTCCGAAATGGCCGCACAATTGACGCGAACAAACTTATTATACTTTCGGTCACTTTCGTTATGTATGGCATGGGCAAAAAGCTCTTTCCCCGTTCCCGATTCGCCTCTCAGCAAAATCGTCGCAGGCGTCTTCGCCCCCAATTTCGCCTGTTCCAGCGCGACGAGCATCTGCTCGCTTGAACCGATGATATCGGCAAATGTATATTTCGCCTCGAGTGTACGGATAATCTGGCGCGCTCTGTTCAGCTCGTTTGTGAGCGATTGAATTTCAGATACATCGTGAATAACACCGACGCTCCCTTTTAAAATACCGTCAACGATAATCGGCGCGACATTGACGATCACTTCTTTTTTATTGGGGCCGACTTTCATTCTGACCCCTCTGACAGGGCGCCTCGTTTCAAGCACTTTCAAATGCATGCTTTCACCTTCGGATATGTCGGTATTGGCCGGCTTCCCGATCACCTGGTCTTTTGTCAGGCCCGTCATCTTTGTATACGCCCTGTTGATCATCATCCCGTTTCCGTTTTCATCAACGACCGATATCGCTTCATCCGAAGATTGAATGATCGCTTCAAGCATCGTTCTGACTTCCTTCAGGTTGGTCACCTCTTCAGCCAGCTCGACCGCATCGGTAATGTCCTTAAATATGCTAAGCGCCCCGAGCAGCGTCCCTCCGTCATCGATAATCGGAATTCTGGTCGTAACGATCTGCCTGTTCGGATGGAGAAATTGTTTTTGATGATACTCAGGCTCTCTCGTATTGAGAATGCGCGGCAGCTTCGTCGTCGGGATCACGCTTTGAATATGCTGGCCGATCGCTTCAGTGCGCTTTGTCCCGGTCATCACTTCCGCCATTTTGTTAAACAAAATGATCTCTTCGTTAATGTCGATAAAAATCATGCCGTCATTCATAGAGTTGAAAATACGGTCGTGTTTATACGTCTGCTCTTTTAACATTTGGATGAGCTGCTGCTTTTCGTTCATCAGCTGAGAGATGATATAAGCGAGCGATCCCGGCACCACGATCGTACTGTCGTGCTTTTTTCGCATCAGTTGCTTTAATACGCCGGCGTCTCCGGTCGTTTCAATGATGATATCGATCTGTTCTGTGATGTACGGCGCCCAATCGAGCGCCGTTTCGATATCGTTTTTTTGCGCGATGAAAAGCCCGGGAGCTTCCGGATTTTTATCGATGACCGCCTCGATATGCATCGTCTTTGTTTTCAGCAGCACATCCAAGAGAGCGGTCCCCCCTTTTCCAGCACCAACGATCAGTACTTTTTGCATCATCCCTTTACCCCTTTGTATGAAAAATTTTGCACACTATCACGTTCACTTGCAACAATTTGCACAACATCTATGTTATCATGTTTTCCTTTCTTGACAAACTTTTTTTTCAAATAGACAATAAAGGTAAATCTTTGGTAAGGGGATTCGTGTATGGGGAGAATGATCGCACTGCTCGTTTTGCTGATACCGGGAGGCCTGGCTGCTCTCGGAATTAAATTGATGCGCGACACTGTTTTCGGCGTTTTGATCAGCCCGTTTCAGATCCTTTGGCTTCAGGGGCTGGCGGGGTTCATATGCTTCGCAGGCGGCCTTTATTTATTAGGCGGATTTATTCTATACAGAGACAGAAAACGCAACCAAGTAAGCCCCCGCTTCAGAAAAAAGCAGAGCGGCCGCGAGGTGTGATCTCTGCGAACGGAAAGCAAAAAGCCGCAGATATTGTCTGCGGCTTTCAGATTGTTGACAAAATCCCAAAACGACTTTTAGTTTTGGGATTTTGTCATTCTTTCAGCGTGTCACATCTCGGCTTTTATTTTTAACGCTTTTTCGGGAAAATCGGTGAAGAAACCGTCAATTCCTTCAGCAATCAACTTTTTCATCTCCTCTTCACGGTTGATGGTGAACGGCCTGACCGCTTTTTGTTTCAAATGGGCGTTTTTGATCATATCAGCCGACATTGAACGGCGATACGGATGAAATCCTGTAGCCGGAATCATTTCAATGTACTCCTCCGGCTTGTAGATGACATCCATGTAAAGCGCGGCCAACTCGATACTTGGATTCAATCTGCTGCATAACGCAAGGCTTTCATGATTAAATGATGAAAGAATGATCCGGTCTTGAAGGCCGTACGCTTCAATCATCGACATCACCTTTTCTTCCATCCCTTCATAACGGATAATGCTGTTTTTCAATTCCACATTGAGAAGAAATTCAGCATCTGCCGCCCACTCAAACACTTCTTCAAGGGTCGGTACCGGGACAGAGCCGATTTTTTCTGAAAAACGGTGGCTTGCGTCTCCGCGCTTGATCTCCTTATATGTAAGATCCTTCACATATCCTTTCAGCGAAGTCGTCCTGTCAAGCTTTTCATCATGTATTACAACAAGACGTCCGTCTTTTGCCATTTGTACATCCAATTCGATGCCGTCTGCACCGATGGCCGCCGCCTGCTTAAACGCCGCCATTGTATTTTCGGGGAAAGTGCCTGAAGCTCCTCGGTGTGCAAATATTTTCGTCATTTCTGGTTCACCTCTACAAGAATTGCAAGTTTATATCCCATTATGAAGGTCTTACTGTTTTCTTTCCACACATAAGGCCTTTTTTAACATAAACATAACACAAGACCCCGGTCTTATACCGGGGCCCCTATTGTTATTCGTAATAAGCTGTGACAGCGTCAGCAATCGCGTCTGCCGCTTTTTCCTGATATTCCGGACTTTCGAGTTTAGCTGCATCAGTTTTGTTCGTGATAAAGCCGAGTTCGACTAAAACACTCGGCATTTGAGAATTTTTGATGACATAAAACCCTGATTCTTTTACACCTCTGTCCCGAGTGCCAAGCGCATCCGGAAGGCGTTCTTGAATGTTAGACGCCAGGCGTTCGCTGTCAGCGGCTTGATAGGCAGAATCGAAGTATGTTTCTGTACCTGACGCTTCAGGGACGGCCGAGTTTGCATGAATGCTGATCAGCAAGTCCGAAGCGTGCTTGCTCGCTTTGGCCACCCGGTCTTCCAGCGTCAAAAACGTATCATCCGTTCTTGAGGCGACTGTGGCAGCTCCCTCTTCTTTCAGTTTTTCATCAACCAGCTTTGCCACTTCAAGATTGACATCTTTCTCAAGCAGCCCGTTTCCGACCGCACCGCTGTCTTCGCCCCCGTGACCTGCGTCAACATATACCGTCTTACCGGAAAGCGGCTCAGCTGCAAAAGCAGCTGGAAAAACCGCAATAAACGAAAACAGCAGCAAAACTAAACTCCTCATTAACAGTTTCACGATTAGTTCCTCCTACAATCCCTTTTTGCAAACGATCATTCTTTCTCTTTCATATCTTCAAGCTGTAATGTTCCGTCCTCTGTTTTCGTATACTTCACTTCCACCTTTGTATCATCCTTGATCCCCTTATATTTATCCCGTTTTTCGGGAGGGACCTGAAACGTCGTTTCTTTACCGTCAATATTGACGGCGACGGTATGCTGATCCGCCAAACCGACAAAGGTGCCTTCTTTCACAAACGTTTCCCCGCCTGTTCCTTTTCGGATCTCATTATGTTGCGTTGTCCCGCAGCCTGCCAATAGCAGCATAGCGAACAAAACAAGGATGACTCCTTTTTTCATGTCGACCACCTCGTCCGCTGAATTTTTTACACCCCGTACCTTATCTTTAATACCCGGCGGCTGTAAAGCAGGCCACTCCAGCAGATATTCGTCCGATTTACCCGTCCAACGCCCCAGGGATTTCCGAATTGTTAGAAGCCATCCGCTCAAAAACGTCTGTGAAAAACGGTCTACCCAAGGCGAAAAATGGTTGTCATCTGGAAGAAATCAGATCTATTTCATCATTTTTATTTTTTTGTATAAAAAAACGTCTTTTTTCATAAGAAAAAAGACGTTTCATGCGGCTTTCGCTTTATATGATTCAGTCTATGACGCCAATGCACCGGGCGTGAGACAAACTTTGAAAAATAGACGGATACACTGAAAGCTGGCTGCGTGCTATGTGGCTTTTATCAGAACTTGCAGGAATGCATTTTTTAAAGCCCGGCTGCTTCATGACAACATTTAGTCCTTCATAGCGGATGATTTAGCAGCGCTGCTCCTTCCGCAGTTCTCATGCCTATATTTGCTGCTGCAGAGCCTGCTTCCGGTCCATTGTTGACGGCGCCTCTTTAATTTTTTTGGCAGGCACACCGGCTATTGTAATGTTTTCCTCAGTGAAAGATTTGTTGACTACGGCGTTTGCGCCAATCGAAATGCCGTCGGCAATGTGAATGCTGCCAAAGAGCTTTGCTCCAGGCCCGATCCAGACATTGTCTCCGATTGTTGGAACATCGTGGTGAGCGTGATTTTGACCGATGTTAACTCCTTGATGAATGTCACAGTTTGCACCTATTTTTGCATTGCTGTTTACGATGAGCAATCCGTAATGGTTGATCCTCAACCCCGGACCGAAAACATTCACCGGGATGTCAAATCCGAGCTTCAATCCTCTCTTTTTATGCAGATACCGGTAAACATGCTTGAACACCTTGGAGTTGGCATTTGAGTAATATTCATGTTTGCGCAAGGCTATCTGATACTTCCAAATATCATCGCCAAACCATTTAGGCCTTTTTCGACTTGAGATTCCTAACGCTTTCTTGTCTTGTTCGAGATAATAGCGAAGATCTGTTTTCGTAAAGATCATCATACCACCTGCTTATTTCATACTTTTAACTCGAGATTGGCTTTTTCGAAAGGTTTTACATTCTCCGCCATCTATTTCCGTGAAATTACTAAAAGGAAAACAAAAAAAGGGGGAGCCCCCCTTTTTTGTTCATCCTTCGTAAAAACCAACCCAAGTGTTAAAAACATTACTGTAAAATTTCCCTTTGAAATACCATGTTCCATCGCTATCAGAAAATTTGTTACTGAAAACTCCTGAAGAAGATTTTACACATTTTGATGATTTGCTGCTTTTGAATGAGCTTGGCAAGTCACTTGGACAATTGATGTATTGAGCAGTCGGATGTGCAATCACCTCAGATGAATGCGGTGCAGCAAATACCGGCGCTGTAGAAATAAGTAAACCAACAGCCAGAGTCGTACCAGTTAATAATTTATTGACTTTCATTTTAAAACAACTCCTTTTCCATTTATTTCATTTCGATTTCATCATATAACAAACAGGCATGTCTAAAAAGTGCACAAATTACAATATTTTGGTATTTTTTGATGAGCTGTTAGGCTGACTTTACACAATACACACCGTGCTGAAACACAAACAGTACATTTAAGAGCAAAAAAACAGCCTCGTTTATAAAAACGAGACCTTCAAATACTGTATGAAACCCTTCGGATCGCAATTCATCGCAATAAGGGCGAAAAATTCATCGGAATTACGATAAACTATTCGTTAGAAAAAGGTCGGCAATTCAACGGTAAATCTTCGTCAAAACCGCGCCATGTCAACGTTTAAGAAGCCTTATGCTCCAGTCTCAGCTTGTCTGCGACCATCGCGATGAATTCTGAATTCGTCGGCTTGGCTTTTGACATGCTGACTGTGTAGCCGAAAAGTGACGAAATCGAGTCGATGTTGCCTCTGCTCCATGCGACTTCGATGGCGTGGCGAATCGCCCGTTCGACTCGGCTTGCAGTCGTGTTGAATTTTTTGGCGATATCCGGATAAAGCACTTTTGTAATGCTTCCGAGCAGTTCGATGTCGTTATACACCATGGAGATGGCTTCCCTTAAGTATAAATAGCCTTTTATATGAGCGGGCACGCCGATTTCGTGGATGATGGTCGTGATGCTGGCGTCCAGGTTTTTCTTCGGCGATTCCGGCTGCGGCCGAAGCACACTGCTTTGAGAAGACGGGGCACGGTGTGTCAATTGAGATCCGTTTCCGCTGACCTGGCGGATATGGCCGACTAAGTTCTCCATGTCAAAAGGCTTCAAAATAAAATACGACGCGCCCAAATCTACAGCTTTTTTCGTCACGTCTTCCTGACCGAACGCCGTCAGCATGATGACATTCGGCTGCTTTTTAAGCTGCGATTCCCTCAGCCTTTCAAGAACGGCCAATCCATCGAGGTGAGGCATGATAATATCCAGCACAAGCACATCGGGCTCCTTGTCTTTAAACAACGAAAGGCATTCCTGTCCGTTGTACGCGACACCAAGTACTTCCATGTCGCTTTGTCCCTCGATATATTCGCTTAATAGGCCGACAAGCTCCCTGTTATCATCAGCAACACATACTTTAATTTTCTCCACGTTTCTTCCTCCCCAATGTGTATGTTGATAAATTTCATCATTCTTTTTCTAATATGTTTAATTCGACAGCACCACTTTATTCCCTTTTTTTAAAAAGGATTTTTCCAATAATAGTGGTATCTCTCGCTTTTTCTCTGTTTTTTTCTGATTTTCTCGATTTTTCGACTCGAAATGCGACTTGACAAACCGGGGAACGTGAATTTGTCGAAAAATCTTTTCTTCTTTCATTTTAACGCACAACGCTCAAGAAAAAAAGACGAAATCAAAAACTGCCGGAGGCATCCGGCAGTCAGCTTGCTTTTTCTTTTTTATAAATATCGATCCCTGCTTCAGACAGCATCCATTCAATATGCACGCCGTATCCGCTCGTCGGATCATTGACGAAAACGTGAGTTACGGCGCCAATGATCTTTCCGTTTTGGATGATCGGGCTTCCGCTCATCCCTTGAACGATGCCTCCTGTTTTGCTCAACAGCCTCGGGTCGGTAATTTTCAGCACCATCCCTTTTGTAGCCGGAAACTTCTGAGGTGTCGTACTGACGACCTGAATATCGAATTTCTCGACTTTGTCGTTTTCGATAACCGTTAAAATTTGGGCCGGGCCTTCTTTTACTTCATCTGAAAATGCAATCGGAATGGCTTTGTCAGCGATGCGGTTTTTGATTGACTCGTGAAGCGTCCCGAAGATCCCGAATGGACTGTTTCTGTTGATATCACCAATCACTTTTCGTTCTGATGCGAAACGGGCCAGTTTCTCTCCGGGATTTCCGCCTGTTCCTTTTTCAATCGAAGTGACGGTCGATTTCACGATTTGCCCTTTTTCAACAACGATCGGTTTTTTCGTATCCATGTCTGAAATGACGTGACCAAGCGCTCCGTATTTTTTCGATTTCGGCTCGAAAAAAGTCATTGTGCCGATTCCTGCGGCAGAGTCCCTGATATATAAGCCGATTCTGTATTTATCTTCAGCCTGGTCTTTTTTCGGAATGAGCTTCGTTTTGATTTCTTGTTTATCTCTTTTAATCGACAGATGTAAGGTTTCTCCTGTTTTCCCGGCCTTTTGAATAAAAGGGGTAATGTCATTCATTTTTTCGATTTTCGTGCCGTTGATTTCGGTGATAATGTCGCCTACCGCGATTCCGGCTGCTTCACCGGGCGATTTTTTGCCTTCAGAGGTATTGATTTGATGAAAACCTACGACCAATACGCCAACGGAGTGAAGCTTTACACCAATAGACTGCCCGCCGGGGACCACTTTCAAATCAGGCAGGACATTTACTTTCGTTTTTTTAACTGGGAATCCGGCAAAATCATAGACGAGTTCTGCCTTTCCATTCTTTTCACCTTTTATTTCCACTTCACTTTGATTTTCTTTCAGTGTGAATGCTTCCGATGATCCATCTTTCGAAGCACTGACGGATAAGCTCGTTTCAACCGCACGGGTACCCGTCTCAAAAATGTTCAAGTTTTTTGGGATTACAATGTATTCTTTCACCGGTTTGTAAAACCCTACACTTATTAAAGAAACAAGGAGAATCATACCCACAACTTTTCTGATTTTTTCAACATCCACCTTTTCACTCTCCTCGCACCTAACCCACACCATATAAAATTTCTTTCGCTACATTCATTACTTTTGCCTTTCGGACAGCGATTTATAACTGCGGACGGAAGAAAATCATTGGATAAAATGATAAGAATGAGTTTGTATAAGAAAATGCCGACAAAAAATAAGCTGTTCAGGATGAACAGCTTATCCGGTAGTTTTAACAAGCTTAGCTTGGTTCAAAAGTTCTTTCGCATGGCGCTTCGTCAGATCCGTTACTTCGACTCCGGCGATCATCCGGCCGATTTCCGCTATTTTTTCCTGTTTTGTCAACGGTGTGACGCTTGTCGTCGTTCTCCCGTCTTTCGACTGTTTCGTAATCAAAAGATGGGTGTCAGCCATCGCGGCCACCTGCGGCAAGTGGGTAATGCATAAAACTTGAGAGCCGATCGAGACGCGGTGTATTTTTTCGGCGATCGCCTGCGCGACTCTGCCGCTTACACCCGTATCCACTTCATCGAAAATGATCGATGTAACATCCTGCTGAGCAGAGAAAATGCTTTTCATGGCCAGCATGATTCTTGACAGCTCTCCTCCAGATGCAACCTTTGACAAAGATTTGAGCGGTTCTCCCGTGTTTGTTGAGATTAGGAAATGGACGGTATCAATGCCGTGCTTTGTGAGCTGAACCGGCATACCGTTGACGACGGGTGCATCATCATCCCGTTCCGCTTTTTTCACCTGGAATTCCGTATCGAATGTCGATTTTTCCATATACAGATCTTTCAGTTCCTGCTGAATCTGTTTGGCCAGTTTTTTCGCCCATTTTTTTCTGATTTCGGACACATTGGCGGCTTCAATCGCCACATCCTTGCCGATTGATTCGAGGCGGGATTTTAATGCCTGCAAGTGGCTGTCCCGGTTTTCGATCCGGTCGATCTCTTCCTCTATCTTAGCCGAATAAGCTTGGATATCTTCGACAGTAGCGCCGTATTTGCGTTTCAGCTGTTTGATTTCGTTTAATCGCGATTCGATATAATCGAGGCGCTCGGGGTCGTATTCGAGTTCATCCAGCATATTTCTGATCTGAAAAGTTGAATCTTCGAGAATGTAGTATGCGTTGGCTACGGATTCAGATACTTTATTGAGCCCTTCATTGATGCCTGAGACGTTTTCAAGCTCGCTTGAAGCCATGCCGACCCAGTCAAGCCCAGCCTGCTCGTTGCGTAGCGCATTATAGGCATTTTGCAGAGCTTCGTATATTTTTTCAAAATTAGCGATTTGACGGCGCTCTTCCTGAAGAAGTTCGTCCTCTTTCGGCTCAAGGTTTGCAGATTCGATTTCATCAAGCTGAAACTGTATTAAATCGAGTCTGTGAGCCATTTCCTGCTCGCTTTCAGAAAGCTCTTTCACCTTTCTCATGACGTCCATGTAGCGGCTGTAAACTTCCTGATACGCTTTTAGAGCATGCTCGATTTCTTCTCCTGCAAACCTGTCAAGAAGCTGAAGATGGTGCTCATCCTCCATCAGCAGCTGATTGTCTTGCTGCCCGTGTATGTCAAGCAGCAGTCTGCCGACTTCCCGCAAAGCGGCAATGGTGACAAGTTTTCCATTGACGCGGCAGATGCTCTTGCCGTTTGCGTTAATATCTCTCCTCATGACGATCATGTCATCCGAGGCTTCAATCCCGAGTTCTGTGCACAAATCAAAAACCGGATGGCCGCTGTCAAGGAGGAAAAGCCCTTCCAATTCGGCTCTTTTTTCGCCATACCTGACATATTCGGACGAGCCGCGGCCTCCGACAAGCAAAGAGACGGCGTCGATGATGATCGATTTTCCGGCCCCGGTTTCACCGGTCAGAACCGTCAGCCCTTTTTCAAAAGAAACGGTTAATTCTTCGATAATGGCAAAGTTTTTGATCGATAATTCAGCTAACAAGCTTTCATGACACCTCTTTTCAGGCCTTCGTTTATAAAAGCTCCAATATTTTCTTCTGTACGATTTTGGTATCATCATGCGTCCGGCAGATGATCAAAATGGTATCATCTCCGCAGATCGTTCCCATGATTTCTTCCCAATCCAAATTGTCCATCAGCGCCCCGATCGCCTGCGCGTTGCCCGGCATTGTTTTTAAAACGATCAGATGGCTGGCTGAGTCGATTTTGACAAATGCGTCCATCAATGATCTTTTTAATTTGGAAAGGGGATTAAAGCGCTGATCAGCAGGCAGGCTGTATTTGTAGGAACCGTTGTTTGTCGGCACCTTGACCAAATGAAGCTCTTTAATGTCCCGCGAGACGGTGGCCTGCGTCACATTATAGCCGTCTTTCTTTAAAATATCGACAAGCTCATCCTGCGTTTCAATTTCATTAGCGGTGATAATCTCCCTGATTTTAATATGCCTTTGACCTTTGTTCATTTCACACCTCGTTTTATACACAAATTGTGTATGTTTATACATTTATGTTAAATGATTTTGTCGGAAAAGTACATGTTTGCAGTAAAAAAGGAATAATAGCCCACTATTATTCCTTTTTGCGTGCCGGCCACCCTCGCATTCGCCGTACGACTCTCAAGGGTTTTTAATCACGCGGATCCGTTTTTTTCGCTTTTAATGTCTTGTGAGCTTCTTCGACAATTTGATTGATCGTTTCTTCTGCTATCGGCGTGCCAGGTTGCTCTTCTCCGTCCCAATGCAAATGGAGAAGGAATTCGATGTTGCCGTCGCCGCCGGTAATCGGCGAAAACGAGACGTTTCTGCAGTCATATCCTTCCCGAGCCGCAAACCGGCTGATGTCATCAAGCACAGCTTGATGGACGAGGGGATCGCGGACGATCCCTTTTTTCCCAACGGATTCCCGCCCTGCTTCAAACTGCGGTTTGACGAGAGCGATGCAGTCGCTTCCCGGAACTAAAATGCTCTTAAGCACAGGCAGGATGATTTTCAGTGAGATAAAAGAGACATCGATCGTCGCGAACTCCGGCAGTCCTTCCGTAAAATCGGCAGGTGTGCAATACCGGAAATTCGTGCGTTCCATCACTACAACCCGCTCATCCTGTCTCAGCTTCCAGGCGAGCTGATTATACCCGACATCAACGGCATATGAGCGGAGAGCGCCGTTTTGCAGCGCGCAGTCTGTGAAGCCGCCGGTGGAAGAGCCGATGTCAATCATCAGCTTGCCTTGAACGGAAAGCTGAAACTCTTTTAATGCTTTTTCAAGTTTTAATCCGCCTCTTGAGACGTATTTTAACGGGTTTCCTTTAACGGTCAGCGGAATCGTGCGGTCGACCTTTTCGCCCGGCTTGTCCAGTCTGTTTTCATTCGTATAGACGATGCCGGCCATGATGGCTCTTTTCGCTTTTTCCCGCGTTTCCATTAACCCTCTTTCTACTAATAAAACGTCGAGCCGTTCTTTTTTTCCTGTCATGATCCAATTCCTTTATGAGTCTTTACGGGCGTCAATAGTCTTATTCGTCTGATGACGTCTTCTTTTGTCATTCCGATCTCTTCCAGAAGCTTGGCGACACTGCCGTGTTCAATAAATTGATCAGGTATCCCCATTCTATCAATGATCGGGCTGTATGACTGATGTTCATGGGCATACTCAAGGATCGAGCTGCCGAATCCGCCTTGGAGCACAGCCTCTTCGATCGTTAAAATCGGAAGCCCTTCGTTCAGGATTTCCATCAGCATGTTTTCGTCAAGCGGCTTGATAAAACGGGCGTTAACCACTCTGACCGAACGTCCTTCTTTCTGCAGCTCCTCCGCGGCAGCAAGCGCCATCGGAATGGTGGTGCCGAATGTTAAAATGACCGCGTCTGTCCCGGGTCTCAGCACTTCCCACGTTCCGATCGGGATCGTTTTCAATTCTTTATCCATTTTGACGCCGAGTCCGTTTCCGCGCGGAAAGCGCATGGCAATCGGGCCGTCATCGTATTTGACAGCCGTGTTGACCATGTGCTGGCCTTCGTTTTCGTCTTTCGGCATCATGAGAACCAAATTCGGAATATGCCGTAAAAAAGCAATGTCAAACACGCCCTGGTGTGTTTCCCCATCAGCGCCGACTAGGCCCGCTCTGTCAATGCCGATAAATACATTTAGGTTTTGCCGGCAAATATCATGGACAACCTGGTCATAAGCGCGCTGAAGAAATGTCGAATAGATCGCCAGAAACGGCTTCATATTCTGAGTCGCGAGACCAGCCGCCATCGTTGCCGCATGCTGTTCCGCAATGCCGACATCAAACATGCGCTCCGGAAACTCGCTCGCAAACCCTTCAAGTTTTGAACCGACAGGCATGGCCGGAGTAATGGCTACAATCCTTTCATCCTCGCGGGCAAGCTTCCTGACCGTTTCGCTTACGAGCGCGCTCCATGATGGCGCAGCGGCTTTCGGCTTAACAAAATCACCGGTATCGATTTTATATGGGCCGGTTCCGTGCCATGTGCCGGTTTTATCGGTTTCCGCAGGCTTATAGCCTTTTCCTTTTTTCGTAATAACGTGGAGGAGTACCGGGCCTTTCGTCTTTTTCGCATACTGCATGTTTTCAAACAGTTCATCATAGGAATGACCGTCTACAGGCCCTAAATACGTAAATCCGAGCTCTTCAAAGAACATCCCGGATACCAGCAGGTATTTCAGGCTGTCTTTGATCCGCTCGGCTGTAGCGGCAAGCTTCCCGCCAACAGCAGGAATCCGCTTGAACAAATACTCAAGCTCATCTTTGACCCATTGATATTTTCCGGCTGTGCGCAGCCTTCCGAGCATGGAATGAATCGCTCCGACGTTTGGAGCGATGCTCATTTCGTTGTCATTCAAAATGACAATCATATCTTTTTGCTCATGGCCGATATGGTTAAGCGCTTCAAGAGCCATGCCGCCGGTCAGTGCACCGTCTCCGATGATCGGGATGATATATTCGTTTGTCCCTTTCAAGTCTCTCGCAGCTGCCATCCCCATCGCACCGGAGAGAGAAGTCGAACTGTGGCCCGTTTCCCAGACATCATGTTCGCTTTCATTCCGCTTTGGAAAACCGCACAGTCCTTTATGCTGACGCAGGGTGGCGAAGTCCTTTCCGCGGCCGGTCAGCAGTTTATGGACATACGATTGATGCCCCACATCCCACAAAAACTTATCTTTCGGGCTGTTAAATTCTTTATGCAATGCAATGGTAAGCTCGACAACGCCGAGATTCGGACCAATGTGCCCTCCGGATTCAGAAAGCGTTTCAATTAAAAAACGGCGAATTTCAGCGCTCAAGCTTTCCAGTTCTTGATTTGAAAGGTTCTTCAAAAATGCAGGGTCCTTTATCGATAACAGATCCAATCGGATCAACTCACTTTCAGCATGATTTCTGCAAGTATGCGCCTTGCTTCATTTTAAGTTTCAGCTTGAATTATTATATGACGAATTCATCCCCATGCGCAAACTTGCATATGCGGACGCTTCGTTTGAAAAAACAGCCGCTAACACAACGTGATAACGGCGCGGCGTTTTAGAGTTCAACTCTTTATATTTTAGCATAATAAGCCTTTGATGCTCAAATGGAAGCCCTGTATCAATGATCCCTTGCGGCAATCATATCGCAAAACTCGTACATAAGCTCTTTTTCAAGCGGAAGCTCTGAAATCAGCCGTTTTGCTTTTTCAATATGTTCATCAAGCTTTTGGCTGGCGCCCTCAAGCGAAAGGAGCGACGGATAGGTCGATTTTCCGTTTGTCTCGTCAGATCCGATCCGTTTGCCGATTTTATCCTCTGATCCTTCAAGGTCGAGAATGTCATCTCTGATCTGGAAGCCGATGCCGATATGATGGCTGAATTCGCGGAGCTTTTCGATCTCTTTTTCAGATGCATCTGCTAGAATCGCCCCCGCGATGACGCTGAAGCTGAGGAGTTTAGCCGTTTTTCCTTCGTGAATCCGCTGCAGTTCATCAAGAGAGACAGACTTTGATTCCGCTTCCATATCTAAAATTTGACCGCCGACCATGCCTTCAGCCCCCGCTGCCGATATCAACTCATTCACCAGTCTGATGCGTTTTTCAGCAGATACATCAGAAGGCATATTGGAAGTGATCATTTTGAAGCTTTCAGTTAATAAGGCGTCTCCGGCGAGAATGGCCGTCGCTTCCCCGTATATTTTATGGTTTGTCGGCTTTCCCCTTCTGAGGTCATCGTCATCCATACAAGGGAGATCGTCATGGATTAATGAATACGTATGGATCATTTCAACCGCGCACCCTACCGGAATTCCGGCTTCTTCGTCTTTTCCGTACGCATGAAGAAGCGCAAGTACCAAAATCGGTCTCAGCCGTTTCCCTCCGGCTTCCAATGAGTACAGCATGGATTCCTTAAGGATGGACGGCGCTCGCAGGTCTTTAATATACATCGGAAGGCGTTCTTCAATTACTGTTTTTCTCGATTTTAAAAATCCGTCAAGTTTACCGGTCACCTTTTTCCTCCTCCCGAACACTGAAAGGAGCTAATTCCCCATTTTCCCGCAAAATGTAGTCCATCTGCTTTTCGACATTTTGCAGTTTTTCGTGGCACATTTTCGAAAGAGCCATCCCTTCCTGGAAGTAGTCGATCGCCTTTTCCAAAGGCACATCCCCTTCTTCAAGCTTTGATACGATCTGTTCCAGACCTTTCATCGCCTCTTCAAATGTCAGGTCTTCCCGGTTTGTTTTGTTTTCTTCAGCCATTTGTTTCGCCTCTCTTTTGCAGTACCTCACAGGTCAGCGTCCCATCGTTTAATGTGACGCGGATCTCGTCTTTTTCATGAACCTGTTCAATACTTTTAATCAATTCGTTTTCTTTATATGTCAAACTGTACCCTCTTTCCATCACTTGGAGAGGGCTTAATGCATTCAGTTTACCAAGAACCGTTTGAAACTGCGAGTGAATCTGCTTAAGCTGCACATCCATATTCCGCTTCAGCCGGACTGTCTGCTCTTCATGCCTCTTTCTCGCTTGTTTAAGCTGCTCCTCGGGATGAAGCATCTCCAGCTTGTATGTCTGTTCGTTCAGTTTTTGTTTTTTGCGTTCAACGGTCATCGCCAGCTGTTTTTGGAAACGGTCGAATATCAGGTCGAATTCCTGTTCCTTTTGGGCATACAGCCGTTTCGGGTAGCGGAAGGCATAAGAGGACTGGAGGGTTTTCACGCGCTCCTGCCGCTTTCTTAAATCCTGCTTCATCGATTTTGCAATTCTCGCTTCGAGCGTTTTCAGACGCTCCAGCAAATCAAGCATATTAGGTACGGCCTGTTCGGCCGCTCCCGTCGGGGTCGCCGCGCGCAAATCCGCAACAAAATCGCTGATTGTAAAATCCGTTTCATGCCCGACGGCGGAAATGATCGGAATGTCGGAAGAAAAAATGGCCCTGGCGACAGCCTCTTCATTAAATGCCCACAGCTCTTCGATCGATCCCCCTCCGCGTCCGACGATTAATACATCGCATAACTCTCTGCGGTTAGCCTCTTTGATGCTGCTGACGATGGACTCGCCCGCGTTTACTCCTTGAACGAGCGTTGGAAAGACGATCACTTTTACAAGGGGGTATCTTCTTTTAATGGTGGTGATCACATCGCGTACAGCCGCTCCGGTTGGAGATGTGACAACACCGACGACGGATGGGAACGCGGGGATGGGTTTCTTATGTTTTTCATCAAACAAGCCTTCTTGCGACAGCTTTTTCTTAAGTTCTTCATACGCGAGATGAAGCGCACCTATGCCGTCAGGTTGTATTTCTTTCGCATAGAGCTGATAGTTGCCGCTCGGTTCATATACCGAAATGCCGCCTCTCACCAATACCTTCATCCCGTTTTCAGGGGTAAAGGCGAGATTTCTGTTTTGTCTGGCGAACATGACGGATTGAATGCGGGCGTTATCATCTTTCAGTGTAAAATAAATATGGCCTCTGCTATGTATTTTAACATTTGACAGCTCGCCCTTGATCCAAATGTCTTCAAGATGGGGGTCCACGTCAAATTTGCGCTTAATATATTTTGTCAAAGCCGTGACCGTGACAAATGAAATTTCACTCATGGCACAGTCTCCTTTCTAAGAAGGCACAAGCACGTTCATCCGCCGGCGCGAGACCAGGCGGATGAACGGCTGTACATTAAAGTTAAATTGTACGCTTCGCTGATTTAACCGTGTTATGGGCCAGCATTGTAATCGTCATCGGACCGACACCGCCCGGTACGGGTGTAATATAGGAAGCCTTTTCCTTCGCTTCTTCAAAATCGACATCACCGACGAGCTTTCCGTTGTCAAGGCGGTTAACGCCGACATCAATGACAACGGCTCCCTCTTTCATTTGATCCGCTTTGATGAAATTCGCCTTTCCGACAGCGACAATCAGAATGTCGGCTTTTTTTGTGTGAGCCGTAATGTCGGCCGTTCTTGAATGGCAGTACGTAACGGTTGCGTTTTCGTTCAAGAGCAGCTGCCCTACCGGCTTTCCGACGATATTGCTTCGCCCGACGACAACAACCTCTTTTCCCGACAGATCAATCTCGGTTTTTTTTAAAAGCTCCACGATGCCCGCAGGCGTGCAAGGCAGAAATGTATCTTCGCCAAGCAGCATCTTTCCTACGTTTAATGGATGAAAACCGTCAACATCTTTGTCAGGGGATATTCTTTCAATCACCGCTTGTTCGGAAATATGATCCGGAAGAGGCAGCTGGACAAGAATTCCGTGAAAGTCGTTATTTTGGTTGTACTGGTCAATTACTTCAAGAAGTTCCTGTTCAGAGAAACTTGCATCGAAATGATCCAGCTGAAAACGAATCCCCATGGCTTCAGCTGCTTTTTTCTTTCCCCGTACATATGAAAGAGACGCCGGATCATCACCAATTAAAATAACGGCCAGTCCCGGGGTCACTCCTTGTTTTTTCAGCTCTTCAACTTCCTTGGCCAGCTGCCCGCGCTTTTCCTTTGCTGTTTCTTTCCCGTCGATGATGGTTGCTGTCATTTGCTCTCCTCCTAGATTATTCAAGATCGGATTTAATGTTAGAAAGAACACCGTTTACAAACTTCGCCGACTTGTCATCTCCAAATTGCTTGGCCAGTTCAATCGCTTCATTCATAGAGACGTTGACAGGTATGTCTTCTAAAAAAATCATTTCATAGGCGGACAAACGCAAAATCGCGCGGTCGACATTCGCCAGCCTGTCAAGCTTCCAATTGACGAGATGCCGTTTGATCATCTCATCGATTTTCTCTTTGTTCTCTAAGACCCCGTAAACAAGCTGCTCGAAAAAAGCGTCGCTTTCCTGCCCGTCCAAGGCGTGCTGCATCGCTTCATTCGGTTCTGTATCACTGACATCAATCTGGAATAGTGACTGCAAAGCCTTTTCTCTTGCTGTTCTTCTTTTCATTCTTTCTTTTTCTCCTTTAACCCTCTTTGCCGCTTGCCGTTTAAGCCACAAAGAGATCATATCATATTTTTAGTCTTTCCGCATGCAAAAATCGCGGTTTTATCGTCAATAACCGAATAATAAGAAACAAACATTTGTTATCATTCGTTTTTCGAACTTCTTTGCAAACTTTCCGGTTCCTCTTATTTTTGGTCGATAACAGCGGAAAGATGCTTTTAAACGTCATTTTTTAAAACGGAACATGAAAAAACCAAAGGGCCGTCATTCCCCTTGGTTCTTCCACTTCACCGCACTACATCTCTTGATCGACTTCCACCTCGTGCGTTTTTGAATCGAATTGAATGCCAACGATGTGAATATTGATTTCATTAATCGAAAGAGCTGTCATATTGAGAAGCGTCTGGCGGATATTATCCTGAACGGCATTTGCAACTTTAGGAATCGAAACGCCAAACATCATCACGCAATAAACATCAATGATAATTCCGTCATCTGACAAATCAACTTTGACGCCTTTGCCGTGATTCTTTTTTCCAAACCGTTCCACGACACCTGTCGCAAAATTGCCGCGCATTTCAGCTACGCCTTCAACTTCGGAAGCTGCGATTCCGGCAATGACTTCGATGACTTCCGGAGCGATTTCCACTTTTCCTAAATGATTGTCTTCATGGCTCATTTCCAATAAGCTGTTGTCGTCTTTCAATATGTTCACCTCCGTTAAAATTACGACCCCATTACATCATATATTTCTAAAAACTTCGTATTGAATTCTCCGCTTACGAATGTTTCGTGCTCGAGCAGTTTCAGATGGAACGGTATCGTCGTATGAACGCCTTCGATGACGAATTCGCTCAACGCTCTTTTCATTCTTGATACAGCTTCTTCCCTCGTCTTCCCGTATGTGATGACTTTTGCAATCATGCTGTCGTAATAAGGAGGAATCGAGTATCCCGGATAAGCCGCAGAATCCACTCTGACGCCGAGCCCGCCCGGAGGCAGATACATCTCGATTTTTCCCGGAGAAGGCATGAAGTTTTTCTCAGGGTTTTCCGCATTAATCCGGCATTCGATGGCCCAGCCGTTAAAAGTGACTTCATCTTGGGTGAGGGCTAATTTTTCACCTGACGCCACTCTGATCTGCTCTTTAATCAAATCAACGCCCGTCACCATCTCTGTTACCGGATGCTCAACCTGAATGCGCGTGTTCATTTCCATAAAGTAGAACTTCTGCTCGCGGTAATCGTAGATAAATTCAACTGTTCCCGCGCCCGTGTACTTAACGGCTTCAGCCGCTTTGACAGCCGCCTGCCCCATTTGCTCCCTGATTCCTTCATCAAGCGCAGGTGAAGGAGTTTCTTCAAGCAGCTTTTGGAGCCTTCTTTGGATTGAACAGTCGCGTTCACCCAAGTGAATCGTATTTCCGTGTGTGTCCGCAAGCACTTGGATCTCGACGTGTCTGAAGTCTTCAATGTACTTTTCAATGTACACACCCGGGTTGCCGAAAGCGGTGGCCGCTTCCTGCTGAGTGATTTTAATGCCGTTGATCAGTTCTTCTTCCGTACGGGCGACCCTGATTCCTTTTCCGCCGCCCCCGGCAGTTGCCTTTATAATGACAGGATACCCTATATCGCGCGCTAATGAAACCGCATCTTCAATATCTTCAATAATTCCTTTGGAACCCGGTACGATCGGAACGCCAGCCTGCTGCATCGTTTCCCTGGCAACATCCTTTGTCCCCATCTTAGAGATCGCGTCTGCTGTCGGACCGACGAAGGTTACGTTTACCTCTTCGCAAAGCTCGGCAAAATCGGCGTTTTCCGCCAGGAAACCGTAGCCCGGGTGAATCGCATCAGCGCCGGTCATTTTGGCGACGCTGACGATATTCGTTATATTCAAGTAGCTGTCTTTTGATAGCTTAGGTCCGATGCAAAATGCTTCATCAGCCATCTGAACATGGAGCGCCTCTCTGTCGGCCTCGGAAAAGACGGCTACTGTATCGATCCCCAGTTCTTTACAAGCTCTGATAATTCTGACAGCAATTTCTCCCCTGTTCGCAATTAATAGCTTTTTGATCATCTTATTGCTCCTTACTCTGCTTTTACTAAAAATAAAGGTTGTCCGTATTCAACCAGCTGGCCGTTTTCAACCAATACTTCAACGATCTCGCCTTTCACTTCGGCTTCGATCTCATTAAAGAGCTTCATTGCTTCCACAATGCAGACGACAGAGGATTCTGCTACCTTCGAACCGATTGTTACGTAAGGGTCGGCTTCAGGCGAAGAAGACGCATAAAACGTTCCGACCATCGGAGAGGTGATTTTGTGGAGGTTTCCGCCGTCTTTTGCGGCTTCTTCTGCTGCAGGCGCATCCTGAACTTGCGCTTGCATCGCGGGAGCTTCCGGAGCCGGTGTTTGAACAGGCGCCGCAGCCACTTGCTGGATGGTTTGCACGGTTCCGCTTTGTTTTTTCAGTTCAACCTTCGATCCTTCGTTTTCGTATGTAAATTCATTTATCGAAGATTCATCAATTAATTTTATCAACTGTCTGATTTCATCAATGTTTAACATGCTATCGCACTCCTAATGAAAAAGATTTTACGCATTTATCAGTTAGTACTAAAAGTACATACTATATTCATCTTACAGGAGAGGAATGCCGAATTCAACTACAATCATGAGCGCCCTGCATCAACAGGGGCCTCAAGCATAAAAAAATCCCGCTTTTTGCAAGCGGGACATGTTTACTCTGCTGGCTCGAACGTCACAGCCACATCGTTTAAGTTTTTCACTTCTTTTGCGACGATGTCGATGATATCGGTGGCAGCGGCCTTCGAGTGCTCCTTCGCCTTCACCGTAATATTGACTTTATCGCCGTCGGCATTGACCAAGGCGTCTTTATAGCCTTTTGTTTTGATCAGCGTTTCAAGCGTCTTTTCCGTTCCTTCAGCTTCACTGAGCTCTGTCATCTTGTCGTAAGCTTCGCTTTTTTCTTTTGCCGTCGCTTTATCGCTTCTGACGATTTCGGTTAATTCCTCCCTCTCCCTGCTGCGCTGATCGTCCATTTCCATGCGGTATGTTGTGAATAAATCTTCATCACCGGATGATTCTTTTGTTACAACTTCTCCGTTCTGCTCACTCGCAGACGTTTCTTTATCTTTTGTGTCTTTCCCTTCAGTTTTGTCTTTAGCAGGCGCGGTGTCTTCTTTGGCATCTTTGGCAGGCTCTTCTTTCATCGGTTTTTCTTTTTCAGCAGCGACTTGTTCTTTGTCATCCACCGTGACGACATTTTCTCCTTCAGGCGACATAATGTAGTAGACACTCAGCACAACGACGAGACTTAACATGGTTAAAAGCCAAACCGTTTGTTTTTTCAGCATCATTTATGAATCCTCCTTCATTTTTTTAGGGGCAACAGCGACGCGGTGGCTCGGAACATCAAGAACCCTTGTCACTGCTTCAATGATGGTCTTTTTTATTTGAACGTTGTCGACTCCTTGAGCGACAACGAGAACACCCCTGATATCGGGCTTTTTCGTCTGAACGACGACAGGCGTCTCTTTATCTCCGTTTTTGATGATGACAATTTCTTCGTCAGAAGACATTTCAGACACCGTTCGCTTGCCTCCCTGTTTATCTGTCTCATTCGTTGAAGTCTCCTGGGTTTTTCTATTTTTCTCGAATATTTTCAATGAGGTTGCATCAACATTGACGACGATTGATACGTCTTCCACGCCGATAATCGTTTCCAATATGTCTTTGAGCTGATTCTCATATTCCTGTTCGTAATCTTGGATCGAGTCCTTCGGTTTGTCATCTGAGGCGGGTTTGAACACTTCTTTTTCACCTTCACCGCTCTGTCCGGCGCTTTCAGACGAAGCTTTTTGTGAAGCCGACGGCTGATCTGCCGCTCGATCTTGAGAAGGTTCGGAAGAGAAGATTTGACTGACGAGCATGAAGGAAACGCCGAGAACAAAAAGCAGCAGAAAATAGTGATATTTCGTCAGCTTTTTTCCGTTTTTCTCGTCTTTGGGTAGCAGGTGGCCGATCAGCTTTTCGATCCAGGTTCTTTTATTCATTGCCGCTTCGTTCTCCCCCTTCAATATGAACTGTAATCTTGTCGGGGCTTATTTCCCATATGCCTGCAAGCTGTTCTCTGACTTCCCCCGTCTCTTTCTTTTCTCTTTCTCGCATTGGCTGGTAGCCTCGATCCGTATTGATTTCGACAGGAGCGACGGCTTGGACCGTTTTTTCGGATGCCGGTTCTATGAATACCGAGACTTCCGCATGCTTACTGAGATCTTTCTCTGTTTTCAGCTGGCCGTCAGAAGAGACCGCGACTCGGTCAATCTTGTATTTGTCGCTGGTAAACCTTCCCTCTGCGCTCTTTTTCAATTGAACAGCCATCTGTTCTAAGATATATGCTTGTTGTGAGGCTTGTATTTCTTTTTTTTCTGAATTCAACTGATTTTTTATTTCGTTTGACTGAACTTGTCCGTTTTTTGTAAGCCTCTCAAAGATTACATCCGGATCGGTCCTGAATAAAGAGAAGATCGGATTCAGTATCACAACGATCAAGAGCAGGCTGATCACCATTTTCGCGTATTTTTGCATGCTCGAATTCGGCAGAAGCATATCGATGACGATCGCCATCAGAATAAATAGAATAATGTTCGTGAGCCACTCTGTCAGAAATTCCATCTCATCCCTCCCTACTTCATCATCATCGTCAAATTCCCCGCTGTAATGATCACGGTTAAGCTTAAAAAAAACATCAGCGAAACGATGGCCATGGCCGCGAAAATGTAGATGACGCTTTTGCTGATGACATCCAGGCAGCTGATCACCGGACCGCCTCCGAGAGGCTGGAGAACGGCTGCGGCAATTTTGTATATGAGCGCGAGGGAGAGGATTTTGATTGCGGGAAAGGCTGCGATGCAAATCAAGATCGCCACCCCGAGTATCCCGACGGTGTTTTTCAACAGGAGAGACGCGCTGATCACCGTGTCCGTCGCTTCGGTAAACATGCGGCCCAATACGGGGATGAAGTTTCCGGTGATGAATTTGGCCGTCCGCAAAGTAATGCCGTCCGTCACTGCGGCTGAGGCGCCCTGAACCGAGATGACACCGAGGAACACGGTTAAAAATGCAGCCAGCGTGCCGATCGCCGCGTTTCTGAGGAGCTGAGCCAGCTGTGTGACTTTATACTGGTCCGTCATCGTGCTGACAATGCTTAAAATCGCTGATAAAAACAAAAGCGGCAGCACGATATATTGGATAAACAAGCCGCTCGTGTTCATGAGAAAGAGAATGACCGGATGAAAAAATGCGGCTGAGGCGGCTCCTCCCGAAGTCGCCATCAGCGCTAGAAGCAAAGGTACGAGCGACAGAATAAAGCTTGTCATCGTCTGGATCGCTTCATTCGCATATGTGACGGCAACCCGAAAGCTGTTGAGCGCAAGAATGATCAGCACCATGTAGACAATTGCATACGCCACTTTGCTGACGGTGCTTTGCTGAAACGCGTTTTGCAAAAGCTGAAGCAGCACGCAGAAGATGGTCAACAGGATCAGCGTCCCGAGCAGTTTCCCGTTAGCCAGCACTTCATGAAACAAGTAAGAAAACAGCGCTTTGCTCCATTCCTCAGGCGAAAAGTGCTTTTCACCTTTGACAAATTCAAGCAGGCTTCCTTTTTGACTTTCGGGAAGGTGTCCTCCATACTCAGTCAAAATGTTGTTCCAGAACTCCCCGACCCGGTCAAGCTCCAAACCTTCAGCCTGCTCTCTGGCCATCGCTTCAGCCGATTCTTCCGCGGCGGGTTCCCCAACCGGCTCCGCTTCTTTTGGCGAAGCTTGTACATCATGCGCTCCAAAGCATACGATTCCTATGACCAAGAGCCAGAACAGAAAACGCTTCACTCAGGAAATCCTCCTTTCTGACTAAGACATGGAAGGGATGAGTCCGATGATCGTTTCGATAATGACGGTTAAAATAGGCACGGCCATGACTAAGATGAGGATTTTGCCTGCCAATTCGATTTTTGAAGCAATCGCACCCTGTCCGGCATCTTTCGTCAGCTGGGCGCCAAACTCCGCTATATAAGCAATCCCGATAATTTTCAAAATCGTTTCGACATACATCATGTTGATGTTGGCATTGGCAGCTATTTTTTCAATCATCCGAATGATTTCGTAGACTTGATCGACTAAGAATAAAAAAATCGTGCATCCGGCAAAAACGACAATCATAAAAGCAAACGTCGGTTTTTGCTCTTTCACAATCAAGCTGAGGAAGGTGGCGATCATTCCCAATCCTACGATTTGTACGATTTCAATGAGTGAGCCCCCCTATCCTTGAAATAGAAAGACAGCTTTTATCTTTTGGAATAGATCATCGACAACAGTAGCCACCATGAACAATATATAAATGAATCCTAAAAGCGTGACCCATTGGGCATATTCCTTCTTCCCCATTTGATCCAGTATGGTGTGAAGAAAAGCGACGACGATCCCGACGCCGGCAATTTGAAAAATAATATTTACGTCTACTCCCATTTCGTGTATGCTCCCCTCTTCATTACATCAATAGAAGAATCAGCAGCAGTCCCGACAAGAACCCAAGGCTCTTCACCATTTTTTCATTTTTCGCCTGGGCGAGATTTGCTTCAGCTTCCTCTGTCTCTAAATGGGTTAACGCCAGTTTGATATGTTTTTGCTGAGAAATCAGATCATGACGGCCAAGCGTTTCGCCGAATTGCCGTAAAATCTCGTATTCTTTCTTTTTGAGAGCCGTTTCGGGCCATACTTTCTCCAAGCTGTCTTCCCATGCCGTCCCCGCTGAAGCGCTGCCTTTTTCCAGCTGTTCTGCAAATGTCTGAAACAAAGAAGCTATCGGCCCGGAAAGCTGGTGTGCGATCTGCTTTGACGCCTGAAGGAGCGGTGTGTGCCCGTACATGATTTCAGCCTCTAAAGACTGCAAAGCGGCCAACAGCTGGCGGATTTGCTTCGGTCTATCCCTGAAAGGCTTCGCCATTTCAAATCCTGTCCATGTGGCTGCTGCCAAAATAAGCACGGCACCTAAAAGCTTCAGCATAATAACATCCTCTTCGCCGCACCGAGCGGCTCTCCATTCCCGTTCAAGATGCGGCTCAGGCTGCCGGGACCGTTCTTTCTGGATAGTTCCACGATTCTCTCAAAAACCCGGTGCTCCTGAAGCATTTTCAATGATGGACGCCTGGCGATATCGGCATATGAGGAGCCGTGAGCCGAAACGATGACAGACACCCCCGCATGGACCGCTTCCAAGAGCGCTTCTGCGTCTTCCATTCTTCCGATCTCATCGGCGATCATAACCTCCGGACTCATCGATCTGATCATCATCATCAGGCCTTCCGCTTTTGGACAGGCGTCAAGGATGTCTGCCCGGTCGCCGAGCCGATATTGCGGGATACCGTTTACACAACCTGCGATTTCAGACCTTTCGTCGACGATTCCCACCTTTTTGGCAGACACGTTGCCGCTCCCTGAGCTGATCAGCCTGGCGAGATCTCTGAGCAGTGTTGTTTTTCCGGTTTGCGGCGGACCGATGATCAGCGTGTTCAGCCACGAGTTTTGAAATAAATGAGGGACATACGGTTCGGAAATGCCGATTTTTTCTTTGGCAATGCGGATATTAAATGATGATATTTCTCTGATTCCTTTGACTGCTCCGTTTTCGACGACAACCCGGCCGGCAAGCCCCACGCGGTGTCCGCCTCTGATCGTGACATATCCTTTTTTCAATTCCTCTTCCAGTGTATACATGCTGTAATTTCCCAGCCTGTTTAAAAGAAGCGCCGAGTCTTCAGGCGTCGCCGCATAAGGGAGAAAGCGTGGCTTTCCTTTGTTCACCAGTTCGAGCGGACGACTTGTCCGAATCCGAATTTCTTCTATCTGATTGATTTCATGGTCGCCAAAACCGTTGAGCGCGCGTTTGATCGTATCGGGGAGAATCTCTGTGATGTGATGCAAAAACACTCCCTCCTCTTTTTGCTTGTCTTCTATAAAAATGTATGATCAACGGAAGACATTATGACAAGTCGGTCTCTCTTATCATGTGTCACTATTTATAGATCCCCGCGATGATCAACACCACTCCCATAAAGATCAAAATCAGCTTTGCGTAAGAAAGCTGCCCTGCAATCTGATAGATGCCGATTGTCATTGTAATAATAAAGATGAGCGGTCCGACCATCGCAAGCACACTGTTGACCGCCACGGCTTTTCTGACGTCGTTTGTCAAAAGCATTACGACAGCCGCCGTCAGTTCGATCAAAGATGATACCACTCTTAACGCAGCCATTGTCAAAACCGTCGGATTGACTTGTCCAAAGAAAAGCTTCATGATCTTAAACCTCCAGTAACACATCCTCTTTTTTTACAATCTATGCTCCTCATTGAAAAAGTAGTCTTCCGATTTTTCTATTTGGCCTGTGAGAGGTAAAAGATTTCAGACAGCAAAAAAAGAGCCGGCTTCAATGAAGCCGGCTCTTTCCCGCTGTTACTCTTATGCTCTTGATACGTAAGATCCGTCAGAAGTATTGACAACAAGCGTATCTCCTTCGTTTACGAAGAACGGCACGTTGACAACAAGGCCTGTTTCTGTTTTTGCCGGTTTTGTTCCGCCTGAGGCTGTGTCGCCTTTAATGCCCGGTTCTGTTTCCACAACTTTCAGTTCAACTGTATTCGGAAGTTCGATTCCGATCGTCTCTGTCTGATACATCATGATGTGGACAGACATATTTTCAAGCAGGAATTTGAGCTCGTGTTCGATTTGCTTCTCGTTCAGCTCAAGCTGCTCGTAAGATGTCGTATCCATAAAAACGTGCTGGTCGCCGTTGGCATACAAGTACTGCATCGTTTTTGTTTCAATTTGGGCGCGTGCCACTTTTTCACCTGCGCGGAATGTTTTTTCCTGAATCGCGCCTGTGCGAAGATTTCTCAGTTTGGAGCGGACAAATGCCGCACCTTTTCCCGGCTTAACGTGCTGGAAGTCAACAACGCGCCAGATGCCTCCATCTACTTCAATCGTTAATCCTGTACGAAAATCGTTTACTGAAATCATGATTATCCTCCTATTGCTCCAATCAAACGGATTATAAAATAATTAATTCTTTCGCGGAATGGGTAAGGGATTCGTTTCCTTCCTCTGTCAGGACAATATCATCTTCTATCCTGACCCCGCCTTTTCCCGGTATGTAAATTCCCGGTTCAACCGTTACAACCATGCCTTTTTCAAGCATCTGGTCCGAACGTGCTGAAAGCGCCGGACTTTCATGAACTTCCATGCCGAGGCCGTGGCCTGTTGAATGACCGAAATACTCGCCGTAGCCTTGTGAAGATATGTAGTCCCTTGTATAAGCGTCAGCCTGTTTCCCGGTGATTCCTGGCTTGATGCTCCGCATGCCGATAGCCTGCGCCTCAAACACGGTTTGATAAATGCGTTTCAGCTCATCATCCGGCTCTCCTACCGCGACCGTACGCGTTATGTCCGAGCAGTAACCTTTATAGTAAGCCCCGAAGTCCAATGTCACAAGGTCGCCTTTCTCAATCGCTTTGCCGCTTGCCACTCCGTGCGGCAGACTTGAGCGTACGCCTGATGCCACGATCATATCGAAGGACGAATGATCCGCTCCCTGGCTCCGCATGTAAAACTCGAGCTCATTGGCGACTTCAATTTCGGTGATGCCGGGCTTTATGACCGTCAGAATATGGCTGAATGCATCATCTGCAATCTTTGCAGCTTCCTTTAATATCTTAATCTCTTCACTAGACTTAATCAAGCGCAACTTTTCCACAGATTGAGAAACAGGAACGAGTTCAGCTGCGCCAAGCTGCTCTTTGTAGGCGGCATACGTTCCGTATGTCATTTTATCCTGTTCAAAACCGATTTTGTTTATCCCCATCTCTTTGATCACTTCGGCGGCCTTTTGAACGATTCCGCCGGCATGCTGAACAATGTCAAAGCCTTTGACTTGATCTTTCGCCTGTTCTGTATAGCGGAAATCTGTAATAAAGACCGCTTGGTCGCCGGAGATGACCGCCAGTCCTGAAGATCCGGTAAATCCGGTGATGTACCGCAGATTAACGCTGCTCGTCACCAAAATCCCGTCAATACCCAAACCGCCGAAAAGCTCTCTCAATTTGTTTAGTTTCATTGTCCACTAGTCCCCCTATTTGTTATTTGCGTTCATAAAATAACAGATGGCCAGCTTATAACCTTCAAAGCCGAGTCCCGTGATCTGGCCTCTTGCAACCGGAGCGATGACCGAGCGGTGCCGGAACTCTTCCCTCGCATGAGGGTTTGAAAGATGGACCTCAATCACCGGTATGCTGATTGCTGCCACCGCATCGCGGATGGCATAGCTGTAATGGGAGAAAGCCCCCGGGTTCAGGACAATTCCATCGTATTGTTCCTCTGCCTCATGAAGAGCATCAATCAGGTCCCCTTCGTGGTTTGATTGAAAAAAAGTCAATTCAATCTGAATGCCTTCGGCAAATTGAAAAAGTTTTTGTTCCAAATCAGTTAATGTGTCTGTACCGTATACATCGGGTTCGCGTTTTCCAAGCCGGTTTAAATTCGGTCCGTTCAATATTAAAATATGCGGCAACTCTGCCTCCCCCTTCTCATCACGCAAAAAAATGTCCACTTACAGTGAACATTTTATCATATTGCTTCCTGATCAGGCACTATTCTCTTGTTTCTCCAAGGGCCCGCGTCAACTTTTCAGAATTGAGCTCATTGTATTCAAACGAAATGGAATAGCCGACGAATAAACCGTAAAGTAGGTAAATGCAAAGCGTCGTCACAACCGTTTCCCTCTTTAATTCAGCCACAGTCTGAACATCTGGGAACATCGGATTGAACAGGTAAAACACGACAGCCCACAAAACGGCTCCATATACAATGCCTGCCCACATGCCTTTGACCTGCTTCAAAGTGCCGTAGTAAAGCAGGGCAGCTCCGATGGAAATAACACCGATCAGCAGGATGCTGATAAACGTCCCGAGAAATCCGTTTTTCCAATCGCCGATGACAAAAGGCTGGAGAATCATGTTTGCATTGACTTCGGAGAACTTAAAAAGGTACGCAAGCTCACCGAGTGCACTCCAAAGCACTCCGCCGACAAAGCCAGTCGTGATCACCCTTCCGATGAAAGTCATCGGAGTTTCACGCTTATTTTGCTCAAGCTCTTCCGGCTGTTTTTGATTGTCTTCATTACCCATACAGTCCAGATCACCTCCATTTCCAGTATGTCCAAAAACAGCCTCGCCAACATCAGCTTTCCCGGATTTTTAAGATCCGAGTGTAAAAAGCATGAAAAAGGGTATACTTTAATTAGATTTGGCTTTGTAATAGGTTCGAATTTCTTAAATTTTTGAGCCCGTCAATCTAGAGGTTTCAGCGTTTTTCCTGTACAATAGGTGTAAGGAAATGGTTAATGTACTCATAGATTGATACAGATAGGTTGATGCAAATGTCAAATCAAACAAAACAGCCCGCATACGGAGGGCAGGCTGTCGTCGAAGGCGTTATGTTCGGCGGCAGGCGCCATTATGTAACCGCGATCCGCAGAAAAGACGGAAGCCTTGAATTTTTTAAGCTGCCTCGGAAAACCAATCCGGCGCTTGAAAAATTTAAAAAAATTCCTTTTCTCAGAGGGATTATCGCGATTATTGAAGCAAGCGCGAACGGCACCAAGCACTTGAATTTTTCGAGCGAACGCTATGACCTCGATCCTTCTTTAGACGATCAATTGAAAGAAGAGAAGCCGTCCAAGCTGACGATGATTTTTGGCCTCGCCGCAGTCGGCGTCCTGTCTTTTTTGTTCAGCAAGTTTATTTTTACGCTCGTGCCCGTTTTTTTAGCGGAGCTCACCCGTCCGGTCTTTCAGTCGGACGTCGCGCAGATTATGATCGAAAGCTTTTTTAAGCTGCTCCTTCTCTTAAGCTATATTTACGCCATATCATGCACTCCTTTTATTAAAAGAGTTTTTCAATATCACGGAGCAGAACACAAGGTCATAAACTGTTACGAGCAAAATCTGCCGGTCACGGTTGAAAACGTTCAGCGGCAGTCAAGACTGCACTACCGATGCGGAAGCAGCTTTATTTTATTCACCGTCATCGTGGGCATGTTTGTTTACTTGCTCGTTCCTACTGACCCTCTCTGGGTCCGTATTTTGAATAGACTCGCACTGATACCCGTCGTTCTCGGCATTTCATTTGAAGTTCTGCAGCTGACAAACAAACTGAGAGACATCCCCGTATTGAAGGTGCTCGGCTATCCGGGTTTGTGGCTGCAGCTTTTAACAACGAAAGAGCCGTCTGACGATCAGGTGGAAGTCGCCATCGCAAGCTTCAATGAGCTTCTTCATATGGAGACCAAAGCAGAGGACGAACAGAAGGAACCTTCTAATATCGTAATGTAATGCAACGAATTGGTTAATTTTTTGGGAGGTGGACAGTTATGAAGCAACGCGTACATCCTGTCTCAGCTTTAATTATTGCGTTTGGAATTTTTGGGTTTGTCTATTTCGCCATCACAAGTCCGGGCCGCCTGCTCCAATACTTGGTTGTTTTTGCAGCGGTCGGCGCCATCATTTATTTCGTGATCAGGCGCATTTCCAATCGCGATATGGGCAGTGAAGGAGCCGCTTTTAAGAAAGCAGCCAAGCAATCCAACAAGCGTTTTCAAGATCACAAAAAACGCTCTATAAAAGGCAAGGTTAATCATCTGAGAAGCGTACCGTCTATTAATAAATCGAAGCCGGTATTGGTGAAGAAAAAAAGCCAGACTCAGCTGACAGTGATTGAAGGCAAAAAAAGCAAAAAGAAAAACAGGGCTTTCTTTTAAAACGTCCACTGTTTCAAAAATAATTCTGTTCGTTTTTTTCCTAGCTCGATTAGAGCTAGTTTTTTTTCTGCCGACATCGCGAATTCAGTCGACAGGACTTCCTCAACAGGTAAAAAAATGATGTTGCGCTCATGTTTTGTGGCAATGTGCCTGGCGTCATGCGCCTCTTTCATCGTCTCAAACAGCGCCCCGAACAGTTCGAACGCATTTTTAATCGTTTTCTTCGGCCTCTCTTTTTCATTGGGCATCAGCGTGATCCCCAATACCGGCCGTTTTTTTTCTGTTGTAAACAGCCACATCGGAAAATTGCTCAGAACTCCGCCGTCTACGACAACGCTGATGCCGCTGGAGGACTTGAGCTTCACCGGCTCAAAAAAATAAGGAATGCTGCAGCTCATCCGGACCGCCCTGGCGACGGAAAAACGCCTTGGGTTTAAGCCGTATCTGTTTAAATCGTCAGGCAGCACAAGCATCTTGCCATTCGATAAGTCGGAGGCGATCAACTTCAGTTTTCCCTGTTCAAGATCCCCGAAAACTGAAATGCCTTTCGCTTTCAGCTTTTCGGAAATCCAGTTTTCCAGTTTATCTCCTTTATATAAACCGAGCCGCCAATAAATCGATGCCCATTGCAGCATTTTCAAAGGCAAGAGTGAAAATCTCGGGTCAAGGAGCTCGCTTTCATTTAATTCTTCCATCATTTGACGGATCTCCGCGCTTGTATAACCTGCCGCGATAAACGAGGCAATAATCGAACCGGCGCTCGTTCCGGCCAGCCTTTTAAATCGGAAGCCCCGTTTCTCAAGCGCCTCGTATGCCCCCACAAGTGCAATCCCTTTCATACCGCCGCCTGAAAAAACCCCGTCGATGTACATCGCGATCTCCCTCCCTTAAAAGATGGCTTTACACCATTTTAAGAAACGGACAGAAAAAAAAGACCATGAGACAAAGCGGCAGCTGGAAAAACTGATACGGAAAGAGAAAAGCCGCCGTTACCCGGCGGCTTCAGCGTGTCGACAAACCCTCGCATTCGTTGTCAGGCCTGCGCGTCGGTGCTCACGAATTCCAACATTCGCTCCGCTCCGATGCTCGGCCTTCCTAGACTGCAAGGGTTTTCAATCACGCTGATAGGATGACAAAATCCCAAAACCAAAAGTCGTTTTGGGATTTTGTCAACAATCTGAAGCCGCCGTTACCCGGCGGCTTTTATTGATTTTCCTGTTCGTTTCTTTTTTGGACGCTTCTCAAATCGTCGATTCTTTTGCTGTCGTCTTCAAAATACTGCACAAGATCTCCGACACGGTCAATGCTGTTCCAGCTTAAATGATGCTCGATTCCTTCGACATCATCATAAATTTTCTCTTCGTCAACACCAATGATTCGTAAAAACTGCTCCAATAATTCATGTCTGTATACTAAACGTTTGCCTATTTTCTTCCCTTTAGGCGTCAGCACGAGGCCACGATACTTTTCATAAATCAAATATTCGTCTTTATCGAGTTTTTGAACCATTTTTGTAACCGAGGAGGGATGGACGGCCAGAGCTTCGGCTATATCTGAGACCCTTGCATATCCTTTTTCTTCAATCAGCATATAAATTTGTTCTATGTAATCTTCCATACTCGGTGTTGTCATCAAATCCCTCCAAATCACACCTATTCAAATCATAACAAGTTTACACTATGTGCATGTAAAAAACAAGCAACGGGATAACGTTTTCACCCGATTACCTTCTATAATTCCATTCATCTGCCGCATACTTCGTTCTGGCGAGATCGGCGACAAATTCCGTTTCCTCTTCTGTCAGTTCATAAGGCTCCAAATGAATGTTAAGCCCCTTTTCGAACCCTTTTTTAAAAGCATTGCTCGCTTCTTCAATCGTGATTTTTTCTTTTGCGAGCTCATTGATGGCGACCGCTTTTTGTTTGAAGTTTCTCTGCATGCGCTCTCTGAGGCGATCATTTTTGTAAATAAACAAATCAAAGAGCTTGTCCTCATCCAGATCAAGAAGGATCGAACCGTGCTGGAGAATGACTCCTTTCTGCCTCGTCTGGGCGCTTCCTGCGACCTTTCTGCCTTCGACAACGAGCTCATACCACGACGGCGCGTCAAAACAGACGGAAGATCTCGGGTTTTTCAGGCTCTGTTTCTCTTTTTCCGTTCTTGGTATGGCGAAATACGCATCAAGTCCCAGCTCTCTGAAGCCTTCAAGAATACCTTCTGAGATGACGCGGTACGCTTCCGTCACCGTCTTGGGCATTTCCGGGTGTTCTTCAGACACAATAACACTGTAGGTCAGCTCTTGATCATGGAGCACGCCTCTTCCGCCGGTCGGCCTTCTCACAAAGCCTAAACCGTGTTTTTTGACGGCATCCAGATTGATTTCCTTTTCGATATTTTGGAAATAGCCGACTGAAAGCGTTGGCGGATTCCAGCCGTAAAAGCGGATGGTCGGCGGAATCTTATTTTCGCTGTGCCAATAAAGGAGCGCCTCGTCGAGCGCCATATTAAAAGCGGGATCCTGTCGTCCCGAATCGATAAAACGCCATATTTCTTTTTCCATAACCTACCCTCTTTTTCTTTGGTATAAAATAAGTCTACCATTCCCTCTTAAAATTGAAAATAAATTCAGCGAATCAGATGACAGATTTCTGAGGCTTTACTATAATAGTATTTGTCTTAACATATCGTTAAAAATCTCCCGATTATCAGACGGGATGAATTCAAAAAGGAGTCGGATCAGATTGTCTACCAGCAGCATTATCATTCTCTTGATTTGCGCCGCGCTCATCATCTACGCGGTCGTTTCATACATCTATCAGCAGCGCATTATGAAAACCTTGACAGAAGAAGAATTCCGGGCCGGCTATCGCAAAGCGCAACTCATCGATGTGCGCGAGCCGAACGAGTATGAAGGCGGCCACATTTTGGGTGCGAGAAACATTCCGCTTTCACAGCTTAAGCAAAGAAAAAGCGAAATCCGTCCTGACAAACCGGTTTACCTGTACTGCCAAAACAACGTCAGAAGCGGAAGAGCCGCCCAAACGCTCCGCAAACACGGCTGTAAGGAGATTTACAACCTGAAAGGCGGGTTCAAAAAATGGGGCGGAAAAATTAAAACGAAAAATTAATAACCGCAGCTGTCTCCAGTTGCGGCCAACATCCTAAAGCGTCTTTGCGTTTTAGGATTTTTTTTAGCATATCCTGCAGACAATCAAAACAGGCGGAGCAGATGATCCTTCAAATAAAAATAAGCCGACGAAATGGGTTCGCCGGCTTTGTTCGTTATTTTTTCAAGTCTTCGATTGAATTGACATCTTTCATGTATGTCGGAACGACAAGGCCAATTTTTACGCCTGTCATGCTTGTACCGATATCTTCGTATTTGCCTTTGTATTTTTCAGCATATGTTTTATGCGTTTGCGGCAGCCATGCAGCAAGTGAAGCATCGACGCTTCCATTTGCAATTCCAGTCCACATCGGGCCTGCTTCTACTTGGCTGAGCGTCACGTTGTAGCCTAAGTCTTCAAGAACTTTTGCGATGACATTTGTGCTCGCAATTTCACTGTCCCATGCCACATAGCCGAGCTTAATTTTTTCGCCGTCCGCTTTATCGACGCCTTTTGTCCATTTCTTAACAAGGTCTTGATGTTTTTTTACGAAATCTGCTGCAGCTTCTTCCGCTTTTTTGCCTTCCTGAACGGCAAGCATGACTTCTCCCATATCATCCTCTGTCCAGCTGAATTGGCTGAGCAGCTTGTGTGCGCCCGGATGATCGTCCTTGAATCCTTTGCGCGTAACAGTATGGATTTCTTCGGCATCGCCGTAAGAACCTTTTGGATCTTTCAAATATTTGAGATCGTATTTTGCAAACATCCAATGCGGTGTCCAACCCGTAATGATGATCGGATCTTTTTTATCGTAAGCTTTTTTCAATGCGGCTGTCATCGCTGAGCTTGAGCCTGATGTTACAGCCCACTTGCTGAGATTGTAATCCTTGAGCGCCTTGTCCGTTGCATTCATAATGCCCGCTCCAGGATCAATGCCGGTAATTTTATAACTGACTTGATCGCCTACAGACGCGTTTTCATTATTATTGCTGCTTCCGCAGGCAGCCAGACCCAATGTCAGTACTGCTGCAGTGCCGATTCCCGCTATCTTTTTCCACATTATGCATTCCCCCTGCTTTTTTTCAATTTTATATTTTGTGTAACCCGGTCAAGTACGATCGCAATAATAACAATCGCAAGCCCGGTTTCTACACCGGTACCCGTTTGCAGCTGGGTAACAGCCCGGTAAACTTCTTCTCCAAGTCCAGGCGCACCTACCATGGATGCAATAACGACCATTGACAACGCAAGCATGATGCTTTGATTGATACCGGCCAGAATGGTTCTCGTCGCAAGCGGCAGCTGCACTTTAAAGAGCCGCTGGCTTGTCGTTGAACCAAATGCTTCTGTAGCTTCAATCAGATCTTCCGGCACCTGCTGAATTCCTAAGATTGTCATCCGGATTGTCGGAGGCATCGCAAAGATAACGGAAGCGACAACACCCGGCACAACCCCGATATTGAAAAAGAAGATGGCCGGAAGCAAATAAACGAATGCCGGCATCGTCTGCATTAAGTCAAGAATGGGCGTAACGATTCTCCGAACCGTTTTCTTTTGGGAGCCCCAGATTCCGACCGGAATGCCGATAATGACAGAAATCAGAACGGATGTGACGACAAGCGCCAATGTCTGGAGCATGGCGTCCCAATATCCTAAATAATCAATGATAAAAAATCCGATTAAAGTAAACAGCGCAATGCCTCTTTTGCTGATCAGCCAGACGAGCGCGGCAAAGATAACGGTCAAAATAACCGGCGGAACAAAACCCAGGCCTTGGACAATCGCATCAACAAACGATTCCACTCCGCTGGCAATTCCGTTAAATACCCCGCCGAACGACACCGTCAGCCAGTCAACAAACTGATCGATCCAATCGGCTAAAGGAATGCGGGGAAGCGATGATAAAGTAAACATTATCTCACCTCCTGAACAACAGTTTCATGAGCTGGTTCATGATCTGAATGTGCATTAATATACCGGTCATTTCCGGCAAGCGCTCCGATTAACGCGCCTTTGACGATGATCCCTTTCATCCGCTGTTTTTCATCGACGACAGCAATCGGGATGCTGGCATCAGAGACCAATTCAAAAATATCCGTCAGGATCGCATTCTCTTCCACGGTTGTAATGTCTCTCGAGATGACGCTCTCCAGCGTCTGGCTTTTTTCGGCTGCTTTTTTAGCTGTTTCAGCATCAACAGAACCAAGAAGCCTATTGTGTTTGTCAACGGCATAAATTGAGGAAATCCCGAGGTTTTTCATCAGCGTCAGAGCGACGCGCGGCCCTTTGTCTGCGCGTACGGTTTCAGCGCGTTTCATAATATGACCGGCTGTCAGCACTTTAGACAAGTCGACATCTTCAACGAATTTTTCAACATATTCATTTGACGGGTTCATTAAGATCTCTTCCGGCGTACCGATTTGAACGATGTTTCCGTCTTTCATCAATGCGATTCGATCGCCGATTCTCAGCGCTTCATCAAGATCATGGGTAATGAAAATAATCGTTTTGCCTACTGATTCATGCAAATCGAGGAGTTCATCCTGCATATCTTTGCGAATCAGCGGGTCAAGCGCGCTGAACGCTTCGTCCATCAGCAGAATGTCCGGATCATTCGTCAATGCGCGGGCAAGCCCGACGCGCTGCTGCATCCCGCCGCTCAGCTGATCCGGATATTGCTGTTCATATCCTTCAAGACCGACAAGCTTTAATGATTCCATAGCTCTTATCCGGCGTTTACTTTTATCGACTTTTTGCAGTTCCAATCCGTACTCTGTGTTTTCAAGAATCGTTTTGTGCGGAAACAGAGCGAACTTTTGAAAGACCATGCTGATTTTTTTCCGGCGGATTTCCCGAAGCTGGTCTTTGGACATATTTGTTATCATGTCACCATCTATGTACACATGTCCTGCAGTCGGTTCAATCAGCCGGTTTAAAAGCCGCACCAAGGTTGATTTACCGCTCCCTGATAGACCCATGATGACAAATATCTCACCTTCATACACGCTAAAATCCGCTTGGTTCACCCCGACGGTCGCCCCGGTTTCTTTCAGAATTTCTTTTTTGGTTTTGCCATCGGCAAGCAGCTGCGTTGCTTTCTTTGTATTTTTCCCAAAAACTTTAGACACTTTTTCTACTTTTATCTTGATTGGCTTTTCGTCTGAATTCATATTTCTCCTCCCGTATGAAGCAATCTAATATACCGTAACATTTATGTAACATATGAGACAAACGGCATATTCACTGTCATTTTGTATCAAACCTTCATATTCATCGTTGTCACTCTCTACCCTTGTGAATCCTTTTAAATACTCCATAATCCTCTTCTTTTAAGGCAAATTAAACCATTATATTTGATAAAAACATTGAAACTATCACGTTTTACAATGTAATTTTTATTTTTAATTTTAAATTTGATGAATTTACTATTTAATACGAGAGAAATCCTTATCATTCAGTACATAAACCGTTTACATAAAGATGTTTTTTTTACAAAAAAACCGGCGAAATCGATCCGCCGGCTTCTTATCATTTTTCATAACGCAGCACGGGCTTCCGCGCAGCTTTTGTTTCATCCATGCGTTTCACAACGGTTGAATGCGGTGCTTCCTGAACGACTTCAGGCGTTTCCTCCGCTTCTTTTGCAATCTGGATCATCGTATCGATAAACGCATCGAGCGTTTCTTTAGACTCTGTTTCTGTCGGTTCAATCATGATGCATTCCTCGACATTGAGCGGGAAATAGATAGTCGGCGGATGGAAGCCGAAGTCCAAAAGCCGCTTTGCGATGTCAAGCGTCCTGACTCCCAGCTTTTTCTGGCGCCTTCCCGACAGCACAAATTCGTGCTTACAGTGCCGGTCAAACGGCAGATCGTAGTATGGAGCAAGCTTTCTCATCATATAATTCGCATTTAAAACGGCGTTTTCCGTTACTTCTTTGAGCCCGTCCGGCCCCATTGAACGAATGTACGTATAAGCTCTCACATTGATGCCGAAGTTTCCGTAGTAAGGTTTCACCCTGCCGATCGAATGCGGACGGTCATGGTCAAAGGTATAACGGCCGTCTTTTTTCACCAGCACCGGCTTCGGCAAATACGGAATCAATTCCTTCTTGACGCCGACAGGGCCTGATCCAGGTCCTCCGCCTCCATGCGGTCCTGTAAAGGTTTTGTGAAGGTTCAAATGGACGACGTCAAATCCCATGTCACCCGGCCTTGCTTTGCTGAGAACGGCGTTCAGGTTCGCTCCGTCATAGTACAGCTTTCCTCCGGCTTTATGGACGATTTCAGCCATTTCTAAAATATTTTCTTCAAAAAGGCCGAGCGTATTTGGATTAGTCAGCATTAACGCGGCTGTTTCTTCATCTACGACACGCTTTAAATCTTCGAGATCAACAAGACCGTCGTCATTCGATTTGACGGTGACCGTTTCAAATCCGGCAACAGTCGCAGACGCCGGGTTTGTACCGTGGGCCGAATCAGGTACAATGACCTTCGTCCTTTTATGATCGCCGTTTGCCTCATGGAACGCGCGGATCATCATCAGCCCGGTCCACTCGCCGTGCGCACCCGCAGCCGGCTGAAGGGTGACCTCATCCATCCCCGTGATCTCTTCCAAATGCTCGCTCAAGTCGTACAAGAGCTCCAGCGCACCCTGCACGGTCCGTTCATCCTGGAGCGGATGGATCGCAGAAAGTCCTGGGATTCTCGCGATTTTTTCGTTAATCTTCGGGTTGTACTTCATCGTGCATGAACCGAGCGGATAAAAGCCCGAATCCACTCCGTGGTTGCGCCTCGATAAAGCCGTATAATGGCGCATAATATCAAGCTCAGACACTTCGGGGAGATCTGCCGGTTCATCTCTGAGATACGCTTCGTCAAGGACGTCTGTCACATCTGTTTCAGGGACGTCAAGCTCAGGAAGGCTGTAGCCGACCCGCCCTTCTTTTGATACTTCAAAAATAAGCGATTGATCCTGATTATTCATGGCGATCCCCCAATTCATTCATGAGTGTATCGATTTCCTCTCTTGTTCTGAGCTCTGTCACGGCGATCAGCATGTGCTGTTTTAAATCCCGATATGAAGCGCCGAGATCGTAGCCTCCGATAATATTTTTCTCAAGCAGGCGTTCATTCGCTTTTTCGACAGGTTCATTGAGCCTGACGACAAACTCATTGAACATCGGCCCGTCAAACACGACTTCAAGACCGGCCCGTTTAGCTGCTTCTTTTGCGTAAGCCGCTTTTTGCAGGTTCTGCCATGCGATTTCCTTGACGCCTTTTTTGCCGAGCGCCGTCATGGCGACTGATGCGGCAAGCGCATTGAGCGCCTGGTTGGAGCATATATTTGATGTTGCTTTATCCCGTCTGATATGCTGCTCGCGCGCCTGCAAGGTGAGAACGAATCCCCTTTTCCCGTTTTCATCTTCCGTCTGACCGACGAGACGGCCAGGCACTTTTCTCATCAATTTTTTCGTGACTGCAAAGAATCCACAGTGCGGCCCGCCGAAAGCGGCCGGTATTCCGAACGGCTGGGCATCCCCGACAACGATGTCAGCTCCCAGTGCCCCGGGCGGTGTTAAAAGCCCGAGAGCCAGCGGATTGGCGGACACGATGAACATGCTTTTCCCTTTATGGGCGATCGGTTCAATGTCTTTCAGCGGCTCAATTCGCCCGAAAAAGTTAGGGTATTGGACGATCACTGCTGCTGTATCTTCGCAGACGGCTTCATCAAGAGCCGCAAGATCTGTTGTTCCGTTTTTGGCAGGGACTTCTACCACGTCGATGTACTGTCCTTTCGCATACGTTACTAAAACCTCGCGCGATTCGGGATGGACGGTTTCCGAAACGACGATTTTTTTCTTTTTTGTATGTCCTGAAGCAAGCATTGCCGCTTCGGCTAATGCCGTTCCCCCGTCATACATCGACGAGTTGCTGATATCCATGCCCGTCAGCTCGCAAATCATCGTTTGAAATTCAAAGATCGCCTGGAGCTCCCCTTGAGAAATTTCAGGCTGATACGGTGTATAAGCCGTGTAAAATTCCGACCGCGAAATCACGTGGTCCACGATGACGGGCTGGTAATGATCGTATACGCCCGCTCCCAAAAAAGAGGCGTGCATCACTGTATCTTTATTTTTAGCCGCGAGTTTCGTCAGCTCTTTTGTGAGCTCAGTCTCGGACTTTGCCTTTTTAATTTGGTATTCCCCTTTAAATTTAACGCTTTCGGGTATATCGGAGAATAGCTCTTCGATCTTCTCGACTCCAATTGCCTCAAGCATTTCTTTTTTATCCTGATCTGTAGCTGGCAGGTAACGGTGCTTCATCTTCAGTCTCCTTTCACGGCCTTGGCAAACTTACGGCTGCCGTTTGTAAAATGGGGTTTTCACGATTTTGGCTTTCAAGCGCTTATTTCTGATTTCCACTTCAACGACGGTGTCGAGGGCACAGGCTTCTTTTTTCAGCAATGCGAGGCCGACGTTTTTCTTTAAGGTCGGCGACTGTGTGCCGGTTGTCACCTCGCCTGCTTGTTCGCCTTGATAATAGACGGCGTAGCCGTGCCTTGGAATGCCTTTATCGATCATTTCAAGGCCGACGAGCTTTCTGTCCGCTCCATGTTCCTTTTGGCTTGCCAGGACGGCTTTTCCGAAGAAGTCCGAGGCTTTGTTTGTTTTGACGGCGAATCCGATGCCGGCTTCGATCGGTGTAATATCTTTTGAGAGCTCTTGTCCGTACAGCGGCAGCTTCGCTTCAAACCTCAGCGTATCTCTGGCCCCGAGGCCGCACGGCACTAATCCCGAATCCTTGCCCGTTTCAAGAAGCAGCTTCCAAATGTAGGCTGCATCTTCACTCCGGCAGTAAATCTCAAAGCCGTCCTCTCCCGTGTATCCCGTTCTGGACACAAGCGCCTGCACGCTGCCAATCGCCGCATCATCCCTGAACGTAAATGGCTTTAACCCGGCAAGATCGCTATCTGCGACCTGTTTTAAAATCGATTCGGCCTTCGGTCCTTGAAGGGCAAGCAGCGCAACCTCGCCAGACACGTTTCGAACCGAAACGTCTCCTTCTTGGTGCTTGTTCATCCAATCGACGTCTTTGTCGATATTGGCTGCGTTAATGACGAGCATGTAGACATTGGCCGCTTTTTTATAGACGAGGAGATCGTCGATCGTTCCGCCGTCTTCATAGCACATGGCCGTATACTGGGCACCGCCTTCTTTCAGTGTCGAAACATCGTTTGTCAACAGTTTTTGCAAAAACGGAAGGCTGTCTGTTCCTGTGATTTCGACCTCCCCCATGTGTGAGACGTCAAAAAGCCCCGCTTTCGTCCTGACGGCTTCATGCTCCTCTTTAATTGAAGAAAATTGAACAGGCAGTTCCCAGCCGCCAAAATCAATCGTTTTTCCGCCATATTCCTTATAAAGGTCAAATAAAGGCGTTCGTTTAAGCATTCTGCTTCCCCCTTCGCTTTTCAAACTAAAAACAAGTTTGCCAATCATCAGAAAACAAGAAAGATTCCAACATCACCTGGATGGTTCCGCCGCTTTGGACGGCACAAAAAAGGACAGAGAAGCCCCTTTGTCAGTTCTGAGGCTCTCTGTCCTGGCACCTGAAAGTTTACTTTGCATCAAAAGCAAAGATGTCCCCTTTGGTGGTTTGTTAAAACATCATATGATACAAACTCTCTCCAGAGTTGCGTCAAGCAAGAGTTCTTTTGCCTGAGAGATTCACTGTTTCCCCAGCTTGCTCCTTCGGCGCCGCTTTAAGGTTTCCCGCTATCGGTCTCTCCCCTTGCTGTCATTCGCTCATATTCATTTCTTTTCATGGACATACTATATAAAGCTTATGATTTTTTTACTGATGATCTACAAATATCCTACCATCATCACAACAATTGGGCAACAGGAAAAATCATTAACAATTTATTATTTTAAAATAAGAATGTTCGTGTTTTGTTTATTTGTTAGTAAAATCCGTTTTTTTCACGCAATATTTTCTTTTAAAAAAGAACATTTGAATCTCAGAAGAGAAAGGCGGCATTAGTGATGAGACCAGACATTCATTTCGACAACGAGTGGCCGGAACAGTTCAAAAAGCACCTTGATGAAGACGGACCATGGGCGAATTGGGAGCTTTACAAGCTTTCCTGTGAAGTGCAGAAAAGGCTTGCGATTCCGACGTTTGAAGGCTTGCAGGCCCCTTATCACCTCCCAGGCTTCACCCCGCTTCCCCATCAGCTCGAAGTCGCCCGGAAGGTAGTCGAGCAGATGAACGGAAAAGCCATCTTGGCGGATGAAGTGGGCCTCGGCAAAACGGTCGAGGCTGGGCTGATATTAAAAGAATACATGATTCGCGGGCTGGCCAAGAAAATCTTAATCCTCGTCCCCGCCTCGCTCGTCTCGCAATGGGTGAAGGAACTGCGGGAAAAGTTTTTAATTCCGGCCGTGGAACAGAAAAAAAGCTATGTCTGGGAGCAGTGCGATGTTGTCGTCTCCTCCCTTGACACGGCAAAGCGGTCGCCGCACAGGGAGACGGTTTTGTCGATCCAGTATGATGTGGTGATTATTGATGAAGCTCACAAACTGAAAAACAATAAAACAAAAAATTACGAGTTTGTCCGCAGCTTAAAGAAAAAATATTGCCTGATGCTGACGGCGACGCCCATCCAAAACAAGATCGACGAAATATTTAATCTCGTTTCCCTGCTAAAACCCGGACACTTGGGAAATGAAAGCAACTTCAACAAAGATTATACAAAACAGATCAATTCAGCTGAAGCGCATGAACGCTTAAAGTCCCTTATCAATAAAGTCATGATCAGAAACAGACGGCATGATACCGGCATCACCTGGACGAAGCGCCATGTCGAAACCGTGCCCATTTCCTTTTCTCCTACAGAACAGGCTTTGTATGACGAGATTAAAAAGCTGAAGACAAGTCATCAGCATTCATCAAGCATGTTCTCAATCATGACATTGGAGCGCGAATGCTGTTCAAGCAGAGAAGCTGTCTATATGACGCTGAAAAACATGCTTGACCGAAAGGATCGCGAAGCGCCGGTGATCTCCGAACCTGTCATCCACCATTTGATCGAAAAGGTCAACGAGGTCGCGCAAAATTCAAAAGCGCTGAAAGTTGTTGAGCTCATTCAAGAACTCGATGACAAAGTCATCATCTTTACTGAATACAGGGCGACGCAGATTTATCTGCAATGGTTCCTCCAGCAGAACGGCATCAGTTCTGTACCGTTCAGAGGCGGATTTAAAAGAGGAAAGAAAGACTGGATGAAAGATTTGTTCAGGGGCAAAGTTCAAGTTCTGATCGCGACTGAAGCAGGCGGTGAAGGGATCAACCTTCAATTTTGCAATAAAATCATCAACTATGACCTTCCGTGGAACCCGATGCGTCTCGAACAAAGGATCGGCCGGATTCACCGGCTCGGCCAGGAACGCGATGTTTACATTTACAACATGGCAACAAAGCATACCGTAGAAGAGCATATTTTAAAACTTCTCTATGAAAAGATCCATTTGTTCGAAAAAGTCGTCGGAGACTTGGATGATATTTTAACAAAAATCGAGGTCGGCAATTTTGAAGACCACCTTCATGACATTCTCTTTTACTCCGCGACAGACGAGGAAATGAAGATTAAAATGGAAAACTTAACCTCTTTCATTTCATACGGAAATGAAGCCGTTTCAAACCAAGAACAGATCGGAGGCTAAAATCAAATGCGTCAGGAAGAAATATATCTGTTTTTAGAACGCTTTTTCATCGCAAACGGCTGCACGATCACCGACAAAAGTTCAGGCCATATGACTGTGCAGCTGACGGTTGAAGTCGATAAACAGATTATGAACAGGCCGTTTTACTGGCACTGGCTCGAAAAGACGGGCGGAGAACCTAATCCGATGAAAATCACGCTGATCACGAATGAAGACGAGGCCCCTTCCGATATCGAAGGTGAGTTTATTCATTTTGGATCACCAAGACTTTTTCAAATTTTCCAGGCCGTGCAAAAAAACGGCAAATTTATTCGCCTTTATGAGAAAATCCGTTCCGATGGAGCCCATATTTCCCTGGAACCGTGGCTCGGCATGAATGTGACGATCTCGTACCAATCCGACATGAAAAAAGATAAGCTTCTGTCTCTCGGCCTTCATTTAATCAGCGGTCAGCTGGTCGAATCGTTTCAAGAACAAATGGAGGCCCGAGATCTCTCTTCACAGATCTCTGACTACTGCTACACGATGTCGCCGTTGATTAAGCCGGAAAGCGGCATTAAACGGCTTGAGCGCTATATCGAACAGGCGGCCAGAAGCGAGCCGCTTGATTGGGCTGAAGCTTCCCTGAAACGCTGGAATAACGACCTGTCACTTTTAAACCAATTTTACGAGGATACTGAAGAAAAACCGGAGGAATACGAAATTGAGAAAAAGGCTCTCCAAACGCTTTACGAGCCTAAAATCGATATTAAAGTTCAAAACGGGGGATTATTTTATTTGCACAAAAAAAATTCAGGATAATTTTTCCGATTCGACAACATTCTTGTTTTTATTCAGTGAGCTGGACTTATAATAGAACTAAAGAGATAGGAGGAACTTTCGTAACACCATTTGGACAAGCTTGGTAAAGTGTTGAGTCTCGGGGTTTATCTTTGTTTATCACAACACGGTTGTCTGAAATACATAATGAAGTATTTTGGGGGGGAAATGTATGAATAAAGATAAAAATGAGAAAGAAGAATTGGATGAGGAGTGGACAGAACTGATTAAACACGCTCTTGAACAAGGCATTAGTCCAGACGATATACGTATTTTTCTCAATTTGGGTAAGAAGTCTTCAAAACCTTCCGCATCAATTGAAAGAAGTCATTCAATAAATCCTTTCTGAATGTGCTATAATATCGAAAGGAAGGTGATGACATTGATTGGCCAGCGTATTAAACAATATCGAAAAGAAAAAGGCTACTCACTATCTGAACTAGCTGAAAAGGCTGGGGTAGCGAAGTCTTATTTAAGTTCAATAGAAAGAAACTTGCAAACAAACCCCTCCATTCAATTTCTAGAAAAAGTCTCCGCTGTTCTGGACGTCTCGGTTCATACCCTGCTCAATGAGAAAGATGAAACCGAATACGATGGTCAATTAGATAGTGAATGGGAAAATCTAGTTCGTGACGCTATGGCATCAGGGGTTTCTAAAAAACAATTTCGAGAATTTTTAGATTATCAAAAGTGGAAGAAAAGACAGGAAAAGGAGTAAGGGAAACATATCTTACTCCCTTTGGCATTTTTTACGCTGAATAAGCCGATTCCTCATGAACATAAAAAAACGGATCATACAGATCCGTTTTTTAAATTGCACCATTATTTATCTTCACTGTGCGCTCTTTCGTTCTCTTTTACATAACCTTTTTCATCGGCATGTTTTTTGCCGTCGATTGTCAAGCCGTTCCATTGAGTACCTTCGAATGAGAAGTCAAGCTGCACAGAATCTCCTTGATATTTGTTCTGTACCATTCTGCCGCTGGCGTCTGTTGTTTTGTCATTGACGAACTCAATCACCAATTGAACTTTGTCAAAGTCATATGGATCTTTCGGAATGCCGTCGTATTCAGGCGCCGTTTTTCCGTTGATTGTCGCTACATTGATTTTGCCATTGTCATGCAGGAACTCTGGCTCGATTGCTTTCTTCACTTTTTCGTACGCGGCCTTATCTTTTTTCGCGGACATATTGTACAGATCATAAAGGTTGGCTTCATCTAAAATGATGTTTTTAGGATAGCCGTTTCCGCCTTCAACTCCGACAGTCAGAACGCTGACTTTAAATTGTTTCAGGAAGTCTTCCGCTGTGCTTTTTCCGCCGTTTTTCGCGTTTCCGTCAACGAAATTGCTGTAGCCAACCTGCATCAGCACTTCTTTAATCGCAAGTGATCCGTCATTTTTGAATTCGAAATCTTTAGTGAATTTGTCGCCAGGTTTTAAGTTGGACAAGTTCACTCTTGCAGATGTATCTTTCGCATTCAGGTCAAGTGTACCTGCTGCATAAGTTGCTTGAGTTGTTTCGATGTCGTTAAACGCAGCCCAAGTTCCTCCTCCTACTAATGCCAGTCCAAGCGCAGCAGACGCAACGCCTAATCCGAGTTTTTTCTTTGTACCCATTGATAACTCCTCCTTTTATAATAAGAAAATCTGTATATATGGAGACCTGAATGTTCAGGTGACCAACGAAGATTACATGGAAACTGATTGATCTTTCCCGGCGGCTTCAATTGCCTTAGTTTTTTGGTCAATCTCTCTTAAAGCCGCGGATACAGTAATCACTGCATAAAGAATCAACAAGAGTCCCGGCACGATCAGCAATATGGCTGTGCCGATCGGTTTACTTGCAAAATCCAGCAAATACCCGGCATACGGAACCGTAATGCCCGAATACTTAGCGACAACATTTTCCGCCAGCACCGGATCGGAATCAGGGTTTTGGTTATTGTCACCCTTTGTTTTAAACATGAGGTTTGATTTATTTTTTGTTATACCGATAATTCGGTGGGTAACCATGGTGTTTTCGTCTTGCATGAATGTAATGATATCTCCCTTTTTCAAAGACCCGGGATTTTCAATCTTTTGAACGGCTATCACAGAACCTGTTTTAAACTCCGGCTCCATCGAACCGGATAAAACCGTTTTCAATTGATAGCCGAAGAGCTGCGGCTCTCCGCCGGACGACTTTGTCGAAATTACGACGATGACCGCGGCGATGATGAGTGTGAAAATAATCACATATAAGATATTGCTGACCCATTTGATCACATGTTTCATGACGCTTCCCCGCTTTCTAATGAATTTTCTTCTTTTCTATTTTCTTTATCTACGGATTCACTGCTCTTTGGTGTTTTCTCTATGTCCTGTTCAGACTTTTCCCGTGTTTCTGTCTGTTCTGTTTGCTTCGGCTTTTCTGATGCTTTTTTAGGCGGCTTCGGTGTTTCTTCTTTACAGTCTTGAAGCTTCATCACATTTGACCAAATAAAAGGTTTGCCCTTTTTCACATCGGGATGGCCTTCAGGCTTAATCAATTTAAATGCGTAGAGCCCTCCTTTTGCCGCCCGCTTTGACTCTATCCGGTAGATGTTCTTTTCGGCTTCTTTTTTGAACGCGCCTTTATCGATCACAGTCCCGTCCTCTAACGGTTTTTTGGCATTACCGAGTTTATGCAGCTCCCACTTCCATTCAGAGTCGGCGATTTGGCTGCCGCGGTTTTTATATTCTGCAAACAATGTCAGCGGTGCACAGACCGTTCCTTTCGTCTTTGTCTGTTTTTGAAGCTTCAAATTGCTCCCGTCCCACTGTTTCCCATCTTGAGGAAATGAAGAGGCCGCTTTCATTGTCATGCTGTATGTTTCCACATCGTGAAATGATGCGTTTGTATGCTGTGACAGCTGACTCCCCAATCCAATTAAAAGATAAATGATCAGCAGCGTTTGAAAAACGATGATGTTTTTTCCGGCTCTTTTTCGGGATCTCCTAGTTCGAGATAATCGGATCATGACTACCCTCCTAGCGAGTATGTAATGGCTTTTTCCGCTCGTTCGTTTTAAAGAACTTGATAGTTAGAGTATAAAGAACAAATGTGCCATTTGAAAACTATCAAAATAGTCGATTAAGTTCGTTTTACAGAACGTTTTCGTTTAATTCCTCAAAAAATCTCTCAAATTCTCATCTTTTTGAAAAGTTTGAAGTTCTTTATAAAGTACATAATTTCTTCTTCATTTTTGTATAAACACTGTTGACAAGGAAAAAATAGGATAGAAAGGATGATGCCCCGTGCTGAAAAATGCTATGTTATGCTCTTTTTTACTGCTTGCAAGCATTGGGCCGCTCAATGCCCATGCGGCAGCTTACGAAACAGCCCGCATGTCTAAGTGGGAAGAAAAAGCGGTTGAGGAAGCAAAAAAGAGGTATCCGGAAGCAGAAGTGCGTCTCACGAAAAAAGTATGGGATCGAAAGCGGGCGGATGAAGCGGTCAAACAATACCATGTCACATTGAGTGAAGGAAATAAAAATTTCGGAGTATTTGTTACAATTTCATTTGAACCTGTGACACACAAAATCAACAAAGTCGTCGTTGTGGAAGAATATAAATAAGCCGCTTTGCAGTAGAAAGCGGCTTGTCTTTATTTATGCCTTTTAAAAAACATGATACACCCAAGAGGAAGAATGCCGAACCATTGATATATCCTGGACGGCGGCTTTGATTCTTTACGTTTTTCTTTCATTTCTTTTCTTTCCTGCTTAGGCGTGTCCATATATTTTACGAGCTGTTCCGTCATATATTTAACATAATCGTTCGTTTTCATCACATCACCTCTTGGGGAGTTCTGTCAGTTGAAGTGTTGTCATACGAATCTTTTTTTATACATTCTTCATGATTCCGACACACAATTTTTAATATTCTTTCCACTGTGTGATTTTCTTAGTGCTCAAATCATATTGAAATTCAGCGCTCGTTTCTGTGCCGGAAGCTGTCGTTACCTCTATCTTCACTCGCTTGAGCCGCTGATGAGCCGGATTGACAGTATACGATATCAAGCCATGCTGTTTTTGAATTTTCTCTTTTGTCTCTTCGTGAATATGAGACAAGGCATGGAGCATTCCATTTTGGAGTAGGTTTTGCTGAATATGAAATTCTTTTGTTTGCTGTGCAAACATTCGTTGATTCGATAATAAAACAGCTGAGTGACCCGCGCAGAGCATGCAAATCACAGCTGTGAAAACAGCAGCCGGATAAATGAATCCTTTTGAATTTTTCACGTGATCACCTTTTACATATGATAGAGCGGAATGGACTTACGGTATGACTTGCCGCTTAAACTTGTCGCTTCAAGGATCAGCAGATGATCTTCAATCACAAACCTCATGTGTTTGACATGTTGCAAAAGCGGCACATGACCTTTTCCATTGACTCTTTTTCGAATAACTGTCTGATATTTCTCATAGCGAACGGCGGCACCTTGGCGATTTGTCATTTCCAATGACTGATGATCGTCGCCCACTCTTAGATCAACCGAGTTCCTGCATTCCTTCAATATTTGCTCGGCAGTAATCGTCCATTCGCGCGGGTGAATATCCGCACCGTTTCTTTCCGGGGATAAAAACAGATGAAATATCGAGGCCATCGTTCCTGCAATGAACATATACACCATTAAGGAAACCAGTACATTAAGAAGGGTAAATCCCTTTTGACCGCAAAATGGTGAAGCAACGCCTTTGACTGTCTCTTTTTTTAATGGAGATGCATACTTCATAATCATCTCCCTGCTCCTTCCATTCAATAAAGTAAGATGTGTTTCGGTAAAGCACAGTTTCTTTAGGCTGAAACCGTCCGGTCAGTGTGTAGCGGCTGATCTTTTCATCCAATATGCGATATGCCTCTTCTTCTTTTTCAGATGCCCCGCGCTGCAAAGACAACTGATGAACCATAGGAATCAATAACATGGTGATCATGACCCAAATGCCCAATGCGGAAACAGCTTCAACTGTTGTAAAGCCTCTATTTTTTTTGCACATTAATCTTTCCGCTTCCTAAATAGATCGTCAGTGCAAAAGAGGCGTGCTGTGTATCGATCACGATTTTCCCCCCTTGATTCGGAACTCCGCTTGGGTTAAAAGTAAGAGTTCGCTTGAGCGTCGCTTTTTTGAACGCAATATGGCAACTGTATGTCCTGACCAGCTTAGGCGATGAGCCTTCGTCCGCGTGCTTAATAATATAGCGGCAGCCGGCAAAGTCAAACTGCACCTTAACCGTCGCATGGCGGACGAGAGCTGTCTGCTGTGCGTAAAGCAGATCCTCTTCAAGCTGTGAGACAAAGTGCTGAACAACTCTTTTTTCATAAACGGGAGGCAGTGCGGCAAAGAGAAGAGAGAGCATAATGGAACCGATCATCAATACAGTTAGGCTTTCCAAAAGCGTAAATCCTTTTTGATTCATAACCGTCAATCAGCCTGTGCTTTGCCGTTTGAAATTTTAATTGCTTTCCCATTCGGGCACTTTAAGTTCTTCTTCACGTAACCTTCAGATTCAAGGTCCGCCCTACTCGGCGTTTTCCCGTCATGATCCATTTGATAAGCCGTGATTTGCGCTTGAACCATATTAATTAACCCTTCGCATCCTTTCTTTTGAATACTTTGATTATGCTTGGTCACATTCGGTATGGTGATCAACAGCAGGATGGAGATGACGAGCATGACGACTAACATTTCTATCAGTGTAAATCCCTTTTCATTCACAGTTCCGTCCTCCTTATAACTGGTTCATCATTTGATACATTGGCAAAAGCATAGACAAATAAAGAATTAATATCATCGCCGCTGTTAGCCCGTAAATCAATGGCTGGATCAAACCTGTCCATTTTTCTGCTTTCCGTTCAAGCCGTTCAATCAAAAATTGACTGTATGAATACAGCTCTCTGTATAAGAGTCCGTTTAATTGGCCGTGAGCAACAGCCTTCGCCAGATCATTTTCATAAAACGGATGCCCGGCCAGCATCTGCTCCAGACTCTCCCCTTGTTTCAGCCGCTCGATCAGACGCTTCGCTTCATTTTTATGAAATGATAAAAACGGCTGGCTTTCAAATGCTTTTAAACTGTCATATACAGACAGACCAGCTTGCAAAAGATTGCTCAATTGGAGCGATAAAAAATAACTGTTGAATAGTTTGAAGGTTTGGCCCAGCAAGGGAATTCTAATGAGAAAGGTCATTTTGTCTTCTGGAGGTTTATGGCGAAATGAACACAGATAATAGAGGGATAAAGCGGCGGCAATCAACATCATTCCTGCGATAAAAAGATAAAAATGATCAAAAACCGAAAAGATGAGGGTCGTTGCAAAAGACGTTTCAACGTTCATTGATTCATAGATCGCGGAAAATTGCGGGATGATTGCCGATTTCATAATAGAGATAATGACGCAGACCGTTAAAACTAAAAACAAGGGATATCTGGCGGCTTTCTTTAGTTTTTCGGTTTGAGCGATCTTGCGGTGAAGCAGCTCTCCGCTCTGCCGAAAGGCATATGGCAAATTCCCGTGCTGTTCGGCAAAGTAAACAATGGTAACAGCATCCTTATGAAATGAAATCATTTCAAGCACTTGAAACACAGGTCGCCCTTCTGTCAGCTTCTCCATCGCAAATGTCAGATCTGCTCTTCGCCTTTCATTCAATTGCAGTTTCAGCATACTTAAAGCATCCAAAATCGTATATCCGCTCTTCATCATGTCTCCGAGTTTTTTCAGAATGTCCGCCTGTTCCCGGACGGGCCACTTCTTTTTAATCTTCATGGCCTATCCAGCGTTCATAAGTATTCGACGGCAGATATCCGAGTGCTATTCCCTTCTGGATCAGCGTTTTCAATGTTTCTGTTTTTATGTCACCGCACCTGCCTTTTGCTTCTTCGATGCAGAGATTGAGGCTTTTTCCGTACAAAAGCTCGAAGATGCTTGCTCTTCTCACAGGCCTCGACAATCTGCAATATAAAGAGCAGTTGTCGCCGCAAAACGGGCAGACGAGACCGACGAGGCGCTGGGCGCTGATTGCGACCAGTGTTTGTTCAATTTCTGTCATATCAACGCCGAACTCGAGCAGCCTGTATATTGCGCCTTTGGCATTTTTCGCATGCATGCTCGATAAAACAAGGTGTCCTGTCAAAGCTGCCCTGACTGCGATTTGGGCTGTTTCGGCATCGCGAATTTCCCCGAGGATGATCATGTCCGGATCGTGGCGAAGCACCGCCTTCAACCCCGCAGAATAAGTCATGCCAGCTTTTTCGTTTACTTGCACTTGCAAAATGTTTTCGCTTCTTGATTCAACAGGGTCTTCCAAGGTAATGATATTTCGCTTAAAATGCCGCTTAGCGTATTCGATTAAAGAATAGAGTGTTGTCGTTTTCCCCGAGCCTGTCGGACCGGTGAACAGAATTAATCCGTGGGAATGCTTCAGAAAAGACAGCAGCTTGAATGTTGCACTCGGAAACAATGAGAGCTTTGTGAGCGGCTTGCTGCTCACCTTGGGAAGAAGCCTGATGACCAAGCTTTCATCATGGATGGTGGGCAGAGTGGACATTCTTAAATGAACGGGCTGACGGTTGATATAAAGAGTCAAAGCTCCGCTTTGCGGCAGCCGTCTTTCCCCAATATCCATCGAAGAAAGGAATTTAAAGTGAGAAATGAGCCTTGAGCACTCATTTCTCGTTAATCTGTCTTTTTGAAAAAGTTCATCATCAATCCTGAAGCGGACCACCGCCTCTTTTTCACCGGGAACAATATGAATGTCTGACGCCTTCATTCTATATGCCTCGTCAATTAATCTTCCGCTTAATGATTCAATCGTGTACAAACCATTGCGCCTCCTTTCTAAGCGCAGTTTATACGAAAAACATCGGAAGCATCAAATCCTTAAAAATCGCAAATCAAGCTGAATACGAAGCAAAAACGGAATTTCCGAATACCGATTTGACTATTTTATTCAGCTTCCAACTGCTGAAATGAGAAATTTAAACCTTCTCTTCAGCCTTGCCGTTTTCACGGATACAAAAGCCTTTATTGCAAAGCGCCTTAGCAAGGCTCTGTTCTGTGTTAATATGCGAAAAATCCATCCCAAGCTTCACAACTGTTTGGGCAATCTCCGGTCTCAAGCCCGAAAGAACCGTCTCAACGCCAAGTAGTTTTGTGCTGTCTACGACTTTGAACAACTGGTAGGCAACCATCGTATCGACGACAGGAACACCGGAAATATCAATAAACAGATGCGAGAGATGAAGCTCAGCACACTGCTTAAGCGCAGATTCAATGATCACCGTTGCCCTGTGAGTATCAATTTCGCCAATGAGCGGCAGCACACCGATGTGTTCTGATACCGGTATAACAGGTGCGCTCAGTTCGCGTATCATCTCGGTCTGCGCCTTCAATTGCCTCTTTGTCGTATGCTCATATTCAAGAATAAACTGTTCAATAACCTCATCCATCATTGAGTGAAGCTGTTTATTCCAGATAAAAAAGTCTTTTTTCGAACAGTCCGGTGCATGTTTATCCGAAAAATGCTCGATTTCATCTATTAAAAGTTCACGGCACACTTTAAACCCCTTTATGCTTTCAGTCACCGGAATTTGGCTAACAGCCCTGTCGTAGGCAATTTCCTTGGCGCATCCGGAGGCTTTATCCCAGCATAGCGCCTGTTCATCCTTGGCAAATACCCTTGAAACAGCCAGTAAAAAGTCCTTATATTGCTGTGCCGTTTTTTCTTTTTCAGACGCTGTTCGGGACAGCCATTCATCGGTGATTCTGTCCGCCTGTTTGACCAAATACTCATAAAGGGCTGCATGCTTGTTTTCCATGTCAATCCTCCTCATTGTTTTCCTTTAAAATCAATCGGCTATATGACCAACATTTTGATCACTATGTATAAAACGAAATCGATTGTCTACACTATACGTAAGCGCATTGGGCTATAGCCAAGCGGTAAGGCAACGGACTTTGACTCCGTGACGCGCTGGTTCGAATCCAGCTAGCCCAGTTACACAGGCGAAAAAACGAAGATATGCTGAACATGCAATGTGTCAGCAATCTTCGTTTTTTTCAGGAAACAGAACGGTGTAAGGTGTGTTTTTTTAATTTTAAGAGTTCGCCGGGATTATATCCGACAACCAGCTTATCGCCGTTTACGATAATCGGGCGTCTCAGCAGCTTTGGTTTTTGAATTAACAATTCCAGCACTTCGCTGACCGTTAATTCTTCGATATCAAGATTTAACTCTTTAAATGCCTGGCTTCTTGTCGCCAATATCTCATCAATTCCTTCGGTCGTGAGAGACAAAATATGTTTCAGCTCGTCCTGATTCGGCGTTTCCCTGAAAAGATGCCGCTCTGTAAAATCAACCTGGTTCGCTTTCAGCCAATGTTTCGTTTTCCGGCATGATGTGCAGCTCGGGTATGAATAAAAGGTCAGCTCTTCCATGAATGATTCCTCCTTAAAATGTACTGACTTTGTCTTTGTATGTTTTAGTACCCGTGATATTTTCCGTTTAAACACGTGACAGGTGATTTTTTAAAAATGCTTATCACAAAATTGTAAAAAATGAATTGATTTTCCCAAAATGAAAATGTTTACATTTCAAGATAAATTGGCTTATAATAAAATCAAAGGGGCTTTTTGGGAGGGATATAAATGAATCGCATGTTCCGTGTGTTAGGATTCTGGACAGGTATCTTTGCGGTCATGTTTTATTTAGGAAATATGAAAGATGCATCACTGCTGTTCTTCGGTCAAACTGTATTTTTTGTGTTCTTATCGTATCTCAACTTGACCGAGCGGATGTACATTTATATTTTCGGTGCTTACTTGACAGTCTTTTTTGCCGCATTTACATATTATTCTGTGTTTATTATGGTTCCCGGGCAGGGAGGCCATTAAAAAAGACGATCCATCAGGATCGTCTTTTTTATGTTTTACAAAGTAAATCCGTTGATGAACGGGTTTTGTTCCTGTTCTGTTGCAATGTCCGTCTCGGGGCCGTGACCGCTTAACACAAGCGTCTCTTCCGGAAGCGTCAGCAGTTTTTGATGAATACTGTCCATCAGCACCTTTTGATTTCCTCCCGGCAGGTCTGTACGCCCGACTCCCCCTTTAAATAAAACATCCCCGGAAACGATCAGGTTTTCTTCTTCCGCATAATACGAGACGCTGCCCGGAGAATGTCCAGGCGTAAAGAGCATGCGGAGCGTAAAAGAGCCGATTTTAAGATCCCCCTCTTCTTCGATCAGATGATCTGCTTTTTCTGCTGTGATCGTCTGTCCCGTAAGCAGCGCTGAACCATTTAATGAAGGATCAGTCAGCCATTCAGCTTCATTTTTATGTACGTATACAGGAATGTTCCATTCTTTTCTGACATTGTCCACGGCTCCGATATGATCAAAATGAGCGTGAGTGAGCAATACTGCAAGAGGCTTCAAACCGTTTTCTTTTATGTATGCATTCAGTTTCCCTGATTCGCTGCCGGGATCAATTATTAAACAGGTACCGTCATCATGGGATAAAATATAAGCGTTCGTCTGGATAGGCCCTAAAGGCATTCTTCTCCATTTCATTTTCTTCACCTCAGATTCATCTTTCTTTGTTCCATTATGAAGGTTTTGCGGGAAACTTTCAATGAATCATGTTGTCCTCGACAAATTTGATGAAAACGGTTAAAATAAAATTGGAAATATACTGCAGGGGATCCAAACGAAGGGGGTTTATATTGATGTTGCTCGTGATCATTTTCGGTCTAGTCACGATATTATCTGCTCTTGGAGTTCTTCGTTCTCTTAAACAAATCAACGTTCTTGGCATCTTATTTGGCGGGGCGGCTTTTTTAGTGTTTGGATGGTTTACCGTCATGACAATCATTAACAGCGGGTATCCGACAGTCCACTAAACCCGGTGCCTTTAGACAAAAACAGCCTTATTCCGTTATTCCGGAATAAGGCTGTTTTTCTTATTGGCTGAAATGACGCTGGACGCTTGCAAGCTTGCCTTCCATCGTCGTTTTCTTGTCGCGGCGGTCGTCAATCCTGATATTCGTCGCCACTCTGTGGATGCCTTTTTGGAAAGGCGCTTCGTGAATCGTCTGAATCACCTCAAATAAATCGCTTAATTCCCCTTCAATCAAAGTATTCATCGGTGTCAGCTGATATTGGATTTTGCCTTCTTTTTTAAATCCTTCTAAAATGGTTTGAATCTCCGCTACATACGCGCTTACGCTCGGAGTTTCGGTACCGATCGGTATGATGGTAACGTCTGCTATGGCCACTGTCCATTCTCCTTTCTATTCTTTTGACACAAGGGGTGCTGCAGTTTTTGAGTTGAATGAAATGATTTGATCCTGGGTATAACCGTACAATGCATAATCCCCGTCAGGAGATACGGTAATCGGAAGCATTTCCACTTTTTCACGAATGACTTCCCGTTTGCCGGTTTTGAGACTGACGGAAATCAGATCATACAAGGAGCCCGACTCATTCGGCTGATACGTATAAAACAGCTCATGCCGAGGGTCGTAGCTGTATTCCATCGGTGACAGGCTGCCATATTCCGAGTACAGCGGCAATTTGAAAGAAATTTTCTTTTCCGAAGAAGAAACGTCTGAAAATATGTAGGTGCCCTGGCGATGACTGGATGAAGGCGCTACAATCAGCCGCATATCCCCCAGAACATCGAGCAGTACGGCATCACCGGCGAGCTTCTTTTCCCGTCCGTCCGCTGTGTTGAAGGAATAAACAGGAGCCGGTTTTTCCCGGTTCCGTTCATTCCATTTGATATATTCAAAAGTGTCAGCGGAAGTCCAATGAACAAAGGCGGCCTGTGCGATGTCTTTTTCGGTTTGCTGTTCTTTCGCATCAATCAGGCGAGATTCATAATTCCAATCTTTCGTAAAAGTTGTGACGTATAAAAGATAAGGGTCAAACCGATTCCAGTCCACTTGCAGTTCATGCGTGCGAAATTTTTTTGTGTATAGCTGTTTTCCCTGTAAATTAAGCAAAGTTAACTTCATTTCAGAGCCGTTTCCGGCGGTTTGGATGAGAATCATGCCTTTTTCCCTGTTTACTTCCGCCGCTATCAGCCTGTCATCCGTCTTGTAGATCGTTTCGCCCGTCCCTTTAAATATATCATATGATTTGACTTCACTTCCTGCGACCGGATCGGTTGCGGTGTATATAACGGTTTCATCATCAAGCCATCCTGCCGCCTCATCAAAGTGCCGGTCCTTCAGCGCTATCACTTTTTTATCTTTTACTGCTGCACTGCTTTTCTTTTTCCCTTCCGGCTCCTCATGATGAACGCTTTTCGTTCCTTCCTGATGCTGCGGTGTGCAACCAGCCGCAGCCACGGTCATCACAGCGGCAATAAGCCATAACGAAACTCTCAAACCGGCCATTCTCCCTCCATAAATGATTGGCTGTATAATTTACGATTTTCACCGTGAAAAGTTTCAGCTTTCAAAAAAGCAGGATGCCCAAAGTATGCCTCTGCTTTTACAATATATATCGTCAAATTGTTTCATTGATAAAGGATTTTTTCCTTTGCCGAGTTCAACAGTATATCCTTCTCTTCCGAAAAAATGAATAAACCAATCTCTAAATCCTGCATAGCTGTCTATATATCTGACGCCCTTATAACCGCTCAGGCGCTCAAATGTTTGGATCACATCGGCTGATTCAGGAGGCTCCAGCCCCTTGTATCCCCAATAAATTTCCTCTCCCTGTGTGTGAAGCGCCACAAGCCGATCAGGCGGCTCGTTTGCGATTAAATCCCTCATCGCTGCCGCTTCCGGTTCTGTCAGCGGTTCATCTCCGGGGTAGTCCCTGTAGGAAGGGGATTTGGGCGGTTTTCTCTGTTTTTCGATCTCCCAAAAAGACGGAAACTGATTATTTAAATCCACTCCGTTTATATTGGCTTTCCATTCCCGGAAATCCGGTTGATGCTCATTCATCTCATCCAGTGCTTCCCGCGCTATCCCAAGATGACCGGGACCGTTAAGCACAAGATCAACCCCGTCGGGATTAACGATCGGCACGACGGAAAGCTTTGTTGATGAAAAAATGTCAAGCGGTGAAAAACCTAAAGCGGACCGGCCTGTACATAAATGATAACAATATTCTTTGAGCCATTTCATCAAAACAGAAGTGGTGATCCATTCATTGGCATGAAAAGAAGCATTCATATGCGTTTTTTTTTCGGCATATTCAGCTCCGAGGAGCAGTTCGTATATAGGCTGGCCCATGCTTGAGCGACCGATGATGCGGGAAGTAACAAACGGAAAGCACTCCGTCAATCTGTCAATTTCCTTTTTCAGTACTGCTGAATCGTAAACGACTGTTTTTGTCAGCCACTGTTCATCTTCAAGTGTGTATTGATTCACCAATAATTGCAGCTGTTCATATGTTTCGGCTGCTGGAACGTTTTTTCCTGCTTGAAAAGACGCTCCCGGAAAATAAAATTCGTCCGCGGCTGCATTCGCGTTTGCGCTGATTAAAAGCGGTTCGGGTATGTTCAGGATATTAGACAATCTTTCCATATTCTGCTTTAACTCCGGTTTGATGTTGATGAATGCCATCAATGATCCCTCCCACAATAGCATATGATGAAGGCTCGTTTAAAAACTCTCCCGGTTCGCTTAAAAAACGCTTTTTCAATAAGGTTTCAGCCCGCAAAAAAACTTCCGCCCAAATAGGCGGAAGTTCATCTTTATTTCGCTAAGCTTTCTGTAATAAAGTCAAGCTGGCCCTCTAATGAAATCGGATCGGAAAAGTAGAAGCCGACAGGGTCGATTTTATAGACATGTTGATTTTTGACCGCGCCAAGGTTCTTCCAAATAGAGGTATTAAGCACGGCGCTGTCGTCTCCGCTTGATTCCCAGGGCCCTATAAATATATAATCTCCGGCGAATTCAGGCAGCTTTTCTAATGAAATGCTCGTGTAGCCCGGCCCTTCGTCGATTGCTTTTTCCTTCGTCAGCTTTGTCGCCTTTAAGCCGAGATCTTGATAAACAATGCTTCCTCCCCTTCCGAATTGATCGCCGAATACAAAGATTTCTTTGCCATTCGTTTGCATAATGGAAACCGTTTTGTCCCCGACCGCTTTTTGAATTTTTGATTTTGCCGCGGCAACTTTTTTGTCCCATTCAGCCAGCCATTTCTCCGCTCGATCTTCAGTACCTGTCATTTTTGCGAAATCCTTCAGCCGTTCAGTGTTATTCAAGCTGTCATATTTCAAAGCGACCGTCGGAGCGATTTTTTCCAGCTTTTCGATATCAGCGCCTTGGGTCGTCCATACGACAATCAGGTCCGGTTTTAATTGAATAACCTTTTCAGCGGAATTTCCTTCACCAATGTTTGTCACACCCTCGGTTTTCCCCTTGAAATAAGGATTTTTGAATACCCTGTCAGGGGCACCCACTACATTGAGACCGAGTGTCTTGAAATAGCCGAAATAATCGTCAGCCATGACAACCACCCGTTTCGGATGCTTCGGAACTTTAACCGTTCCGTTTTCAGCCTTGTATGTAATCGTTTCTTCGCTTTTTGATTTAGAAGACGAATCTTTGCTCTCCGTTTGATTACCGCATGCTGTCAATGCTGCGATCAATAATAGTACAAAGCATGCTCCAGCGAGCGTCTTTCCTTTCATATTCACCTTTCATACCTTCTTTCTGGTTTGAATATCGATAAAGAGAATCATTATCAATTATATCATAACCGGCATCGGCTTGGATCATGATTTTTATGACGGACTCTTGTCATTAAAAACAGGCCGGAACGATATCCGGCCTGCTGCATCAGCTTTCTCCGCCAAAAGAAAAGCTTACTCGTCTTTCGGCTTGGCGTCAGATTGCTTTTTTAAGCGCTCGCTGTCATAAAACCTCAGCAAGTCGCCATAAATGATTTGATCTGAATATGAAAGCTCCTGTTTCGCTTTTTCAATGTACGGCTCACAGCCTTTTTTATCTTTAGACGGCTCTCCTGTCGATTTATCATAGCATATGCCGTCTGTGTATACTTTGTCTTTCGTAATAAAGCTGCCGTCGCGAAGCACTGTAAACTCCGTTTTGTCTTTGGCAAACAGGTCGTTTCCAAACTGGATCTGATCGCTCGAATCGATTCCGAGAAGGTTCAGTACAGTCGGCCGAATATCGATTTGGCCGCCGACGGTGTCAATGGCTTTCGGCTCTTTATCCGTCACTCCCGGAATGTGGATCACAAGCGGGACTCTTTGAAGCTGCACTTCCTCAAACGGGGTTACTTCTCTGCCGAGGAATTGGCTCATCGCTTCGTTATGGTTTTCGGAAATCCCGTAATGGTCACCGTATAACACGATAACAGAATTATCGTAGAGGCCGTCTTCTTTCAGCTTTTCAATAAATCGTTTAAGCGCTTCATCCTGATAGCGGACGGTCGGGAAATATCTGTTTAACGTACGGCTTTTTGAATCAAATTCATCGATCAGTTTATCTTCCTCATCCAGCTCAAACGGAAAATGGTTTGTCAGCGTGATCAGGCGGGTATAAAACGGCTGAGGCATTTCTTTCATCAGCTCTGATGTTTGTTCAAAGAATTCCTTATCTTTCAGTCCCCAGCCCACTGAGTTTTCTTCGTTTACATCATAGGAATTGATATCGTAAAACTTATCGTATTTAAACGTATCGTACATAATATCCCGATTCCAGAAGCTTTTGTTGTTCGCATGGAAAATCGAGGAATAATAGCCGTGGTTTTTCAATATTTCAGGCATTGCCGTATATTCGTTTCCTGCATTCGTAAAGAAGACCGCTCCTCTTCCAAGAGGATAGAGAGAGTTGTCAACGATGAATTCGGAATCTGCCGTTTTGCCTTGGCCTGTCTGATGATAGAAATTCTCGAAGCTGTAGCTTTTCTTTATCAGGTCGTTTAAATAAGGCGTAATCTCTTTGCCGTTTAACTTTTGGTTCACGACAAAGCTTTGGGTGGATTCCAGGGAAACGAGGATCACATTTCGACCCTTGGCGATCCCGGCCAGGTTCTGATTGGTGTCCGTGCGGTTTGCGTTGACATAGTTTTCAATCTCCGTGAGGCTGTTGCTGTCGGCCAGCGCACGCTGTGCAGATTGCTTTGACTGGATCAGCCCGTCATAGATATGGAAGTTGTAAAGACTGATATTCTTCACAAGAACTTCCCTGTCAAACGATCTTGTCAAAAGCTGCGGTCTTTCTGTTTCAGAAATCCCTAAATTGAAAAAGAAAACGGCAGCGACAAATAGATAGTAAGCCGCGCGTTCCTTTCTTGTCGCCTTTCCGCCTGTTTTGGCAGGCTGGCGCTTGTACAGCCAAATTAAAATGGCAATGTCGACGACGAGGAGCAAATCGGTCGGCATAAACAAAGAGTTGATACTGCTTCCCAAATCACCCATATTATTCGTCTGGAACAATACAGGAATCGTTAAAAAGTCGTTGTAAAAACGGTAGAAGATCATGTTCGCAAGCAAGACAAACGTCAGGACGATGCTTGCCCCGATAATAAACCGGTTCCTGTTTTTTTCTTTGAAAAACAGGCCGATTCCGAATATAAACAGCAAAAAGCTTAAAGGATTGATGAACAATATAAACTCTTGCATGAAGTTTTCAATTTTAATGTTGAAGCTTGTTTTGTAGACGACATACGTTTTCAGCCACATCAGCAATGTCGCAATTAACAAAAACGAAATTTTTGAAAAAAATGACTTTCGCATTCGAAACCTCCCTATGCAGCAAGACGCATGTTTCCGCAAACTGAATTTCCACATATTGTTTTATTTTAGAAAAATCGCTAAAATTACTAAATCATATCTTAACCTGTCTGTACAAAAAAATCAATCATTTTTCACATTGGCTTAAAAGTGTTAACAATGCTGCAAAGCGGTCCGAAAATGCTTATAAAACAGGCTCCGCCTGGCTTTTCAGCCATTGGTTTTTGGCGATCCATGCGCCGCCGATCACGCCTGCGTCGTTTCCAAGTGAAGCGATTACGATCTCAGCCGCCTCGCCGGCCCGCGGGAATACGAAGCGGTTGAAAGATTGTTCAACTTTGGAGCGCAGGATTTCTCCTGCTTTTGAGACGCCTCCGCCAATTACGATTTTCGAAGGATTGAGCGAGCTCGCCAAGTTGCCGAGGACCATTCCTAAATGACCCGCCACATAATCGACGACTTCGCAAGCAACCGGATCATTTTCCCGGGCCGCTTCAAAAATATCGCGCGCCGTGATATCCAGACATGCACGCAAGTCTGTATCTAGATGACCGGATTCTATTTTTTCTTTGGCAATCCTGACGATGCCCGTAGCCGAAGCGATCGTTTCGATACAGCCGCTTTTCCCGCAGTTGCACGGCGCTCCTCCTTCAGGAACTGAACAGATGTGGCCGATTTCTCCGCCTGCACCGTTTTGCCCGCGGACGATTTCTCCGTTTACAATAATGCCGCCTCCGACACCCGTTCCCAACGTGACAAGAATCAAATCCTTTGCGCCGTCTCCCGCTCCTTTCCACATTTCGCCGAGAGCCGCGATGTTCGCGTCATTTTCAATGACCGCCGCTAATCCTGTCTCTGCTTCAAGGTGGTCTTTTAACGGATAGTTCTCCCAGCCCATGTTCGTCGTTTTATAAACGATGCCGGTCTCCGTATTGACGGGGCCCGGAGCGCCCATGCCGATCCATTTTAAGATGTGCTTCGGTTTGCCGAGCTCTTTCAATTTTCCGTCGATGGCTTTTGCGATGCTTACCGTAACCGTTTCCCCCGATTTATCGGTCGGAATTTCCCACTTGTGCAGGATTTCACCATAAGCGCTTACAAAAGCGAGCTTTACCGTTGTTCCTCCAAGGTCGACTCCGACCAGCCAGCTGTCATTCATTTTGCTCCCCCTCTAATCCCTGTTTTATTTTCTCTTTACTTTTGTGAGTTCATTCTGCAAAATTGAAACGCCTTTAAGCCACTGTTCTTTTTCTATCAGATTCGAAAGAAACATTTCTTTCAGTTCGTCCATCATATATTCAAGTTCAAGTTCGCGATCTCCAAAATAAACATAACATCCAAACTGTTTCAGCAACAGCTGTACATCATAGGCTGTTTTCATTTTATTTCACCATTCTTTAAAGGTCTAACATTAGAGTATTCATAAAGCTGTCCGGCGTCAAGCAAAAAAAAAGCCTGTTTTCCTGAAGAAAACAGACATTCAGCGGTCTGGATCCTGGGGATCCAAAAATACGGGCCTTCTATTTTTCAGCGGCATTGGCGTTCGAATCGCGATATCTCGAAAGGCTCTGTAGTCAAAGGGGATAAACGGCCATAAATACGGCACATGAAACGACTTCATTCTGACCAGATAAATCACCCAGCAGAAGATCGCGATGACAAAGCCGATCGGTCCGAATGCGCCGGCCGCGATCAGGAGAACGATTCTTGCCAGCCTGTTCGCTATGCTCAGCTCATAGCTCGGCGTAGCAAACGTGCCGATAGCCGCAACAGCGAGATACAAGACGACTTCATGCGAGAAAAGTCCGACCTGCACTGCCACTTCTCCGATCATTAAAGCAGCTACAAGTCCGAGAGCCGTAGCCAGAGACGACGGGGTGTGGATTGCAGCCATCCGCATCATGTCGACGCCTATTTCAATTATGATGAATTGCGCAAGCAGCGGAAGGGCCCCTTTTTTTTCAGGCCCTATATATTGAAGGGCGTCCGGCAAAAGATCGGGATGAACGGAGAGCAAAAACCACAGCGGCAGCAAAAAGATCGATGCCAACACAGATATAAAACGGACCACTCGCAAATAGGCGCCTGCAAGCGGTTTGTTTCTGTACTCTTCGGCATGCTGCAGATGGTGCCAAAAAGTAACAGGGGTAATCAGCGCGCTTGGCGAACCGTCCACAAAGACGAGAATGTGGCCTTCGTACAAATGAACGGCCGCAGTATCAGGCCTTTCTGTATAGCGGACCGTCGGATAAGGATTCCAATGACGGCCGCCGATATATTCTTCCAGTGTCTTTTCCGCCATTGTCAAAGCGTCCGTATCGATCGCTTCAAGCGATTGCTTCAGCTTTTTTACACTTTCCAAATCAGCGATATCTTCCAAATAGCAGATGACAACATCTGTTTTGCTTCTTCTGCCGACCTGAAGGAACTCCATTCTGAGGGACCGGTCGCGGATTCTTCTTCTCGTCAGTGCGGTGTTGAACACGATCGTTTCGACGAAGCCGTCTCTTGAACCTCTGACGACACGTTCATTGTCGGGTTCCTCCGGGTTTCTTGCCGGGTATGTCCGCGCATCGATAATAATGGCATGGTCCACCCCGTCGACAAGGAGAACGGCCGGCCCGGACAGCACCTGGGCGGCTGCTTTGTCGAGGTCGTCTTCCGTATCAATTTCGATGTATGGGATGTACGTTTTGATCAGCTTCTCAAGCGGATCGTCTTCCAGAGTTTCGGGGGTGAGCCTTGAGAGATTCTTAAGCAAGTGGTGCATAATATCATCTTTTACAAAGCCGTCGACAAGATAAAGCGACATGTCTCTATCAGCATAAACAACATCAAGCCGGATCATATCGAAGCTTTTGTCGACCCCCAGCTTTTCATTTAAATATTCAACATTTTTCGCTAAATTTTTTTGGACCGCATGCTTTTTTTCCATTGTATATTAAAAGCTCCCGTCAAATGAGTCTATACTAAAGACCATTTTTAACATAACGGAAGCTTTTCATACTTGGTTACCGGGCGGTTTCTTTCTTAAGTTCGTCCCGAAGCGCTTTATACATCTCTTCATCAGGCTTTTCTGCCAACGCTCTTTCAACAGACTGTTCGGCTTTGGCGAACTCGCCTTTTTGAGCATAGAGCCTGGCAAGATTATAGAGTGAGGCGTGATCTGATGGATCTTTTTCAACGACGGCCTCGAACCTTTTCTCAGCGTTTTCAAACTCGCCGAGCTGAAATTCGGAATAAGCGAGCAGCTTTAAAGTGTCGCTGGAAGCGTCCTGCTTTGAGCCCGCTTCCTGCAAGGCATCTTTTACCTTTTCATAGTCTCCCTCTTCATACCATTTCGCCGCCTGATGCAGCATGGCATTTTCCTGCATCGAAGCTGAATGTGTCCCAATGTACAGAGCGCCTCCTCCGATGACAAAGATGAGAACCCAGCCTGTCAGCCGCTGGAGTGGTCTTTTTTTCCCGGGGATTCCGACTGCCAAGGCCGTCAGGAGTCCGCCGATCAATCCGCCGATATGGCCGGCATTGTCAACATTTGAAATCGTGAAACCGAGGCCGAGGTTCAGAATGATAATCACAATGATATTTGTTCCAATCGTTTTTAAGAAAGCTTTCCGATTTGAAAAAGCCAGATACAAAAGTGCTCCCAAACAACCGAAGATGGCTCCCGAAGCCCCTGCGGACGGATACGGGCTGAACAGAAAGCTGCCGATCGATCCAAAAATTCCGGCTGATATGTATATGACAAGAAAGCGGAATGATCCAAACACCCTTTCTGCCGCGGCTCCGACAGACAGCAATGCAAATGTATTGAACATGAGGTGGACCAATCCGATATGAAGAACGATCGGCGTGACAAGCCGCCACCATTCCCCTGCTAACAGGAGGCTGTTTTCCTTCGCACCGAACCGGATGAGCGTGTCGGTATTCTGACTGCCGCCCGACATTTCCAGAAGCAGAAACATGAAGACTTGAAGCACTGCAAAAATCCAGGTAAACATCGGTTTGCCTTTCTCAAATACAGCCGCTTCCCGCCGCCTTTCTTCTTCTCTTGCTTTAGCCGCTGCTAATACTTCGGCTCTCTTCTCTTCCACATTCTCGTATCCGGCATCGTGCATGTGGCCTGTCAGCTCATCCGGCCCCATGTTTAAAGCAACGGCGAGTTTGCGGAAGCCTTCTTCAGCCGAAGCGTGCTCAATAAAAACCGGCACGATGCTGATCCGTTTATCTGCGACCGGATGACTGACAACATCTTCCCACTCATCTACAGGTGCTTCCTGTGACAAATAGACGTTTAATATCGAGAGCTTTCGCTGCCTTGATGCTGCTCTCAGGCGCTCCGCTCTTTCATAAAGAGATTCCAAGTCACCGACGAGATCCTGTCTGAAATCGATATCCTTCCGAAAAACGCGAACCAAATCATACGGCGCGCTCCCCCTTGCTTCAAGCCAGGCTTCTCCGAATGAAGCTGGTGCCTGCACAAGCTCAAAATCCCTGTCTAAGAGGTTCCCGATGAAATTCCAATACAAATAATCGATTGAATACATACCGACGCTCCACAATTGTTTTTGTCCATTATAACAGGAAACGCGTCATTCTGCGCCTTTTAAGCGCTTTAAAAAAATCCCGTTTTTAAACGGGATTCAGAAAGCCTGCTGTATAAACTTATTGCGAAAAAACGGAATTCTCATCATCAAATGGATAAAATAGTGGCGGATCTGGTTTTGACCAAGAATGAAATTGATGACACGATAACGGTTTTGAAAAAACACAAGGGCGGCAATGACGCCTACTGCAATGAATGTAACTTTTCTCATATGATCCCTCCTATAACCGTATCGTGTCTCATTTTTTAATAATTATTCAGCAGACCCGCTGCAGGTGTAAACGGCGTCTTCGGTAAAAATTTGCTCAACCGGAATGTCGTGCGGCTCCTTTGGGACATGATCGATCACTTGGCACTCGAAAGCCAGCGATGCGGTATCTTTTGTGAAACCGGCCAGGTATCTGTCATAATAGCCGCCTCCATAGCCGATTCTGTATCCTGTCCGGTCATAGCAAATTCCCGGTACAAGGATGAAATCGATGTCTTCAGGCTCCATCCGCCCGGTTTTGTGCACGATCGGTTCCTGCAGGCCAAAATACACAACTTCAAGATCGCTTTCATCCTGAAAGCTGCGAAAGTGCATCTCTTTTGTATCAGGCATACATTTCGGAATGCACACCGTTTTTCCTTCAAGCCGTGCCTGTTCGATAATCGGTTCTGTCGGAACTTCGCGATTTCTGGAAATCGTAAGGGCAATGCCAGACGCTTTTTTCCACTGTTTGGATTGAAAAAGCTTCCGGTGAATCGCTTCCGCCTTTAGAAGAAACTCCTGTTCCGGCATGTTTGCAAGCCTCTTTCTGACCTCATTTCGTAAAGAACGCTTCACATCTCTTTCCCCCTTAAAAACAGAAAAACAGCAGGAAAATCCCTGCTGCTTACTTTGTTTCGCGGTGTAATGTTGATTTTTTGTCACGTGGGCAATACTTTTTGAATTCAACGCGATCTGGATTGTTACGCTTGTTCTTTGTAGAAATATAGTTACGCTCGCCGCATTCAGTGCAAGCTAAAGTAATATTAACGCGCATTTATTTTTCCCTCCAAACTATATATCATTTCTGTTCAGACTTATCTATAATACCACTTATGATGCCGGAATGCCAGGCGTTTTTTTTAGTTTGTCACGGTTTGTTAAAAAGACGTGTGATACACATGTTGCAAAAACACATTTTTGATATATCCAGGATCATGCAAATCTAATATATAAGCCTCTGCCGTTTGTCCGACCTTGTGCAGCTGCTCCTTATCGCGGACAATTTCTGCAAGCGCATATGCAGCTTTATCAGGATGATTAAAATCAACCTGAAAACCGGTCACCCGATCGATGACGAAATCGTTCCATCCCCCGTTGTTTCCGACGGCGACGGCAGCGCCGGCTGCCATGCTTTCTTGAGCAGCAATGCCGAACGGCTCATAACAACTTGGAAAAACAGCCATTTCACAAAATGCCAGCCAGCTCTCTCTTTCTTCTTCACAAAGGAAAGGAAGAATTGTCACACTTTCCTTAATGCCCAATTCTCTTGCCTTGGTCTCGATCCCGCTTTGAAGCGGTCCTTCCCCGGCAATGACAAGTTCAAGATCAGGCTGCCGTTTGCGAAGCTGCTGAAAGGCGTGCAGCCATTCGATAAACCCTTTTTCCGGAACAAACCTTCCGCAGGAAAAAAAGTACGGTACGCTTTTCATTCGTTTTTTCACCGTGCGGCTTTTTATGCACGGATGGGGAATGACGCGGACTTGCTCGAAAGGAAGCGAAAACGCCTTTTGCATGTCTGTCTTCATCATGCTGCTCAGCACGAGAATTTGATCGGCTTTTTTCAGCCAGAAGCCGTTCGAGGCTTGCTCTGTATGGGTGGACATTCTCGCCTGCTGCCGTTTTCCGGCCGCTTTCAAGGCCGTGTACCGTGGAAATCAGCGGAAGAGCCAGCACCTCGCTGAGATAAACGGCGGCAGGCGCGGTGATATCATCATTTGCATGGATAAAATTAAATTGTCCTTTATACGCCAGCACGGTTTTGATCATCTGAAAATTCATGGCGGCCACCGCCTCTTCAAAAGAAGCGAACGCTTTTAAATCAAGCGGAATCTTAAGCGTTTTCCATCCATGGCTGTTTTGCCCGGCAGCCGTCGTGCAGACGGTAAAGCTGACTTCGTTCCGCAATAGTTCAAGGTGACTTTTCACATAGCGCCCCGCTCCGCTTTTCAATAAAAGAGGATTTTCCAACGACAGCAGCAATACATTGATCAACGGAAACGCTCCTTTCCTTCTATTAAAGAATAACTCGTGTACGCGGAAAATTGAGTCGTCCAATCCTGCTGATTGTCGTGATACAGAAAACAGCTGCTGTTTGAATGGATTCCGTTTTCCCCAAGGTAGAAGCAGCCGGAGGTGAGAACGGCCAGCGACATGTTGAGCGAATTGTATATCCGGTATTCCGCTTTGTAGAACGCATTGCCTGCAGCGGGAAAAACCGAGGCTTCTCCTTTAAATGCATCGGTATGGATCGTCCGTACGCTGCGCTCTCCGTTTTTTACGCAAAAGAGAAGAATTTGCTTTTCGACGTCTTTTATACTTTCAAACAGAACCGCTTCAGCCGCTGAAAGCACAGCATCTGAGATTTCCCAGCTCAGCCGAACGGTTTCATGATCCGGCGAAGATATTTTTAAAATATCGTTACAAAACAAAGATTCGCTTCGAATACTATGTTGAAAAGGTTTTTTCGAGATGATCATCCTTTTCACCGTGCGCCCTCCCGTTAAGCCCTGTTATGTATTTATCCTATTGGAAATGGCCCCGCAGGCGCAACGAAAATAAAATTCTTCGACAAAATTTTTATTTTTTGCATTAACTCCTTTTGAAGCAAGCGTTTTTATGGTATAAAAAAGAAGGAGAAAATTAGAATTGAAGGTGATGAACGTGGAAATTGCTATCATTGCGCTGCTCGTTGTCAGCATTGCGCTGATTGCATTCTCATATTTTCAAAGAGAACCGATCAAGGAAGTTGAACAGGAGTTGGAAACCCTTCAGCTGTCCGCCATGCAGGAAATCTATAAATTGAAAAAGAAGATGACCGTGCTTGAGGAAGAGCTCCTCGATTCAAATGTGGTCGTCCGCAGACCAAATGCCGGCATCAGCCAGCATATTGCGAAGCAGATTCTTTCAAAATACCAAAACGGCATGTCTGTAGACGCCATCGCTAAAGCTGAGCACGTATCTGTCGAAGATGTGAAAGCGATCATTAAAGACAATGAGAGGGTGCTTGTATGACCAGACAAAGTGTACAAGCATTTGCCGGAGGAATGATTTTGGCTACCGCTGTTCTTGCAGGCGCATTTTATTTGACGGGTAACGGAAAAGCTGAAGCTTCTAAAGACGCTCAAAACATCAGCGAAACCGATGTCAAAACCTATTTAAAGGACAACCAGCAGGTTTCGCTGAAACGCGAAGAATACCAGCAGCTGCTCCATTATAAAGAGACCGCTCTGAAGCAGGATGCTTCGTCTCAAAACAAAAAAGAGAAAGAAGCAGAAAAAAAAGATTCCAAGTATAAGCTTGAAATCAAAAGCGGCATGAGCACGGCTGAGATAGCAGACCTCCTTGCAAAAGGAAAAGTCATTTCATCTGCCGATGACTTCAAAGATTATGTGAAAAAGACCGGAAACGAATCTAAAATCCGCGCAGGTAAGTACGAACTGAAGCGCGGTGACAGCTTGAAAAACATCGTCAAAACACTGTCCAAATAAAAAAGCAGGCTGGAACGGGACTGACCCCCGTTTTGAGACAGGATTTAAAAACACCTTTAAACAACCAATTCCCGATAGTTTACCGGTGATTGGTTGTTTAGTTTTGTTTTAATACGAATATTGTTAAAATAATGAATGTATTTCTTTAACAGTGTGTTCTACGATGGCAGTCGTAGTTCGATCAATGCTGTTAAGATCAAACGTTTCAGACTTTAGTGAGGAATGAAACGATCCGATGGAGGCATTATATTAATAGCTTTCTGATACTCATAAGATGTATACACTTAACCTTGATCGCACAGTAAGCAAGGACCCATATGTAATTTTTACAAGCTGAAGCAGTGCGGGTACAGTTCATAAAAAGGTTGTGGCTCCTGCACCATCTAAGTGTGAGATCATCCCACTTGCAGCTGTACCCATGGAAACAGTGACAACATTCCCCTTTGTCAGCTGTTTAATGCTTTGATTAGAGGTTCAAAGAATACTGTGTCTTGTAGAATGCAAAAATTAAAGTGACGAAGATAAACATGGTCGCCACTGGCAGTACTTTGATAATCCCTTCTTTAAATATCATTGATGCCAAATCCAGAAATAAGCACCCCTACCAAAGGCACCATGGTCGGACTTGCTTTCCCCAAACCAGTAAACGTTAACATAAGCCCTCCCCCTACAGAAACCGTTTACATACCTATACAATAAAAAAAGATGGAGAACCCATTCGTAGTACGAAGTTGAACTTGTCAAAAAGCAATTCAAATTATTAATTTAAACGATATAAAAAAACATCCATTAAGGACGTTTTTTGATTGAGAATTAAGCAATCAATTTAACCAAAAGAAAGTAACTGTAATTAAAAGTATTAAATATATGGCCGAAAAAATTCTATAAATACCTTTTTTGGTTTGGAAAGGTGGGGATATAAAAGTTACTAAAATGGTCGGGCCAAACAAAGCAATCAAAAAGTACCTATAATCAAAAAAGACAGTACAGATTGATAGTAGTATTGAAAAATAAAATACTATTATAAATGAAGTATTAACTTTACTTTTCGTTTCTTTTTGTTCTTCTTCTGTATGATCATCCAGTAATTTATCTATCTGCTTTTTATTAAAAAACATAAGAGCCTCCTAATGTTAATTTGTTAAGTAAATAAGGCGTTATTAATGCTTCTGTAACAGCAGCAAGTAATGTCAATAAAAAAAGTATAATAACAAAGTACAAAAAATCTTGTAAAAACTGTTTTTTTGAAAAATAAATACCCCTTATCTTCATATACACGTAATCTAACAATTTGAAACCAAGTGCTCCCGACAAAATCATTGCCGGAATCTCAAAAATACCGTGAGGAACCAAAGCAGTTAATATAAATAAGACATCGTTTCCATGGTCAGTGATACTATGTAAAGAAGATAGACCGACTAAGAAGCCATTCAATAGTAATAAGATAGATGTCAAAATTCCAAATGTAAACATTGAAAAAATGAGAAATAAATTTGCTGCAAAATTATGTGTAAAGTAACCTGATACTGTGATATTTTGAACATTATCTTGACTAAGGCTAGGTAGAATATTGTTAAAAATCACACCAAGAACTAAACCCACTATGTAAAAGGAGCTTGCTATATAGAGTATACGCTTATTTCTTTTTATTAATTCCTTCATTTTAGTATCGTATCCATATCCCTTATAATCAAATCTTCAAAATCCTTTATGTCTGTCAGGTGATTATATTCTTTAACTAAAGTACCATTAATCAGTATACCAACCTTATCGCATAGTTGTTGCGCTATGTTTACAAGGTGTGTAGACATGATGACAGTATTTCCCTGTTCAGCATAACGTTTGAGAAAACTTTTCATCATCTTTGTAGTGGGGGGATCAAATGCCCCTAATGGTTCATCTAATATTAATATTTCTGGTTCATGAACTATGGCTCCTGCAACAGATAACTTATGTTTCATACCAAAAGAAAATGTAGATATCATGTCGTTTTCATTATCTTTCAATTTAAATTGACTTAACAAAAGATCTATTCTATCATTTTTAATCTCATAAGGGACTTCTTGTAAATCAGCAACAAACTCAAGGTACTCTCTAGGTGTTAAATAATGATAGATAAAAGGTGCGTCTGGAACGTATCCTATATATTTAAGGTAAGAGGATCTTTCAGATTCCAAGGTTTCTCCTTTGACAGTGATTTTACCTTCGTAAGGTTTCACTATACCAAGGATACATTTTAAAAGAGTTGATTTACCAGCTCCATTTGGTCCAAGTAAGCCGTAAACTTTGCCTTTCTCTATCTTTAAATTAATAGATTCAAGGATCAGTTTATCTTTATATTTGAAAGACACATTTTCAATGTTCATGTTTTCATCTCCCAATTTTTCGTTCCTATTCTTTTAATCCAAAAATAATAAAAGACTCCAATACCTATAACAAATAAAATGGTACCTGTCACAATGATTAAAAAGAATACTCCCCTATTAATAATATTAAAAGTAACGAGAACGCCTGTGATACCATACAACTGAAGGTAAAATGCCAGTAACACTCCGAGAATAGTATGTTCAAAAAATGATGCTTTAACAGATGAACCAATGTCTTCAAAGTTCTCCCAATCTAAACGAGGATAGAGAAATGTTCCAATAATTTGTCCAGCCCCTATGATAAGACTGATGGAGTTAATCATGATGAACAATATAAGCTGCGTCATAATATCTAAGTTGAATAACAATAAGATGAATAAAAATAACGTATTCATTAAAATAAGAATCACAGATAAGTGCAATAAAGATTTTCCTGCGATCAATTTAAAAATAGAAGCACCCGAGCTCTTATAAACGTAAAGGTTCTCACGCTCTGCATCTGCTGAAGTTACGCCAAGTAATCCCTCTCCTAATAAAGATGTATTATAAGTCACAGCAAATAAAATTGGGTAGATAACAAAAATGTCTGAGAAATCAAACCACTTTTGATTTAAACTAAGACCTATCAATACACCTAGTTCTACTGCAATCATATTAATGGAAAGTACCAGTCGTTTTTTTATTGTAAAATTAGCTCTTAATAATGCAGTAAGGTCTTTCTTTAGAATAGCAATATTTTGCCGTGGTAAGGTCTTTTGTAAGAAACTTAAAAAAGGCAACTTGATTGGTTTTAATTTTGGCAAAAGATTATTAGGTACTGCTTCTTTTATAATCAATACTTTCAAAATTAAATGAAAGGTAATAAAGGCGAAAAGGCAACCTAAAGCAATATAACCTATAGAACATAAAAAAAATAAATGTATATCGCTTGTTGAAAGTAAAAACCAATTTGTAGGCAGCCAATTGGTGGTTAATATCGTATCTAATTTGAATAGATATATGAAATTGCCAATAGCTTCGAGGAGATCATTTTGATAAAAATAATTAAGTCCGATCCAACCAAGAAAAGTAGTTGAAATGGCAGATATACAGGCAATTCCTATAAGGGATAACAAGCTTTTTAATCGTGAATTTAAAATGTTATGTAGAAATTTAGAATAAACGATGTATGTAAGCGATGAATAAAGACTTGTCAGTCCAACAATAAATATTAGCAGTGATGGAAATGATAACAAAAGATATATACGGTCATGTGTAGAAAAATTTATAAAAAAGAGTATAGGGAATAACACTACTGTTAATTTAAACAGGATGTTTAGAAAAATTGTTGTAAAGAACCTTGATAATAAAATTTTTTTGGGATCCGTTTTTAAAGTATGAAGAAGAAGAAAATCTTCAGGATATACATATCGATGTATGATATCAGTCGATGATTTTAATATATTCAAAACAAAAAAGAGAATGATAAAGTTAGTACCTAGAGTTAGAATATGCTCTGGAACTCCAGTTAAAAGAGTCTGTGAGGCTTTATATAGAATAAATATATACACCAAGAAAAAGGGCGCAAAGACAAATAGAATTTTATTTGATTTAAGTAAATTTTCGCTTGATGGGAAAAAATAAATCAAGCGATTTAAAGTTCGTCTATAGGTTAGTTTAAAGTTTGCAATGAGAACCCTTTTGTTGAGCATGTGTATATTCCTCCTAGAACGAAAATAAGGAGGAGTATAATTATACTCCTCAATCTCTTCCTTTTGAGCATTTTACCATTCAGCAGCATATTTCTTGCCGTATTTTTTAGCTAGCTTTTTCGCTGTAGCTACCATTGCAGCTGTAATTAGACCAGTTCCGCCCAAAACAACAGCCAATAGGCTGAGAATTGTTAATACATCGCCTGTTGTCATAATAACACCGATTGCTACATAGGCTGTTTTTTTACTAATTCCTAGGTTTGTTGCAAGGTCTAAAGCGAACTGATGACCTGAACTAAAGTCAATAGAAGCTAAACCTGCAATACCTTCTGACGAGCCCATAAGGAAAGTAGCAATGGCAAAGAGAGAAACTACACCTGTAATACTTGCAATTTTAAAAAGATTGCTATTTTTCATCTTGAAATCTCACCTCCTTTCAGTTTATAAAAATAAACTTGTTGAAAAAAGAGAAATAATACCTAAAGACATTGTAATGCTAATGATTATGATGGTTTTTTTATAAGAAATTTGATGTATTACTTTTAAGGCAATACACCCTAGAATAGTAGACCACCAAAAGAAAGGGTCGATAATAATATTCAAGATAATATCTAGCGGCTGTTGAGAATTTGGGTAAATAACTGAAAAGGCGAAATCACTACCTAAAAAGAAAGAAAAAATAATGAGTATTGTAAATTTGATGCCTATAGGTATGATTGAATAAATAAAACTAGGGAAAAATTCTTTGGCTGTAGCGGTCCCGCCAATTAATATCCCAATAATATGTATAATAAAAAAGCTTACAAGAACCATCGAGGTAAATTGAATAATACCTAATACTAATGTAATGATCATAATGAGTGTATTCATATCAGTTGTATAATCAATTCCATTGTCTTGAAATGAATTATTAATCAAGGTAGAGAGTGTTGGGAAGATAGCTAAATAAAAGCCTAAGAACAGAAACAATACAGCTAGGAAGACAAACCAAGAATGACGATAATTCTTATCGCTAGAATACTTGATAGAAAGAAAGTCCTTTGGAGAAAATATGAAATGATGTACGAGAGTAATAAAGTTTTGTTTATTATCCATAAATGCTCCTTATATAAACAAAAGTATTTTTTGTTAATTCTATTAAAAACATATCACCTTTTACAATGTTTGGTCAATATGGGATTTTATTTATTAAGGTAAATTTAAGGTTGAATTGTTTCATAAAAATCGAAAAGAATGCCTCTGGGACTACCCCCTTTTTTTAAAACTTCATTTTGTTGTTTCAGCTAACGACTTTCTGCCTGCAGTCTCTCTAATTCAGAAGAATACTCGGGATCCTTTCCATAAGTATATTGTTTTCCAACAGGCTGTTCGAATTGGTGTTTATCCGCAGCCTTATACCACCTGACCCATGTCTGAACCCGTGCCTTATTCTTGATATTCGATTTCTGCATGATCTCTTTCATGGGTGCGCCTACCAATCTCATTTCTCCAGCCTTCCGTTTGACTTCAACCGGAACTCACTCTTGTCTCCATAGAAAAAACACCTCCATGTCTTATTTCGGATAACAACTATCCGTGCAAACTTGAAGGTGTTTTTTATTTGTCTCATCTATGGGGTCAGACCCCTTCGTACCAGCCTGCTTTTTTATTGCCTCCGCCGCCGATGCAAAAAAGACTGCCGCTTTAAAACGGCAGCCTCTTTCTCATCCGAACCGGCCTGTAATATAATCTTTTGTCCGATAATCGTCAGGACTTGAAAACATTTTGACCGTATCGTTGCACTCAATCAGCTCGCCCATGAGGAAAAACGCCGTTTGATCGGAAATTCTCGATGCCTGCTGCATATTGTGCGTGACGATTGCAATCGTGTATTTCTCTTTCAGCTTAAGCATCAGCTCTTCAATTTTCAAAGTCGAAACTGGATCAAGAGCGGATGTCGGTTCATCCATCAAGAGAACGTCCGGATTGGTGGCCAGCGCCCTTGCGATGCAGAGGCGCTGCTGCTGCCCTCCGGAAAGTCCGAGCGCCTGGGAATGAAGCCGGTCTTTCACTTCATCCCACAGCGCCACATCCATAAGCGCTTTTTCCACTCTCTCATTCAATTCTTTTTTGTTTTTCAGTCCATGGATCCTCGGTCCGTATGCGACATTATCAAAAATCGACTGGGGAAACGGATTTCCTTTTTGAAACACCATGCCGACTTTCTTCCGCAGCTCAACAAGGTCGACTTTGCTGTTCAGTACGTTCGTTCCGTTGTAGCTGATCTCTCCGGTCATTTTGACATTCGGAACCATATTGATCATGAGATTCAGCGTTTTAATGAAGGTCGACTTTCCGCAGCCTGACGGACCGATGATGGCGGTAATTTCGTACTCGGGTATTGTCAAGTTAATGTTCTTTAATGCGTGATGTTCGCCGTACCATAAATTCAAATCGTTGATCTGGTACACATCTTTTGGCTTTACAGCTGTTACAGCGCTCATACCGGCCCCTCCTTATCCAAACCTGCCGTTGATGTAATCCTCTGTCTTTTTTTCTGAAGGATTCATAAAAATCTTTTCCGTACGATCGTATTCGATCAAATCTCCGTTAAGGAAAAACGCCGTTTGATCGGAAATTCTTGAAGCTTGCTGCATGTTATGCGTGACAATGATGATCGAGTATTCCTCTTTTAAACCGACGATTAATTCCTCTATTTTCGCATTTGAAATCGGATCGAGCGCTGAAGCAGGCTCATCCAGAAGCAGGACTTCAGGCTTCATCGCGAGCGTCCGGGCGATGCAGAGGCGCTGCTGCTGCCCGCCTGACAGCGAAAAAGCCGACTCATGCAGCCTGTCTTTCACTTCATCCCACAGCGCGGCTTTCCTCAAGCTTTCTTCCACGATCTCATCAAGCACAGATTTACGCCGTTCACCCGCATACTTTAAAGCGTGGGTAATGTTGCTGTAAATCGATTTTGGAAAGGGATTCGGCTTCTGAAATACCATTCCGATTTCCCTTCTCAGATTGACGACATTGATATTGGAATCAAGGATGTTAAGTCCTTCATATCGTATTTCTCCGGATGTTCTGGCTGATGGAATCAGATCGTTCATCCGGTTGATGCTTCTTAAAAAAGTCGATTTTCCGCAGCCTGACGGACCGATCAAAGCCGTAACGGCATGTTTGTCAACATGCATGGAAATGTCGTTGACGGCCCGCTTTTCTCCATAGTAAATATTTAAATTTTTCACTTCTAAAATATGTTCTTTCGCTTCAGGAAACGGAGCGATTCCGATATTGTCGCGCACGGTTTCCAAAACCGGCATCTGGACCTGAGCCATATGATTTCATCCTTCCTTCTTATTTGTTTGCCGTTAATTTTTTATGAATAAAAGAGCCGAGCCATCGGGCTGCCAAATTAAAGATCAAGACGGACAGTACGAGAACAGCGGATGCGCCGTTTGCGATCGCTTCAGCATCAGGGATGATCCCCTGCGTGTTTACATTCCAAATATGAACGGCCAGCGTTTCAGCCGGTCTGAAAATATTGAGCGGCGATGTCTCAGAAAACGGATTCCAATCGGCGAAATTCAGTCTCGGCGTGGTTAGTCCGGCTGTAAACAGCAAAGCGGCAGCTTCGCCAAATACGCGGCCCGACGCAAGAATCGCGCCTGTGATGATGGACGGCACCGCACCAGGGATCAATACCGTTTTAATCGTATGCCACTTGGATACACCTAAAGCAAGGGAAGCTTCTTTTTGTTCCTTAGGTACAGAGCGGATCGCATCCTCTGTCACCCTGACCATGACGGGAAGGTTGAAAATCGTCAAAGCAAGCGCTCCTCCGATAATGCTGTACCCCCATCCGGTCAGATTTACAAACAGCAGCATGCCGAACATCCCCATGACGATCGAAGGGAGGGATGACAAAACTTCAATACAGACACGGATAAAATCAGTCAATTTGTTGGCGGGCGCATATTCAGCCATATAAATTCCCCCGCCGACTCCAAGGGGAACCGTGATCAGCATCGTCAGTGCGAGAATATAAAACGAGTTGAACAGCTGATCGCGGATTCCGCCGCCGCTTGAAAGCGCACTGGAACGCGAAGTTAAAAAGCTGAGGCTGATATGTGAAACACCATTGATGATGATATAAGCGAACAAACCGACAAGAATGGCGGCGATTACCGCAGCGATCAATCCAAAAACACCGGTTGCTAAACGATCTGTTACTTTGCTGTTCATTACAGTTTCCTCCTGGATGACAGATAGCGGATGAGCAGGATGAACAAGAACGACATGATCAGAAGGACAAGCCCCATTGACCAGAGCGTATTGTTTTCCACGCTCCCGTATGTTGTATGGCCCATATTCAACGTTATGATCGTTGTTAATGTCCCCGCAGGGTCTAAAAGGCTCTCAAACAAGTTTCGGGAATTTCCGATGACCATCTGCACGGCCAGCGCTTCGCCGAACGCCCTCGCCATTCCTAAGACGACGGCTGTCAGAAGCGAAGGCAGCGCTGCCGGTATCAGCACTTTGCGGATCGTCTGCCAGCGGGTTGCGCCCAATGCGTATGATCCTTCGCGCAGATTTTTCGGCAGCGACATGAGCGCATCCGTTGAAATAGAAGTGACCGTCGGCAAAATCATGACAGCCAGGACGATCGTTCCCGCCAGAAGGCTGTGGCCCGATCCGCTTGACTTAAACTGTGAGATGAACGGCACTAACACTGTAAGGCCTATGAATCCATAAACGACGGAAGGAATACCAACAAGCAATTCGACAACCGGCTGCAGTACTTTTCTGCCCCATGATGGCGCGATTTCCGTCATGAAAATCGCACCTCCTATTCCAAGCGGTGCAGCAATCAAAGATGCAAGAAGGGTCACTGCAAAAGATCCGAGTATAAACGGAAGGGCTCCGTATTCAGGGTTTTCGTTCGTTGGATTCCAATCTAGACTGGTTAAGAACTCAATTGGACTTACACCATTGGCCAGAAAAGATTGCAACCCCTTATTTCCGAGAAAAATTGTGATCGAAATTGCCGCCGCCATCATGATAAACGCGCACGACGCAACCAAAATCCTCCCGCGGATTTCATCCATTTTGCGATTATGCTTGGAGCTGATCAGCCGCTCTTTCGCGGACAGTTTCTCTATTTTTTGAACCATTTTTTACACTCCTATAAGAACAAGTCATAAGAGGGAAAGTGTCAGGAGCACACTTTCCCGCCTTCTATTGTCAATTATTTATCAGTTTGCTTTCCATCAGCATCGCGCTTTACTTCCATGTCTGTTACTGGAATGTAGCCCTGCTCCGTCACGATGGATTTTTGAATGTCATCGTTCATCAAATAGTCGAGGAATTCTTTCGCCAAGCCTTCAGGCTCGCCTTTCGTATAAGAATGCTGGTATGCCCAGATCGGGAATTTGCCTTTTTGTACATTTTCGGCTGTCGGCTTAACGCCGTCGATTGAAAGCGGAGTGACAGTGTCATCCTTGATATAAGAAAACGCAAGATATCCGATTGCCCCAGGCGTTTCAGCGATTAACTTTTTCACTGTGTTTGAAGAATCTTCCGTGATTCCTTCAGCCGGAGTTTCTCCGTCAAGTGCATATTTGACAAAAGTCGCGCGGGTTCCTGAAGAATCAGGACGGTTGACAAGCGTAATCTTTTGATCTTTCCCGCCTAGTTCCTTCCAGTTTTTGATTTTACCTGTGAATACCTTTTTGAGATCCTCTAACGAAATGTCATCGATGCCTACTTCAGGGTTGATGGCAGCTGCCATTCCGACAACCGCAACTTGATGATCGGTAAGTTCTTTTGCAGGAATGCCTTCTTTTTCTTCGGCAAAGACATCGGAGTTTCCGATTTGGACTGTGCCTTCAGCCACTTGGGAAAGGCCTGTGCCAGAACCTCCAGCCTGAACTTGAATATCGGCATCAGGATTTTCATCCATGAATTTTTCAGCCGCTGCTAAGACAAGAGGCTGCATCGCCGAAGAACCCGAAATCGTTAAAGAACCTGAAGCCTTATTCTCTGCTTTATCGCTTTGTTTGCCTTCGTCTGCATTGTTGTTTGTACTGCTGCTTCCGCAAGCTGCTGCGAAGACAACTAAAACGGACATGATGAACATCAGTGTGATTTTTTTAAATGGTTTCACTTCTTAATCCTCCCGCGTAAATGTGTAATTTGTCCTACGGGTATAGCGTAACTTTTCAATATTAATCTTGTTTAAATGAATTATTAAGGTTTTGTAAAATAAGCTTGAACTTTGTATAGAATGCGGACGAAAGGAACGGGCTCACAAAAAAACACCTGCATGGTTCAATGCAGGTGTTTTAATGAAAAAGTACTATTCTGTAGCTTCTTTTTCGATTTTGTCTTTATTTTTTTCGGCGGTATTTTCTTTCGATTGTTTTGATTTCAGTTCAAAATACTTATCAAGCACTTTCCGGCCGATTTCGTTTGTAATTGAATATCTTTGACCATAGTCGTTATAAACCCAAGGAACGACGACGGAAATTGCGACTTCCGGATTATCGTAAGGAGCGTAGGCAACAAGCGTTGTATTATATGTCGGTGTTCCCGTTTTCGATTTGTCCGGTCCGTCATAGAAAGACTGGGCCGTTCCTGTTTTTCCTGCTGGTTTATATGAAGCAGAAGCAAACTGACCCGCTGCCGTACCTTTTGTCATGACGCGCCTGAATCCGTTTTGGACTTCTTTAATATATTGATCGCTCATGTCTAATTTGTTCAATACTTCAGGCTGCACGGACTGTGTAACGGCCCCGATTCCTTTTTTCGAATCAGGCTCCCTGATCTCTTTCACGAGCTGCGGCTTCATGCGGTACCCGCCATTGGCAATCGTTGATACATACTGAGCCAGCTGCAGCGGTGTGTATGTGTCATACTGTCCGATGGAATAGTCAAGCAAGAAACCAGGCAGTCTTTGAGATCCTTTGTAGCCTGTTGCTTCATTTGGCAGATCGATTCCGGTTTTGACGCCGAGGCCGAACTGGCTGAAATAATACCTGAATGTATCAAATGCTTTTGTTTGAAGGTCGAGCGGCTGGCGCGCCTTATACTGGCCTTTACCAAGGGCGATCGCCGTTTTAAACATGAACACGTTTGAAGATTTTTCAAGCGCTCCCTGGATACCCAGTGTTCCCAAGTTGCTTGCCCAAGATTTTTTCGGGTTGCCTTTTCCGATGTAGAGCGGTTCATCAAGAAAAGTCGTATTTAAATTAATGGCTCCCGTCTGCAGACCTGTTAAAACGGTGGCCCCTTTGACAGCCGAGCCCATCGCATAAGAAGACGTCATCGCGCCGAGCGCATAGTCGTCAACCTTTAATTTGCCGCTTTCGTTTTTAAGCTGCTTGCCGGCAATCGATAACACTTCCCCGTTTCGCGGATCCATCATGACGACGAATGCGCGGTCGAGAAGCGGAGCGCTATGCCGGGCTTTGGCAGACTTCAGTTCATCCTCGATAATTTTTTCAATCGCTTTTTGCATATCAACATCAATCGTCAAGACTAAATCTTTTCCGCTTTTCCCCTCGGAAATGACTTCCGTATCGACGATGTCCCCTGATTTGTCGGTAATATTTTTCACTTTCTCTTTCTGTCCCTGAAGCACATTTTCATATTCGGCTTCAAGGTAGCTTTTTCCAACCCGGTCATTCCGGTTGTAGCCGAGCGACAAATAATGATCGAGCAGACTTTTCGGAAGTCCTTCATTTGAATCGGATATGCTGCCGATCATCGTTCTGAGCAGACCGTTATAAGGATAATCCCGCTTCCAATCTGACGTCACATCGACTCCAGGGAGCTCGTCCAGGTGTTCGCTGACAACCGCCATTTCTTTTGCGGTTACGTCCTTGTTTTTAATATACTGCGGAGTCAGCGCGTATCCAGAATCCATCTGACGCTTGATTGCCAAGACTTTCAAATCTTGATCTGTCAGTTCATTCAGTTTATCTTCCGTGATCCTGTCAAGCTGCAGCTGGTATAGATCATCTTCTTTCAGCTTGCCGTCCTTAACTTTTTTTCGATCTTGATCGGTGATGAGCTTCTCGGCTTTTTTCGGCCGCGTTAAAATCCAATAGTCCTTTTTATCGCGCTCCGTTATTTTATCTGTATCGATTTCGATCATTTCTGCAAGTTTTTTTGCTACTTTGAGCCTGTCCTCCTGAGAGGTCGATGATGTCCTTGTGTATGTAATGGCATTCATCGGTTTATTTTTCACGATCGTGTTCAAGTTCCGGTCATATATTTTCCCCCGCGGAACGCTTGTCGAGACATCGACTTCTTCCTGCTTCTGCACTTCGTTCGTATAGTCCTCGCCAAAGACGATCTGCACCATGCCTAAGCGCACGACGACGATGGTGAAAATAATAAAAGCGAGAAGGAACAATATGTTCAATCTGATGGGGAGCGATTTGCGTTTTTCAGTTTTCATTTTTTTGTTCATCATTAGCATCACCTTTTTGAAATAAAGAAAAGACACCTTATGAAAAGGTGCCAAATCTATTGTAAAGTTTTTTTCGGCATTTTTCTACTATTTTCCCTTGGGGCTTACCTTTTTCCTTCTAAATAATTCGGTTCAGCTGTTTGTTTATGCGCATCTTTTCCGACCGTTTCGCGGGCGGGCTCTGTCAGACGGATATCTTTGACGAAATAGTAGATCAGCGTGTGGCCTGCCCCCAGCAAAACGAGGGAAACCGGAATGCCCAAGTCTTCCTTCAGGAGCGACACGAGCAGCAAAAAAACCAAAATCGAGACAATCCGTCCGATGTTTAAAAAAACCTCTCTGACGACAATGTATTCGATCCGCGCTTTCCGGGCATACCTTGCTTTACCGATCACATCATATGTGAGCGATGAATACGGTACGAGCAAAATCGGATAGCCGATCGCAATCGCAACGGCATACAGCAACAGCGTCACATACGTCATATGAAACAAAATCAGAAAGAGAGCGCCGAACAGGACGAGACCGCCCATTAAAATCGCCTTTTTGCGCGCTCCCTTTTTAATAAGCCGCGTTGCGAAATAGTATGCAAAAAAAGAAACAGCTGAATTAATCAAGCCGAACTTCCCCAATGCCAACTCGCTCTTTGTCGTGATAAAGACAAAGACATTGATTAAAAAAACGAAAATCCCTTCTCTCAGTCCCTGAAAAAAATGAGCATTTGTAATGCTGCGCCAATTCGGGTCTGAATTTCGTTCCGTCCAGATTTTTTTCAAAATATAGCGGCCGCGCGATTCGCGCCTCTTTAAAAAAAAGCTCGTGATGACGGCCACCGAAAATAAAGCCAAAGACAGGCTGAAAATCACCGTGTACCCCGTGTTGTCAGCAAGCCGTGAAATAACATAGCCGGCGACAATCGGACCGATCATTCCCGCGCCGGAATTTAAAATGCCGAGAAAGCCGTTAAAAAAATCTCTCGTGTCCGGCTCAGTGATTTCAAATGTCAGGACATTAAACGCAAGCCAGTAAAATCCGTAGCCAATTCCGAGCACACTGCCGAGCAGCACAAGCCGTGATCCCGCATTCTCCCCCGCCAACAGCACGGTTAAATAAAATACAGCCAAAAACGAAACGCCAAACCTGAGGATAAACACCCTGTCGATTTTTTTGGCAAGGCGGCCGGCAAACATAAAAATGATCGGCTGCATCACGACGATCGACAAATTGTAAATGGCCAAATCGACAAACTGTCCGGACTGCTTCCACAGATATACATTCACAAACGTATTGGAAAGGGCAATGCTAAGAGAATAAAGGCCGCCGACTGCAAGCAGCAGCAGGAGGTCCCTGTTTACTTCAACATCGCCTATTATGTTTTTGATTCTGCTCATAACTGACTCCCCTTTACTGATCACCATTAGTCTGTCTCATCAAAAGTCAGTTATGTACTTCAGAGCAAAAGAAACGAAAAACAAACAGACCGGCTTTTTGCCGGTCCTTCAGCAGACGCTCCGCTTCGCGAATAACATAAAAAGGCCCGCTTTTCGCGGGCTCTCAGCGTGTCGACAAACCCTCGCATTCGTTGTCAGGCCTGCGCGTCGGTGCTCACGAATTCCAAATTCGCTCCGCTCCGATGCTCGGCCTTCCTAGACTGCAAGGGTTTTCAATCACGCTGAAAAGGGATGACAAAATCCCAAAACAAAAAGTGTTTTGGGATTTTGTCAACAATCTGAAAGGCCCGCTTTTAAGCGGGCCTCTTTTCTCAAGCTGGATTATTTTGCTTCGCTGTATAGGCGTGCAACTTCATCCCAGTTAACGACGTTCCAGAATGCTTTAATATAATCTGGACGGCGGTTTTGGTAATTCAGGTAGTATGCGTGCTCCCATACGTCAAGACCTAAGATAGGGGTCTTGCCTTCTGAAAGAGGAGAATCTTGGTTTGGCGTGCTTGTGATTTCAAGCTCTCCGTTATTGACAACAAGCCATGCCCAGCCGGAGCCGAAACGGCCAGCTGCTGCAGCGGCAAAGTCTTCTTTGAATTGATCGAAGCTGCCGAATTTGCTGTTGATCGCTTCTGCCAATTCACCAGTCGGAGCGCCTCCTCCGTTTGGAGAAAGAAGTTTCCAGAACAATGAGTGGTTGGCATGTCCACCGCCATTGTTGCGGACAGCTGAGCGGATGTTTTCCGGTACAGCATCAAGGTTTGCAACAAGCTCTTCAACAGATTTGCTTTCAAGATCCTGTTTGCCTGCCACCGCTTCGTTCAATTTTGTAACATATGTGTTATGGTGCTTCGTATGGTGAATATTCATCGTCTCTTTGTCGATGTGTGGTTCTAACGCATCGTAAGCATAAGGTAATTCTGGAAGTTTGTAAGCCATCATCAATTCCTCCTTAATATTGTATGTATTGAAATGCCGCCTTTAGCAAGCCTTTCCTCTTTCAATGTATCAAAAGAAAAGGCTTGTTTCAATGGAAATGCTCACAAAATGATCACAATTGCATTTCAAGCGCTCACTAAACTTTATCCTTTTCCCCCTCTTTTTAAACATGGACGGGAAAATTTTAGAGCACGGTATATAAAAAGTAACCGATCATCATCAGCTGAATCACACCTTTCGCAAAAACGCCTGAAATAAATCCGATCAATGAACCGATTCCGATTCTGGCCGCTGTTTTCAAATCCTTCTGATGGACAATCATCTCACCCGCCAAGGCCCCGACAAACGGCCCCAAAATAATGCCCGCCACAGGTATCACAAAAGGTCCGATCAAAAGGCCGATTGTGCTGCCCCATATCGCCGCCCTGCTGCCGCCGAAGCGCTTAATACCGAGGAGATTTGCAATATAGTCAGCGGCAAACAATACGGCTGTAAAAATGCCTTCAATAATCCAAAACAGGTAGGAGTAATGCCCGAATGTAAATAAAAAACCGTATAGAACAAAGCCGGCTACGATGAAAACGACGCTCGGAATGATGGGATAAACAAGGCCGATGAACGCAATGACGAACATCGCCGCAATGATGATCCAATATAAAACATCCATCCGAATCCCCTCCAATCGATTGTGATGCTTCATATTATACCCATTTTTCCAAAAGGAAACTTCCAGAGTCCCTGTTGATCGATAAGTTTTCTTGTATTCGTCCTTTTGTGACGATACAATAATGCAGATACATTATAGATATAGGAAGTGAAACCGAATGAATTTATTTCAGCGATTTTTTAAAAGTACATATTCCCCTCACGCGATTGGCAAAATGCGTTTCCAAGGCATAGGGAAAACGATTTTATACGTATTTTTGCTCAGCATCATCGCCGCTCTCCCGAATCTTTACCATATCAGCAGCGGAGTGGTGAATACAATGAACAGCTTTCAGTCAGCTGTGAAAGAATTCCCCGCTTTCTCCATAAAAGACGGCTCGCTGCAAACAGATGCAAAGAAAGCGATTGAATCACAGTCATTCGGATTTGTCATCGTTTTTGATCCGAGCGGCTCTTATAAAACAAAACAGATCGAAGACAAACGGAATTCCGTCGGCATTCTGAAAGATAAGTTCGTCATCGCCATTGACGGCCAAGTCCAGGAAATGCCGTACACAATGCTTCCCGAAGACATGTCCAAGGACGATATCCTTTCTTTAGTTGATCAAAATAAATCGGTGATTGTTCCCGTCTTATGCGTTCTGCTGTTTTTGGCGACGGCAGCCGGAAAATTCATTGATGTCTCGGTTCTTGCCGTCATCGGGCTGATCATTCGCAACGGACAGAAGAAAATGCTCTCCTATAAGCACCTTTGGGTGATGTCTGCTTATTCGATCACGCTCGCAACCGTGTTTTTTGCAATTATGGACGCGCTGGAGGCGGTGGTTCCAAGTCAGTTCCTCCTGAACTGGTTTGTGAACTTTATTATCCTGTTTCTCGCCATTAAAGAGACGCCGGCTTCTAAAGCAGCGAGGTAAAGCGGGCAGGAGCAAATTTATTGTCATGTTGAAAGAGGGACAAGCGTAACATAATAAAAAATGCACGAAATGGGGACAAATCAGATGAAACGTGTGATTGTGCTGTTTTCGATTTTGCTCGCCCTGTTCATTGTTTATTATGACTTGAAATCAGGCACCATCCCTCAAAACGCCTTGCCGGCTTCAACCATGGCAGCGGAAGCTCCGGCTGCAAGCCTGCAATATAAGACCGTTACCGTCAAACCTGGACAAACCGTATTTTCAATCATCGGGAACAGCGCCGTTCCGGCCGACAAAATAGCCGAGGATTTTGAAGCGCTGAATCCGAATGTTAAGGCAAGCCGCATTCAAGCAGGCGTCACCTACAAGTTTCCCGTTTATCCTGAATAAGCGTTAATTTCTTGTCAGTTTCATGAACGGGCTGTTACAATAAGACTTGTAAACGATTTGGTATAAGAAAAGGAGCAACCGCCTCCGAATTATACTTAAGGAGCGAATTCAAGTGAGTGAAATCACACATCGTACAAAAACGCGTCCCGTTAAAGTGGGACCTTTAACAATAGGCGGCAATAACGAAGTCGTCATTCAAAGCATGACAACAACGAAAACACATGACGTTGAAGCAACCGTCGCCGAAATCAACAGACTCGCGGAAGCGGGATGTCAAATCGTCCGCGTCGCCTGTCCTGATGAACGGGCTGCAGACGCGATTCCTGAGATCAAAAAGCGGATATCCATTCCTCTTGTCGTGGATATTCATTTCAACTATAAATTGGCTTTAAAAGCGATCGAAGGCGGAGCCGATAAAATCCGCATCAATCCGGGAAACATCGGCCGCCGCGAAAAGGTTGAAGCGGTTGTCAATGCAGCGAAGGAAAAGGGCATTCCGATCCGGATCGGCGTCAATGCAGGCTCTCTGGAAAAACGAATCCTTGAGAAATACGGCTATCCGACAGCAGACGGCATGGTCGAAAGTGCACTGCACCACATTAAAATTCTTGAGGATCTCGATTTCCACGATATCATCGTCAGCATGAAGGCGTCTGATGTAAATCTGGCGATTGAAGCGTACGAAAAAGCGGCAAAAGCATTCGATTATCCGCTTCATTTAGGCATCACCGAATCGGGAACGCTGTTTGCCGGTACGGTGAAAAGCGCCGCCGGGCTCGGCGCGATCCTTTCAAAAGGAATCGGCAATACATTGCGGATTTCTTTAAGCGCGGACCCGGTCGAAGAAGTAAAAGTCGCCAGGGAGCTCCTGAAATCTTTCGGGCTCGCTTCCAATGCAGCGACATTGATTTCCTGCCCGACTTGCGGCCGGATCGAAATCGATTTGATCAGCATCGCCAATGAAGTCGAAGATTACATCGCTAAAATCAAGGCGCCGATCAAAGTTGCCGTTCTCGGCTGTGCCGTCAACGGTCCCGGAGAAGCTCGCGAAGCCGATATCGGGATTGCCGGCGCACGCGGCGAAGGCCTCCTGTTCCGCAAAGGCGAAATCGTCCGGAAAGTGCCTGAGGAAACGATGGTCGAGGAATTGAAAAAAGAAATCGACAAGCTCGCCGAAGAACATTATGCGAAACAAGCGGCCGAAAAAGAAAAATTAAACACATAATAAAAAAAGCTTGACGGATATCCGTCAAGCTTTCAGCTTGTCGACAAAGCCACAAAAAGTGGCTTGATCGACAAGCTTTTTTTGTTAAAATGTGAGTGAAATCTAGTTTTTGGAGGTTTTGCCATGTTGTCTAAGCACTCTAAAGATCAGCGCGAACAGC